>JBJMQD010000176.1:0-16110 GCA_045802855.1 Myxococcales bacterium | reverse complement strand
TTCGACCTGAAAGGGATCGCGAGCTACGCCCGCGAGCGGGGATGCGCCGTCGGATTCGATGTCGCCCACGGCGCCGGAAATCTTTTGCTGCAGCTTCATGACGACGGCCCCGACTTCGCCGTCTGGTGCTCCTACAAGTACCTCAACGCCGGCCCGGGAGCGCCCGGCGGCGCGTTCGTGCACGAGCGGCACGCGGCGGCGCAGCTTCCCCGGCTCGAAGGATGGTGGGGTCACGACAAGGCGTCCCGCTTCGACATGCCTCGCGCGTTCGCCCCGATGCGCGGCGCGGAGGGGTGGCAGCTTTCCAATCCGCCCATCCTGCAGCTCGCCGCGCTCCGCGCATCGCTTACGCTTTTTGACGAGGCGGGAATGCCTGCGTTGCGCGAGAAGAGCGTGAAGCTGGTGAAGCTCCTCGAGGAGCTCGTCGGTGATTTCTGCCAAATCATCACCCCGAAGGACCCCCGGCGACGCGGCTCGATGCTGACCTTGCGCATCCCCGACGCGCCGGCGCTCGTGAAGCGGCTGCGGGCCCGCGGGGCCATCGTCGACGCCCGGCCTCCGGACATCGTCCGCATCGCCGCCCCTCCGCTCTACACGCGCTTCGAGGACGTCCACGCCGTCGCCTCCCTCCTTCGCGAGGAGCTGCGGTGATCGCGATTTTCGGCGCCGGCCCCGTCGGGTCGCTTCTGGCGCTGTTCCTCGCCCGCCGTGGCCACGAGGTGGTCGTGTACGAGCGCAGGTCCGATCTGCGACTCGGCCGCGCCGCGGCGGGGCGGTCGATCAACCTCGCCGTCTCGACCCGAGGCCTGTACGCGCTCCACCAGATGGGCCTCGACGAGAAGGTTCTCGAGCGAGCCATCCCCATGCTGGGGAGGATGGTGCACGCGGAGGGCGAGGCGCACTTCCTCCGCTACGGGCGCGACGATCGCGAGTACATCAACTCCATGTCGCGGGGAGAGCTGAATGCGCTCCTCCTCAACGAGGCGGAAAAGACGAGCCGCGTCCGGTTCGAGTTCGAAGAGCGGTTGGTTTCGTACGACCCGGGACAAAACGTCGCGCGCATCCGCAGCGAGCGCACGGGGACGGAGCGGGAAATCCGCGCGCAGGTAGCATTCGGCGCGGACGGCAGCGCCTCGGCGATGCGCAAGTCGATCGCGCCTTCTGCGACGGAGGAAGTCCTCGACTTCGGCTACAAGGAGCTGACCCTTCCCGCCGGCCCGGGCGGGAGCTTCCTCCTGGAGAAGAACGCGCTCCACATCTGGCCGCGCAAGAGCTTCATGCTGATCGCGCTCCCGAACCTCGACGGGAGCTTCACCTGCACGCTCTTCCTCTCCTTCGAAGAGTTCGCGAAGATCGGGGACGCCCGCGCCGCCGAGAAGTTCTTCGCGGCGACGTTTACCGACGTAATCGCCCTCGTCCCCGACCTGGGCATCCGCCTGGCGGAGGCGCCGCTCGGGCGGATGACGACGGTGAAGTGCAGCCCCTGGTCGCGAGGGACCTCGCTCCTTCTCGGCGACGCCGCCCACGCCATCGTGCCCTTCTTCGGGCAGGGCATGAACGCGGGCTTCGAGGACTGCACCGTGCTCGACGGGATCCTCGCCCGCGAGCCCCGGTGGGACCGCGCCTTCGCGGAGCTCTTCGAAATGCGCAAGCCCGACGCCGACGCCATCGCTGATCTCGCCCTCGAGAACTTCGTCGAGATGCGCGACAAGGTCGCCGACCCGGAATTCGTGCTCTGGAAGGAGGTCGAGGCCGAGCTGTCGCGCCGCATGGGCGGCGCCTATCTGAATCGCTACCAGCTCGTGACCTTCACCCGGATTCCGTACCGCCAGGCTCTCGAGGCCGGGCGCATCCAGCAGGAGATCCTGCGCGATCTGTGCGCGGGCAAAGCCTCCGCGAGCGAGGTCGACTACCGGCGCGGCGAACACCTCGTGCGGGAGCGACTGACGAAGTTCCTCGATCGAGCGCAGGACGCCTAGACCTAGCTGCGGCCGTTTGGCGTCAGTTCAACCGGTTGAACCGAACTTCGAGACGACTCCGCGCCCCGGCAGAACCTGTCGGCCGCGCCCGGGGGGCAGCACTTCGTCAGAACAAGCGACGAGTGCCGCGCCCCGGGCGCGTGCCTTATCCGTTTACATTCCGAAGTCGTAAGAGACGGCGGCGTACACGACCGGGTGCTCGGACTGGACCCCGTGCAGCCAGGTCGCGGCGGGCACCTGCACGACCGCGCGCATGAGCAGATCGGAGGTCAGCGCGTAGGCGAGGCTGGTCGTGGCGTAGAGGACGTGGCCGCCGCTGTCCGGATCGATGCTGCCGTCCTGGAACTGGTCGTACTTCGCGCCGCGGTACTGCGCCTCGAGCGAGCCGATGAGCTTCCCGCTCTCGAGGAACGTGCGCCGCGCGCCCGCCGTCGCGAAGACCGCGTCGCCGTAGTGGAAGCCGCGCGCGTTGGCCGTGTTGATGCGGCCGGTGACGTTCGCGAAGAGCGTCCACGGGCGCGGGCCGTAGGTGTAGGAGACGCCGACGAGCTGGTCCCAGCTGCCCGTGCCGAGCTGCAGGTGCTCGTCAGGAGCGTCGTCGCCAGTGAGGATGCGGCTGTTCGCGCCGGTCGGCATCTTCAGGGTGCCGACCAGCGAGACGACGTGCCGCGCCTCGATGCCCGAGCGGTACAGCTCGAAGCGGGCGCCGACGGTCGCGTCGCCGATGCCCTGGGCGTTGTCGTCGTTCAGCCCGTCCGCGTTGAAGTGCTTCTTGAACGTGTAGTAGGGCAGCTCGCCCTGCAGGACCAGGCTGTGGAACGGCGAGTACTGGGCGCGCAGGACGAGACGGTTCTCCTGCTCCTTCTCGGCGTCCTCGCCGGTGCCCGACTCCTTCGACAGGTAGCGGTCTTCCACGGCGAGCCGGAGGCTGCCGTTGCTCGGGCGATCGAGCCCGAGGGTAGAGGCGGCCGGGTCACAGCCGCAGATGGAGCAAGCAAGAGCGGGATTCACAGACACGAGAAGAGCAGTGACGAACGCAACGAGACCGTAGAGGAACGAGCGCATGGGAAAGCCTCCGCAAAGCGAAAAAGAAGGAACGACGAACGCTGCTTGACGACCGGAAAGAGCGGACTACGCGGGCGTCAGGCGAGCGGCGGAGGCGTCGGGACTTCCCTCACGGGTGAAACAGGGCGATCGGGGACCGGTGTTTCCACCGGGTCGGGCAAAGGCAGAGGAACCGTACGCGAGGCGACAGGCGGCTCGATGGCGACGAACGGCATCGGAATCGCCGTTTGCGCCGAGCCGCCGCACGTCTTCATGCAGGGAACGTTCGCGGCCTTCTCGCGCTGGTGCTCGCAGATCGGGCAGCGGCAGAGCTCGGAATCCTTGTGCTTGCAGCAGCACGCCGCGAGCTGCGCCGCCGCCGCGACCGGCACTCCGACCTGGAGCGCGAGCGCGAAGGCGGCGAGCCAACCGAGAAGGCGTGTAAATGGACGGCGCCGCTGCATGACCACACTTTCGTAACGTCATGGGACGGGGTTGGTCAATGGTAGATAAATGCGCACATATCCTTCATCCCCGTAATTCCGTGCGCACGTCCCAGAGGTCAGGAAAAAAAGTCAAATCAATCAACCCCTTGAGATATCCCGCTCCCGAAGTGCCTCCGGTGCCGCGCTTGTGCCCGATGATGCGTTGCACAACTTTCAGGTGGCGGAACCGCCAGAGCGCGAATTGCTCGTCCACGTCGACGAGCTTCTCCGCCATCTCGTAGGCGTCCCAGTACCGGGTCGGCTCCTCGTAGATGCGGCGGAACACCGCCCTCAGCCCGGGGCTGTGCGGCGGCGGCTCCGTCACGTCCCGATCGAGGACGTCCTGCGGAACCGGAAGGCCGCGCCGCGCGAGGTGGCGGAGGAACTCGTCGTAGAGCGAGGGCGAGCGGAGGGCGGCGCCCAGCTCGGCGTATGCGCCGGGCGATTGGCGGTGGACCTCCAGGACTCGCGCGTCCTTGTTGCCGAGGATGAGCTCGACCAGCCGGTACTGTGGCGACTGGAACCCGCTCGCCGGACCGAGGACGTGGCGGAACTGACCGTACTCCGTCGGCGTGAGCGTCTCGAGCACGCCCCACTGGGAAACGAGCTGCGCCTGGATGTGCTTCACCCGGGCGAGGATCTTGAACGAGGGCTCGAGATCGTCGGCCTGGACGTAGCGGATCGCCGCGCGCAGCTCGTGGAGCAGGAGCTTGAACCAGAGCTCCGTCGTCTGGTGCTGGATGATGAAGAGCATCTCGTCGTGGTGGGGCGGATCCGAGAGCGGCTTCTGCGCCGAGAGCAGGAGATCGAGCTGCAGATACCCCGCGTACGTCATCCGATCCGAGAAGTCGGTGACGACGGAAGGGTCGAGGCGATCCGGCATGGGCGAGTCCTCCGGCAACCTGCTACCGTAACGCTTCTCGTGACGAGCGCCGTGCCCTATCTCCTCGTCGCGTTGGGCGGCGCCCTCGGCGCGGTCGCGCGCGCTGCGGTGGGCAGCGTCTTCGCCCGGCGCATCGGGATCGCCTGGCCGTATGGAACGCTCTTCATCAACGTCACCGGTTGCCTCGTCATCGCGCTCTTCCTCACCTGGTCCGCGGGTCGCGAGCTGAACCCGAACTGGCGCTACTTCTTTCCGGTGGGATTCGTCGGCGCCTACACCACCTTCTCGACGTATGAATACGAGACCATCGGGCTCTTCGCCGCCGGCGCGCGCTCCGGAGCGGCGCTCTACGTGGTGCTCTCCAACGTTCTCGGCTTCGCCGCGGGCCTCCTGGGAATCTGGTTGGGCCGCAGGATCTAAGCCGATTCAAGTCCGGCGGAGCTCCCCCAGGGCCAGATTGAATTTCGTCGGATCGCGTTTCGGATCGGCGAGCTTGAGGAGGACGTAGCGCGCCTCGTCCGGCAACCCCGACCATTCCCTCGCGTCGACGCGTCCGGCGATCGTCGCAGGTACCTGCGCCGTCCCCCAGCTTGCCGGGTCGGCGGGACCGCTTTCGAGCGGCGTCACCGCATGCCCGGCGCGCTCCGCGAAGCCTCGCAGCGCCTCTCGATAGACTTCGATGTCCTGGGGAGAATCGGCCGGGAGGTGACAGACTGCCAGCCGTTCCGCTCTCGACAGGGCCGTCCACCCGGCGAGCGAGAGCTTGAGTCCTGAAAGGTCGAGCTTGCGACGGACGGCGAGCGGAATCGTCTGCAGCGTCTCGTGGACGTCACCTTCGAAAGCAAACCGCAGGTACATGCTCACGCTCCGGCGGGGACGGGCGCCTCGACGACGAGCAGGACCTGGGGCTTCACTCGCAAGGCGCCGAGCATCGCGCTGTACGGCTTCATCCCGAAGCTGCGCAGGTCGATGTCGATGCGGGCGACTGCCTTGCCGTCCTTCCGCTGCACGTCGAAGGTCCCTTCGTGCGGGACGCCGTGGATCGTCAGGGTTCCCCGGACGCTCCAGCCGCCGTCAGTCTGTTTCACTTCTGACGAGACGAAGGTCGCTTCGGGATGGCGGTGCGCCTCGAGCACCTCGCGCGCGCAGTTGCGCTCGATCTCCGCTTTGTCCTTTTCGGAAAGCGTGCCCTCGGCCGGCGTTCCCGCCCGCATCGCGGCGACCACGCGGAGGCTGCCCGCGTCCACCCGGGCCACCACGGAATCGGCAAGGACGTCGATGTCGAACCGCGACGCACGAAGGCGGAGATCGTGGCCGAGCGCGGACAGGGCGCCTTCGCGGAAAGTGAAAACTTCGATGCTCCCGGTATCTTGGCCGATCCGCGTCATGGTGCCCGACACAATATATGCGCGCCGACTTGACATGCGTGAAAAGGCCGGGAAATCTGCGCCCGCACATCCACGCACACCTGGGAGGCAGGATGCGGCGACGGACCTTTCTGAAGGCAACGGCGCTAGGCGTCGGCGGCGCGGTCGGGCTGGGGTTCGACCTTTCCAAGGCGCGTGCCGAGACGCGCCAGTTCAAGATTGCGCGGACGACGGAGACGCGCAGCATCTGTCCCTACTGTGCGGTGTCATGCGGCGTGATCATCCACACGCTGGGCGACAAGGCGAAGAACGTCACCGCCAGCGTCGTCCACGTGGAAGGCGATCCGGACGCCCCGATCAACCGCGGAACGCTGTGCCCGAAGGGCGCGACCCTCAAGGACGATATTACGAACCCGAACCGTGTCCTGCGCCCGAAAGTGCGGCGGCCCGGGTCGGACCACTGGGAGGACATCTCCTGGGACGACGCGATGAAGGGCATCGCGCGCCACATCAAGGACACGCGCGATCGGACGTTCGTCGCGAAGAACGCGCGCGGCGAGGTGGTGAACCGCACGCCCGGGATCGGCTGGATCGGCGGCTGCACCGATACCAACGAGTTCAACTACCTCCAGTGGAAGGCGATCACCGCCTTCGGGGTGCCGTACCGGGATTCACAAGCAAGAGTTTGACACGGTCCCACGGTGGCCAGTTTGGCCGCCACGTTCGGCCGCGGCGCGATGACCAACGGCTGGGTCGACATCAAGAACACCGATGTCGCGCTCATCATGGGAGGCAACCCTGCCGAGAACCATCCGTGCGGATTCAAGTGGGTGATCGAGGCGAAGCGGACCCGGAACGCGAAGATCGTCTCCGTCGACCCGCGCTTCACGCGGACCTCGGCGGTCGCCGATCTCTACGCGCCGCTGCGGCCCGGAACCGACATCGCCTTCCTCAATGGAATCATCAACTACGCGATCACGAACAAGCGGTACCATGACGAGTACGTCAAGCTCCACACCAACGCTACCTTCGTCATCGGCGAGAAGTACTCCTTCAACGACGGCCTCTTCAGCGGCTACGACGAGGCGAAGAAGGAGTACGACAAGTCGACTTGGGGCTACGAGGCCGACCCGAAGACCAGGACCTACCAGGTCGACAAGACCCTGCAGAACCCCCGCTGCGTGTTCCAGCTCCTGAAGAAGCACGTCGAGCGCTACACGCCGGAGATGGTGGAGAAGATCTGCGGGACCCCGAAGGAGCAGTTCATCAAGGTCGCCGAGCTCGTCACTTCCACCGGCAACGCGGAGCGGGCCGGCACCATCATCTACGCCCTCGGCTGGACCCAGCACTCGATCGGCGTCCAGATCATCCGCACCGCGGCGATGATCCAGCTCCTCCTCGGCAACGTCGGCCGGCCCGGCGGCGGCGTCAACGCGCTGCGCGGCCACTCGAACATCCAGGGCGCGACCGACATCGCGGGCACCTTCGAGATCCTCCCCGGCTATCTCGCCACTCCTCGTGGCGGACTGAACACCGTCGCCGAGTACCTCGACAAGGTGACCCCGACCACGCTCAACAAGGAGGCGTGGTCGACGATGAACTACTGGTCGAACTATCCCAAGTTCGCCGTCAGCCTCCTCAAGGCGGTGTACGGGAAGGCCGCGACCAAGGAGAACGACTGGGGCTACGCCTGGCTCCCCAAGGTCGATGGGAACTACTCCTGGATGTACCTCTTCGACGACATGTACCGCGGGAAGTCGAAGCGGGCCGGCGGCGAGGAGTCGGGCCCCGAGGGCTTCCTCACCTTCGGCATGAACCCGGTGGCGATCGGCCCGAATTCCGACAAGATGATCAACGCCCTCGCCAAGCTGAAGTGGATGGTGGTGGTCGACAACGTCGAGATCGAGACCGCCGCCTTCTGGAAGGCGCCGAAGGACCAGTACCAGACGCCGGACGCGAAGAGCATTCCTACCGAGGTGTACCTGCTGCCGGCGTCCGGGTTCTGCGAGAAGGACGGCACCTTCACCAACTCCGCCCGCTGGATGCAGTGGAAGTGGAAGGCGATCGATCCCCCGGGCCAGTCGAAGACGGACCAGGAGATCGTCAGCCGGATCTTCCTCGCCGTCCGCGAGCTGTACCGCAAGGAGGGCGGCGCGCTTCCCGAGCAGGTGCTCAACGTCACCTGGAACTACACGAACCCGATCAACCCGGATCTCGACGAGGTGCTGAAGGAGATCAACGGCAAGGCCATCACCGACATCAAGGACAAGGACGGCAAGCTGGTGAGGGCCGCGGGGCAGCAGCTCGACTCGTTCGGGCAGCTGATGGACGACGGCAGCACCCTGTGCGGCAACTGGCTGCACACGGGCGTCTACTCGGCGGCGGGGAACAACGCCAAGCGGCGCAACAATGCCGACCCGACCGGCCTGGGCATGTTCCACGAGTGGGGCTTCTCGTGGCCCGCCAACCGGCGCATCATGTACAACCGCGCTTCGGCTGACGCGGACGGCAAGCCCTGGGATCCGTCGCGGCCCGGCATCGTCTGGAACGGCGAGAAGTGGGTGGGCGACGTCCCGGACATCAAGCCCGACTCGCCACCCGGCCAGTTCGGCGCGTTCATCATGCTCCCGGAGGGTGTCGGTCGCCTCTATGCGCCTCAGCTCAATGACGGGCCGTTCCCGGAGCACTACGAGGCGATGGAGGCCGCAGGGGAGAACGCGCTGCATCCGAAGGTCACCTCGAATCCAGCGGGCGTCCGGTTCGCGTCGGACAAGGACAAGTACGGGACGGTGAACGACTTCCCGGTCGTTTGCACCACGTACCGCCTCACCGAGCACTACCACTACTGGACCAAGTTCCACGGCAACGGGCGGCTCAACGAGGTGCAGCCGGGCTTCTTCGTGGAGATCCCTGAAGGCCTTGCGAAGGAAAAGGGCATCAGCAACGGCGGCCAGGTGAAGGTGACTTCAGCCCGCGGGAGCATCACGGGCGTCGCGATGGTCACCAAACGCCTGCACCAGATGAAGGTCGACGGCAAACCGATCTGGCACATCGGACTGCCGCTCCACTGGGGCTTCATGGCCGCGCAGGGTCACACCGGACCGCTCGCGAACAAGCTCACGCCCACCGTGATGGACGCGAACACGTGGACACCTGAGTTCAAGACCTTCCTCGTCAAAGTCGAGAAGGCCGAAGGAGGTGTCGCGTGAACTCGCCCGGATTGCAGGTCCGGCAGTCTTCCGCGTCCCTCCACGGCGACACGAGCGCGCGCAAGATGCCGGTGGTCTCGAAGTACATCGACACCTCCATCTGCATCGGCTGCAAGGCGTGCGAGGTCGCCTGCCAGGAGTGGAACGACCTCGGCAACGTCGACACCAAGCAGGTGGGCAGCTACCAGACGATGCCGCAGCTCAACGCGGACTTCTGGAACCTGATCAAGTTCAACGAGCAGACGCTCACGGACGGCGGGTTCGCCTGGCTGATGCGCAAGGACCAGTGCATGCACTGCGCTGATCCGGGCTGCCTGAAAGCCTGCCCCGCTCCGGGCGCCATCGTCCAGTACGAGAACGGCATCGTCGACGTGAATCCCGACGCCTGCATCGGCTGCGGGATGTGCGCGACGGGCTGCCCGTTCGACGTGCCGAAGTACCACAAGGAATCGGGCAAGATGGCGAAGTGCACGCTGTGCGTCGACCGCGTCGACGTGGGCCTCGAGCCCGCCTGCGTGAAGGCGTGCCCGACCGGCTGCCTGCACTTCGGGACCAAGGAAGACATGCGCGCCCTCGCCGAGTCGCGCGTCGACCAGCTCAAGACGACGGGTCACGCGAACGCCGCGGTGTACGATCCGCCGGGCGTCGGCGGCACCACCGTCGTGACGGTCCTCGCCCACGGCGATCACCCGGAGTGGTACGGGCTGCCCCGCGATCCGCACGTGCCGACCGGGATGCGGTTCTGGAAGAGCGTGCTGCGTCCGATCGGGTTCGTTGCCATGGCGGCGGCGGTGTTCGGCGCGATCGGCCACTACCTGAGTTACGGACCGAAGAAGCCGAAGGAAGATGAGAGCGGACCTGCTGCCCTATGACCCTCGTTGCGGAGGTGTGACACCATGAGCGAGCTTTCACCGCCGTACGCGGGCAGAGGCGTCGTCCATCCCACGGTCGACGAGGGCGTCCTGGGCGCTCAGCGCAACCAGGACGTCGTGGTCGGCGACGTCATCGTCCGCCACCGGCTGATGGTGCGCGTCACCCACTGGCTGGTGGCGCTGGCGTTCTTCCTCTGCCTGTTCACGGGCTTCCCCATCTGGTCGCCCGTGTTCGGGTGGATGGCGGCGCTAGTCGGCGGACTGAACGTCTGCCGCTGGCTGCACCCGTGGTCGGGCGTCGCCTTCTTCGTCTTCACCTTCTGGATGGCGCTTCACTGGGCATCCGAGATGCGCATGTCCAAGGAGGAGAAGGGCTGGATAGGGCCACGCCTCATCGAGTACATGCGCTACCAGGGCGACGACTCGCAGGTGGGGAAGTACAACCCCGGCCAGAAGATGTTCTTCTGGACGGTGATCGCCGGTGCCATCGGGCTCCTGGTGACGGGACTGGTGATGTGGTTCCCTCTCTCGTTCAACCAGTTCTTCCGCGAGGCGAGCTACGTCATCCACGACATCGCCTTCATCCTCTTCGTGGTGGCGATCGTCTTCCACATCTATCTCGGCACCATCGGGGAGCCGGGAACGTTCCGCTCCATCACGCGAGGTACGGTGACCCGGGCCTGGGCCCGGCTCCACCATCCTCGCTGGTTCCGCGAAGTGACGGGTGAGCAGCCCCGCCGCTGAGAGCGTCTCGGAGCAGTTCGAGCGCCGGGCCGAGCGAGCCGAAATGCTCGCGCCCGGCGCTCCGTCTGCCGAGGCGCCTCTCCTCTTCGCCAAGGGGCTCTTCCGCGCCCAGGCCGAAATGGCCCGGGCGCTGCGCTCCGTATCTCCGAAATTGGAAGAGATGCTGGAGCCGCTCCTGCGGGCGGCGGTTCCCGTTCTGCGCCATGCCGAGAGCGGACCCGAGGCCCTGGCCGAGGCGGCGCGGTCGCGGCTCGACGACGACCCGGGCACGGCCCGATCTCGATTGCGCATCTATTGGGACGGCGGGCTGGAAGCGCGCGACGACTATCTTTCGCGCGCGATCCTGCAACCCTGGGTGCGCATTCTGGCCGCCGAGAAGCGCGCTCCGGAGCGGCCGACGCGCAAGGGCGCCTGCCCGTTCTGTTCCGGGTTGCCGTGGATGGCGACCCGGCGCGGAGAGGCGGATCTGCAGGGCGGGCAGCGCAACCTCTGCTGTGCCCTGTGCGGCGGCGAATGGGAGTTCATGCGGATCAAGTGTCCGAACTGCGGGGAGGAGGATCCACACAAGCTCCCCAACTTCCACGACGAGGCCCGGAAGGCCGTCCGCATCGAGACGTGCGAAACCTGTAAGCGGTACGTGAAGTCGATCGACTTGTCGGTCGATGCCCGCCCCATCGCGGACGTGGACGATCTAGTCACCCTGGCCCTCGACCTCTGGGCCGACGAGCAGGGCTACACCCGCATCGAGCCGGGGCTCGCCGGAATCTGAGCGTCACCCCAGCTGGGGGAACTCGGTATTCTCTTTTTCGGGGGGCGGGAGCAACGCGCGCCAGGCCGCCTCGAGCCGCGGTTGCGGCCATCCGAGGAACACGCCATCCCCGCGGTACCACGCGGTATTGTGCTCGGCGAGGACGATCCAGCCCTGCCCGCGCGGCGATGCCGCATCGATCCGCCAGGCGGACAGCGTCACCGCGGCTTCCCGGACGCGAATGTTCACGCGCGAGGGAGCCGAGGGAGTCACCGACCCGAGGCCTTCGATTTCGACAGGCATCGCCGTTTCATCGCATGGGTGCCGGGCTCAGCGCAAAGATCATCAAAAAGAGAGCTTTTTAAATAATTTTTCAGGAAGGAGCCGCACGACCAGCATGACGAGTCGCCAGATGGGCGGCGTGTAGACGACGTCCGCGCCGCGCTCGAGGGCACGGACGATGTCCCTCGCCACCCGGTCGGGGCCGACCACGAACGGCATCGCCGCAAGGTGAGCCGTCATCGGCGTATCGACGAACCCGGGCTTGACGGTCAGGACCGAGACGCCTGCGCTCGACAGCCTCTGCCGGAGCGCGGACAGGAGCGCGGTCAGTCCCGCCTTCGCGGCGCCGTACACCGGATTCGCGGCGCGTCCGCGATCGCCCGAGACCGACGAGAGCGCAACGAGCGTCCCCGCCCGCCGCGCTTCCATCCGGCGGGCGGCGCGCAACAGGAGCGAGGTGGGTCCACCCAGATTCGTCCGCAGGATGGCCTCGGCCTCCTCGGGGCTGGCGTCTCGCGACCCGAGGACGCCATGGGCGAGGAACACGATGTCGGCGGGTCCGAGGGCCGCCTCCGCCGCGTCGAGGAGCCGCTCGTGCGCGGCAGTGTCGTCCAGATCGAATACCGCCGATTCAACCTGGCCGGCGCCCCGGACGCGCAAGTCGCCGGCGACCGCGGCGAGCCGGGCGGGATTTCGTCCCGCGAGGAAGAGCGAGGCGCCCTGGTCGGCGTAGAGGCGCGCCACGTGCTGGGCGATGGCGGAAGTCGCGCCCAGGACGACGACGCGCTTCATGCGCGGGCGACCCTGCGCCAGAAGGACGAGGAGAATCCCGGGTCGACGAACTGCTGGAATTCGTCAAGCCGCTTATACGAGGCGGCGAAGGTGCGCGGGGTCATCGTCGCATCCTTCGCCGGGTAGAGAGCGCCGGAGGCGGCGCGGACGACGTCCTCCAATTCCCCGAGCAAGCGCAGCGTGTCCGCGCCGCGGTTCGCGAAGTCGAACGTGACGGTGATGCCCGGCCGCGGAAAGCTGAGAAGCCCCGGGGAGGGGACGTCGCCGAAGGTCTTGAGCACCGTCAGGAACGACCCCTGGCCGCTCGCTCGCACCCGGCCGAGGAGGTCGCGGACGATCTCGCGCGTCGGGACGACGCATTGGAACTGGAAGAGCCCGCGCTCGCCGTAGACGCGGTTCCAGCGGCCGATCCGATCGAGGGGAAAGAAGAAGGAGCGGACGTCGGTCTCGCGCTGCCGTTTCGCGAGACGGCCCTTCAGTGCGACGAGCTGGTTGAAGACGCGCACGGCGGCGCCGCTCAGCGCGAAGGGCGGAAAGTCGACGGGCACGTCGCGCGGCGGGCGCCGCGGCTCTGCCCGGCCGGGCCGCTGCGAATGGTCGCCCCGGTAGTAGATCCCCCGCCCCTCGCGGGAGAACGCGTCGACCCACGCGACCGAATGCTCGAACTCCTGCGACGCTGCGTCGACGTCGAAGAACTCGTCCAGGGTGCGGAAGGGGATCGTCTGCTCGACGATGTACGGGCCCGCGACCTGTGCGAGCTGGATCTCCGCCGCGGTGATGAGCCCCGTCAGGCCGAGGCCCGCGACGGTGGCGGCGAAGAGCGGATCGCCGGGCCTGCATTCCACCCTCTCGCCGTCCGAGCGCAGGAGCTCGAGCCAGCGTACGTGCTTTCCGAACGTCCCGGCCCGGACGTGGTTCTTGCCATGGATGTCGTTCGCGATGGCGCCGCCGATCGAGACCATCTGGGTCCCCGGGACGACGGGTACGAAGAAGCCGCGCGGCAGCGCGAACGAGATCAGGTCGGCAATCGTCAGCCCCGCCTCGCAGCGGACGACGCCGGTCCTCTCGTCGAAGGAGATGAAGCGGTCGAGGCGCCCGGTGGTGAGCACCACGCCGCCGTCGTTCAGGCAGACGTCGCCGTAGCTGCGGCCCTGGCCCACCGCGAGCACCGGCCCAGAGCGAGGTGGCAAGGCGTCGCTGCGCCAGGCGAGGGGGACGACCCGCTGGGAGACCTTCGGACACCGCCCCCAGGACTCGAACATCGGCGCATCATAGCCGCGTTAAGATGCGCGGCATGTTCCGCGTCTCGCAGGAGCTGCGCTTTTGCTACGGGCACCGGCTTCTCGGACATCCCGGGAAGTGCGCGCGCCTGCACGGCCACAACGCGCGCCTTTTCGTGGTCCTGCGCGCCGAGCGCGTCGATGCGAACGGAATGGTGATCGATTTCGACACCGTGGAGCAGCGCGCCCGCCGTTACCTCGACGAGGCGCTCGATCACCGGATGCTCCTCCAGCAGGGCGATCCCGCCTGCGCGGCCCTTGCCGCGATCGGCGAGCCCTTCGTGACGCTGGATGTTCCCCCCACCGCCGAGAACCTGGCGAAGCTCATCTACGATCAGCTGGTCCGGTTCGGGCTGCCCGTCGCCGAAGTACGGCTCGAAGAGCAACCCGGCAGCATCGCTTCTTACGCGATGCCCTGATCCGCGCGTGCGATGAGGCAGCGGACGCTGCCGGGCTCGATCCGGCGGCACCCCGCGGGGCGGTCGCGATAGATGGCGCAGCGGACACGCTTTCCCAGCGAGCCTTCCAGCGCGGCGCAGCGCTCCTCGGCGCCGACGAGCTTCAGGTGCCGCTCGCCGCGGGCGTTCGCCACCGTGTACCGATCGACGATCCGCAGCCGTCGGAGGAGGCGCGCGTCCGGTTCCACGTAGACGTAGTCGCGGTATCCCTCCACGCGGTTCTCGGCCGGGTTGCAGCAGCAGGCTCCACAAGCCTGGCAATCGAACTTCACGCAGCCGACGTTGCCGGGCCCGCGTTGTCCACGCAAGCAGCCGCTCGCGTCCGGAGGGGACGGACTGCCCGGAAGGCCAACCGGCCGAGCGTGCGCACGGTGCGAGCGCCGGACTCCTCGATGCGCAGCGCGAGCGCGGCGGCGCAGAGGCGCAGCGCGCCGCTGGCAAGGAAGAGCATTTGCAAACCGCTCGCGGCTACACCGAAGACGACGACGCGGCCGGGAAATGCGCTGACGAGCGCCCCTCCCGCGATGGATGCGACGGCGCTCGCCGCGCCCGCGGCGGTGGCGAAACCGGCGAGCTGGAAGGCGCGTCCTTCGACCGAGGAGATGGCGAGCGGCAGCGAGAACGAGGCGAGGGACTGTCCGGCGAGGAGCGCGCCGCAGAAGACCGCGTCGATCGCCAGCGGCCAGAGCATGTTGTCGTGGGCCACGAGCCAGAGGAGCGGCGAGAGCGAGAGCCCGAAGCAGCAGGCGAGGAGCACGGGCTTCGAGCCGACCCGATCGATCGCCTTCCCCCAGAGCGGAGCGGTGACGATCCGGAGCACCGCGATCGCGCTGTCGTACATCGCGAGCCGCGCGAACCCGGTGTGGAGCGTCCGGGCCATGTGGATGTCGTAGAAGGCAGGCGTCGCGAGACCGGTCGCCGCGGCCCAGGCGGTGCAGAAGGCGAGGGCACGGCGAACCCGTCGATCGGAGAAGGCCCGCGAGAAGTCGCGCAACCGCGGACGCGGAAGCGGCTTGGCACTAGCCTCGCCCTGCCGTTTCAAGAGCTGCAGCGTGACGACGCCGAACATCCACGAGACGAGCGAGAGCGCGCAGAGGGTGAGCCCGGTCTTCCCTCTGGCCCGTGCGGCGTCGAGGACGAGGCCCGCCGACAAACCGCCGAGAGCGCTGCCGGCAGCGCAGAAGGCAGTCCGCAAGCCGAAGTATCTGCCGCGTACGGGCGCCGGAACGAGCTCCGCCATCCAGGTCGTCCAGGCATTGTTTCCGGCCACGCCCAGGACGGCCCAGAGCGCCGCGAAGACGAGAAGCACGGTCTGCTTCGCGGCTAGCGGCAGGGAGACGAACGGCAACGGCGCGAGGAGGAGCGGCAGCGTTCGCGAGGCGCGCAGGGCCGCGAGCGCGGTCCACTTGCTGCCGCGGACCCGGGTCACCCACGCGCAGGGAAGCTGCGCAAGCTGGGCCGCGAAGGGCAGCGCCCCGAGGACGCCGACGACCAACGGCGAGAAGTCGAGGTAGAGCGCCCACGCGGTGAGGACGCTTCCGGTGACGGTCGCGCCGACGAGCTCGGCGGCAATCCCTTCCCAGGTGGAGATCTGCAAAGAACGACGTGTGTTGCTCATGCTTGCCGAGCAAGGTGCCATGCGCTCCGGGGCAACGGGCAAGGGCTACAAAAGACTACGCTTTTGGGCGTGCGCTCGCTTGCACGGCCGCTGTGCGGGTACGTCCGGCCGTCGGTAGGAAAGCGTCACGTGGAACACCACATTGCCCAGGAGAGGAGGTGTGCGATGCTCTGGACGATCACGGTCATTTTGCTGGTCTTGTGGGTGTTGGGCCTCGTTTCCGGTGCTTCCATCGGCGCGTGGGTCCACATCCTTCTCGTTCTCGCGGTCATCAGCCTGATCTTCGCAGTTCTTCGCCGGGGCACCGGCGCGGCGGTTCCGTAGCTTCGCTGCTACGGCCCTCTGGGCA
>JBJMQD010000173.1:0-18089 GCA_045802855.1 Myxococcales bacterium | reverse complement strand
CGGAACGCACCCTCGCACGACGATCTCGAACCGGTTCCCCGACAGATGCCCGGTGCGGAGCTTGTTTCCGTGCAAGGCGGCGGAGAGCACGCGAAACCCCTCTCCCGCGAGCGACGCCGCCCGCGCCACCTGCTCCTCCGCGGGGATGCGAGGCAAGAGCGGAGCGCTCACCGTCTGCACCGCTACCGCGCGGCGATCCTTGAGGCCCGCGACGCCGACGTCGCGCTCGCGGACCGCGAGCAGGCGCGATAGCCCGCGCACGACGTCCTGCGTGTTGCAGCCGATCTTCTCGATCTTGAGGAAGAGGTGATCTCCGCTCCCGCTCGCCGGATAGAGCGGGATCTCCTCGACGCGGAAGTCCTCGGGCGCGACTCGGACACACCCGCCCGTTCCCGGCAGATCCGCGGTGAGGAGCGGCACCTCCCGCGGCGCGAGCCGTCCGCGAGCCTCTGCGGGAACGGCCTGCATCTCGCTCAGGTCGCGGAAAGCGCGAGGTGGCCGCTATCGAGAAGCTTGAAGACGGCCTTGGTGGCCTCGAACTCGCCCAGCGCGGTGCGGACGGCGATCTCCGTCAGGGTGCGCATGCCATCGGAGAGGTCGAGGATCTGGCGCGCGGCCGCGTCTTTCCCGTCGTCGGTGAGGGTCTTGCCCGTCCGGCGAGGGCGCGCGTCGAGCCCGGGAATGCGTGCGCGGAACCGCTCCATCTCGTCCACCCTGCGCAGCCCGTCGAGCAGGAGCGCCTCGGTGTCGATGCCGGCGGAGACCGGAAGCGCGGCGCGATCGAAGTCGCGCAGGAGCAGGAACTGTCCTTTGCGGGAAACGAGCAGGCCGAGGAAGATTTCCACTACCTGCAGCCGCAGCGCGCGCGGCAGGTCCTCGCGGGAGAACACGCCACGCTCGACCAGCACCTCCCCGATGCGGGAGCCTCCGGGAAGCCCCGTCTGTGACTTCAGCGCCCGCGCGAGCTCCTCGCGCTCGAGCATCCCGTGCCGGGCGAGGATCTCGCCGAATCGCTCGGCGGGGCTGCTGGACACGCCCCAGGAGACGTTGCCGTCGTCGAAGACCATGGCGCGCTCGACGCCCTCGCTGCGGGAATAGAGGACGCCGCTCTTCTGCGACTGGTGGAGGAAATTCAGGAGGTCGGCCGGCGGGACGTGGACGAGATCGCCGGCGAGGACGACGTCGCTCGCGGAAAGCCGCTTCATTTCCTGGGCGAGGCCGCACTGGCCCGCCTGAACGGCGGCACAAAGGTCGTCGAGCCCCGCCACGGAGCTAGCCTCCCCACCCGGTCGCCGCGAGGCGCATCAGCCCTTCTTCTCCTTGGTCTCGCGCCCCTCGTACACGAACGCCTTGTTCTGCTGCCACTCCAGCTCGTCCTCGATGGAGCGCTGGAGGAAGAACGGCTGGACGGGCAACAGGTGCGGGCGGCCGTTCACGAAGATGGTGGGCGTCGCGTTGACGCGCGCCGCCTGGCCCTCCTGCAGATGGGTCTCGATCACCGGATCCAGCTTGCCGGAGTACGCCTCCTTCAGCATCTGCGAGCCGTCGAGCCCGACCTGCTGGGCGTAGCGCTTCAGCGAATCGTCTTCGAGCTGTTCCTGGTTGGCGAACAAGATCTCGTGCAACTCCCAGAACTTCCCCTTGCGCTTCGCGAACTCGGCGCAGGCGGCGGCGACCCGCGCCCGGGGATGGCCGGGAAGCGGGAAGTACTTGGCGCAGAGCCGCGCCTTTCCCTTCTCAGGCCCGAGCACGGTGTCGTGCAGCGGCTTCGCGGCCACCGCGCAGTGGGGGCACTGGTAGTCGCTGAACTCGACCAGCGCGACGGGCGCGTTCTTGTCGCCAAGCTGCGGGCAGTCGTCCGACCGTACTTTCTGCCGTTTCGAGGCGTCGAACGACGCGTAGTAGTTCTCCACCCACTCGACCACCCGGCTGGGAGGCGCGCCCTGCAGCAGGAACACCTTGATGAGCTCCGCCATCCGCAGCGCGTGCACGTCCTTCTGGTCGGCCGCGAGGCATTTCGCGAGCGTGTCCTTGCATCCGGCGTAGTCGAAGACGTCGCCGGCGATGTCGAGGAACTGCGCCCGCGCCTCGCCCGTGAGGCCGGACAGATCGGCGCGGGGAAGGATGCGCCGCGCGTCCTCCTCGCTGAGCTCGCGCCGCGACGGTGACGCCTGCGCCACCGGTGGCACCGGAGCGGCCTCCGCCGCCGTCGGCTGCGGAGCGCCCTTCGAGCAGGCGGAAAGCCCGGCCAGGACCGCCGCGAGCACCGCTCGAGAAAGCAGGCGCTTGCAGCGCGTGGGCGGACGGATGTCAGGAACCGGGCGGGCCCGAGGGCCGTGGAAAAGAGGGACGGTGTTTTCCATGCTGCCTTCCGAGGGCGGTGGACACTAGCACAGCCCAGAAACGCCGAAGCCCGGGATCCGTCACCCGGCAGGCGCGCTGGGTAGACCGAGGAGCTTGCGCACGTCCTGCCGGTTGCGCAACGAAACCAGATCCGCGTCGTCCCTTCCCAGGACCTGCACCCTGCGCCGGTCGACTTCGGCGGCCCGGCGGAGCAGCGAGACCGCGGCATCGGATCGGCCGGAGACGGCGTCCAGCGCGGCCGCGGCGTAGAGCGCGTCCACGAAGCGCGGATCGGCGGTCACCGCCCGTCCCAGCGAGAGCCGCGCGGCATCTAGATTTCCTTTCGCCCGCTCCGCGCGTCCATGCGCGAGGAGGATCTGGGCGGCGCCCCGAGCGATCGATCCACGGCGGAGCGCGATGGTCCGGCGAAGAGGATCGTCTCCTCCCACCGATCCCGACAGGAGCCACGCCGTGGAGTTGCGGATCCACACCCCGCCAAGGGCCGGGTCGCCCGCGGTGGGCTGGCGCGCGATCTCGACTTCGTTACCGGACCCTGCCGCCTCCGCCAGGAGGACGACATACGACGGCGGATCGCCGCCTCTGTGTACCGTGCGCAGGACGCAAGGGAGATCGCCCGGCGCCGCGACCAGGTAGCGATGGGACCCCGCGTCGGGAACGTCGGGAAGCAGACTTTCGAACCCGAGCGCGTTCGCGCGGGCGAATGCGTCCGGCCACGGCCTCTTCGCCGCCTCGAGGAGCAGCGGCGACCGCGTGCGGCCACCTTCGCGCACCGCGGCAGCCACGCCCGCCGCGACGTCGCCAGCAGCGGCGAGGAGGAGCCGCGAAGGTCCGCCGTCGCGGTCGAGCCGCCAGAGCTCGAGCGATGGGGGCATGCCCTCCGCCTCGACCAGCTGGAGCGCGGCAACGTTGCCGTCCGGGTCGAGCCCGACGAGCGCCTGCTCCTGGACGAGCGCGGCTGCCGCCACGTAGGGCGCCGTCAGCGGGCGCATCCGCCACTCCGAGCAGGCGGCGCAGAGGATCAGAAGGGCGCTTTTGCGCACGCCTGGTTTCTACCGCACCCATTGTGAATGGCGGCGACGCGGGCCTCCGTGTTACCCCCGACAGCGATGCAGGGACGCTGGGACATAGTCGAGGGGCTGCGTGCGCTGCTCGCGGACGAGCAGGGCACGATCCTGCACGCCGCTCCCACCCGCATCGCTCTCTGCTACCCGAGCCCCTACCGCGCCGGGATGAGCTCGCTCGGATTCCAGGCCATCTACCGGGAGCTGAACAGCCATCCCGGGTGCGCCGCGGAGCGGGCTTTCCTGCCGGATGACGTCGCGGCGCACCGGCTCTCTCGCGTTCCCCTCCTCACCGTCGAGTCGCAAACGCCGATCGGGAACTTCGGCTGCGTCGCCTTCTCGGTCAGCTACGAGCTCGAGCTGGTGGGAGTCTTCGAGGTCCTCGACCTCTCCGGAATCCCGGTCCGGTCGGAGGAGCGGGGCGAAGGCGATCCGCTGATCGTTTGCGGAGGGCCTCTTACGTTTTCGAATCCCGTGCCGCTCGCTCCCTTCGCCGACCTCCTCGTGCTCGGCGAGGCGGAAGAGCTCGCTCACGAGCTTTGCGAGGCGCTCCGCTCCGGCCTCCCCAAGCGCGCGCTGATCGAGACGCTGGGAAGGAGGCCCGGTTTCTGGGCACCGTCGCTCGGCGGAGAGCTCCCCCCCGTCGCTCGCGCCCCGGACGAGTTGCTGCCCGCGCGATCGCAGATCATCACTCCGCACACCGAGCTCAGGAACATGTTCCTCGTCGAGCCGGAGAGGGGCTGCTCGCGCGGGTGCACCTACTGCGTGATGCGGCGGACCACGAATGGCGGCATGAGGACGGTGCCGCCCGAGCGCGTGCTCGAGCTCGTTCCGGCTCACGCGCGGAAGGTCGGGCTCGTCGGCGCGGCCGTCACCGATCATCCCCGGATCGTCGAGCTCGTGCGCACGCTCTCGGAGTCGGGGCGGGAGGTGGGAATCTCCAGCCTGCGCGCCGATCGCCTCTGCGCGCGGCCCGAGCTCATCCGTCTGCTCCGGAACGGCGGCGCGAAGACCTTGACCACGGCGGCGGACGGGGCGAGCGAGCGGCTACGCAAGGCGCTCGATCGCAAGACGACCGCCGCGCAGCTTCTGCGGACGGCGGAGCTTTCCCGCGAAGCGGGCTTCGCGCAGCTGAAGCTGTATCTGATGCTCGGCCTTCCCGGCGAGGAGGACTCGGACCTCGAGGAGCTTGCGGACCTCGCGACGGCGCTCTCGCGCATCCTCCCGCTGTCGTTCGGCTGCGCTCCGTTCGTCGCCAAGCGGAACACGCCCATGGACGGCGCTCCCTACGCCGGCATCGCGGAGGTAGAGCGCAAGCTCGCCTTCCTTCGCGCGCGCCTCCGCGGGCGGGCGGAGATCCGGCCGACCAGCGCGCGCTGGGCGTTCGTCGAGTACATGCTCGCGCAGGGCGACGCTTCGGCGGGCCTCGCCGCCCGGGACGCCTGGCGCGAAGGCGGATCGTTCGCGGCCTTCAAGCGCGCGTTCGAGCGGCGCGGTGTGCGGCCGCACGGGGCGCGCCGGCCCGCCGACGGGCGCTCGAGGCTCCCCACGCTCGCGGCCTGGCCTACGGTGTCCGCGTGACCTGGAGCTAGCGATGATGAAGCCCGCCTTGCAGATCTGCTACCACGATCACTGCTTCGACGGCGTCGCCTCCGCCGCGACGTTCTGGCGGTTCTACCGGGAGAAGGTGAAGCCCGGCTTGCCCCTCGATCGAGTGGCGCTGCGGGGGATGGCCCATCGCGCGGGGCCGCTATTCGGGGAAGACACTCTCTCTGGCGAGGAGAACGCCGTCGTCGATTTCCGCTTCACGCCCGACCCGCGGCTCACCTGGTGGTTCGATCACCACCAGAGCGCATTCGAGACCGAGGAGGACGAGCGGGCGTTCCGCGCGGAGGCGAGCGACAAGAAGTTCTGGGATCCCACCGCAAAGAGCTGCACGCGGTTTCTCGCCTTCACCTGCCGCGATCGCTTCGGCTGGGACGAAACGCCTCTCTCGGAGCTTCTCGAGTGGGCTGAGGTGATCGATGGCGCGCAGTTCCCGGATGCAAAGACCGCCGTCGAGCTGACGCATCCGGCGCTCCAGCTCATGCTGCTCATCGAGGCGAGCAAGGATCCTCAGCTTTGCCCGCGGCTCATCCGCGAGCTCTCGCAGCGGACGCTCGGCGACGTGCTGCAGGATCCGTTCGTCACCGAGCCGCTCGCGCCCATCCTCGCGCGCCATCGCGAGCTCGTCCGGACGGTGACCGAGCGGCTGCGCGTCGACGGCGGCGTGGCGGAAATCGATCTATCGGACGTGGTAGCGGACAACGTGAACAAGTTCATCGCCTACGCGGCGAACCCCGCGACGGTCTACACCGTGACGGTCACCCGTGGCTCGAACCGTAGCAAGGTGTCGCTCGGCTCGAATCCGTGGCGGCAGGACCTGCGCCGTCACAACCTCGCCAGCATCGCGGAGCGGCACGGAGGCGGCGGCCACCCCGCCGTCTCCGCCATGAGCTTCAAGCCGGACGAGATCGAGAAGGCCCGCTCGGTGGCGCGCGACATCGCCCGGGAGCTGCGCGGGGGCGGCAGCGCGCCGCCCTCGCGTTGATCCGGCACTGCTTACTTCTTCTTGTTCGTCTCCGCCTGCGCTTCCTTCTGCGCGTCCGGCTTCGACTCGGTCATCTCGAGGTCGATGCTCATGTTGACCTCGTCGCTCACCATCACGCCGCCGCCCTCCAGCGCCTTGTTCCAGGTGAGGCCGAAGTCCTTGCGATTGAGCTTCCCCGTCGCGGTCGCCGCGTACACGTTCGCGCCCGAGGGATGCTTGATGGGGCCGTTCGGGCCGTCCACGGTGAGCGTGACCGGCTTGGTCACGCAGTGCATGGTGAGATCGCCCGTCACCTTGAACTGGTGCTCGCCAGAGCCCTTCTCGATCTTGTTCGACTTGAACGTGATGTCCGGGCACTTCTGCACGTCGAAGAAGTCCGGCGACTTGAGATGCCCGTCGCGCTTTTCGTTGCGCGTATCGAGGCTGGTCGCGTCGATCTTGATGTCGGCGCGCGACCGCGAGGGATCGTTCGCCTGGTAGTCGATCGTTCCGTTGACCTTGCCGAAATCGCCGCGGACGGTGGTCACCATCATGTGCTTGACGGAGAAGGTCGCCTGCGAATGGTTCGGATCGATCTGGAGGGTGACGGCGTA
Source organism: Myxococcales bacterium (assembly GCA_045802855.1). Classification (GTDB taxonomy): domain Bacteria; phylum Myxococcota; class Myxococcia; order Myxococcales; family 40CM-4-68-19; genus VBKO01. The sequence goes on along the minus strand of JBJMQD010000173.1, from coordinate 11,481 downwards.
CGCCGGCACGGCGGTCAAAAAGGCGAGAAGGATCAGCATCCTCTTCATCGGGGGCCTCCGGTTTGCCTTGCGAGGGGTGTTTACGCGATTTTCCAGTAGGACAAAAGGGCGTCGCTGCCCTCTTGAAAGGCCGAGAGCGCCCGCTCGGCGAGCGTCCCCTTCTCGAGGACGTCCTCCAGCGGATCGAGGAACCCGCGCGCATCCTCGCCGGATTCGAGCGCCCAGCGCCCGAGCCCGTCGCGGGCGAGTCCCAACAGGGTCCGGGCCATCTCGCGCGCGGTACGCCGATCCGGCCCGCGGGCAGAGAGCGCCTTCTTGGCGACTTCACCCTGGAAATCGACCAGCTCTTCGAAGGTCCAGCGCCGGGTCAGCTCCCACGCCGCGCCGCGCGCCTGTCCGTCGTAGAGCAGGCCGACCCAGAGCGCGGCGAGCGCGTTGAGGTACGGAGGCGGGACCACGTCGGCGCCGCGAAGCTCGACGACGCGCTTCACGCGGACTTCCGGAAATAGCGTGGTGAGGTGATCGACCCAGTTACCGAGCAGCGGCTCCGCCGTGTCGCCGGAGCGAAGCCGGCCGCTGCGCAGCCAGTCGCGGAAGGTCTGCCCCTTCGAGTCGAGGTACTCGGGGCCCTGCCGGACGAACAGCATCGGGACGTCGAGCGCCCAGTCGGTATAGGCCTCGTAGCCGAAATCGTCCCGCAGCATCGGCGCGAGGAGACCGCACCGGTCAGGGTCGCACTCGCGCCAGACCTGGTAGCGGAAATCGAGGTACTCGCTCGGCTTCCCGCCGACGATGGGGCTGTTCGCGAACAGGGCCGTCACGATCGGTGACACCGCGGTCGACGTGCGCGCCTTCTCGGCCATGTCCCGCTCGTCCGAGAAGTCGAGGTTCGTCTGGACCGTCGCCGTCATCAGCATCATGTCGAGGGCCAGGCGACCGCGGGGACCGAGCGACTTGCGCATGGCCCCGTAGCGGCCCTTCGGCATCCAGGGGACTTCCTCCCGGGTCCCGAACGGCCGGTAGCCCGCGCCGAGCCAGGTGATGCCGCGTTTCTTGCTCTCGCGCTCGAGGACCGAAAGGTGCCGGTCGATCTCCGCGGCCGCCTCGCGCAGGCTCCGCGTCGGCGCCCCGGAAAGCTCGAGCTGACCCCCCGGCTCCAGCGTCACGCTAGCGTCGTTCGACAGGACGGCGATCGGCTGGCCGCTCTCCTTGTGCTGGTGCTGCATTCCGCCCGCGTCGCGAGCCAGGGCGTCGAGGATGCTCCGGATTCCGCTGTCGCCGTAGTAGGGGACGGCGACCAGGGAACCGTCGACGATACCGATCTTCTCGTGCTCCACCCCCACCCGGAACTCGGAGCGGGGCTTCTCGGCCGAACGGAACCAATCGACGAGCTGGTCGCGACCCTGGATCGGCTCGAGCAGACCGGCGGGGGCTTTGAGGTCGAGGGACATCCAGGCCTCAGATGCCGCACCCCATGTTTCGGAGCGCTTCCAGAAACTCAGAAAGGATCGTTCACGTGCACGTTCACGAGTCCGTTGCGTGCACGTGAACATGAACGTGCACGTGAACGGCTCTTAGACCTGCATCAAATCCTTCTCTTTGCTGGCGATGACCTCGTCGACCTTCTTCACCCCGAGGTCGACCTCGGCCTGGACCCGTTCGAGCGCCTTCTTGCCCTCGTCCTCGGCGATCTCGCCGCCCTTGATCGCCTCCTCGATCATCTCCTTCGCGTCGCGGCGCTCGTTGCGGATGGCGATCTTGTGCTCCTCGCCCCGCTGCTTGACGATCTTGACGAATTCCTTCCGCCGCTCCTCCGTGAGGGCAGGAATCGGGAGCCGGACCAGCTCGGCGTCGGGCAGCGCGTTGATGCCCAGGCCCGCGGCGTTGATCGCCTTCTCGATAGGGCCGATCATCGACTTCTCCCACGGCTTGATGACGATGAGCCGCGGGTCGGCGACGGTCACGTTCGCCACCTGGTTCAGGGGCGTGGGAGTGCCGTAGTAGTCCACCCGCACCGAATCGAGGAGCTGCGGATTGGCGCGGCCGGTCCGCACCTTGGCGAGAGCGGAGCGCAAATCGTCGAGCGTCTTCCCGATGCGACCCCGCAGATCGGTGAGGACGTCCTCGGAAATGCCCATCGCCTTAGCCCTCCTTGCGCTTGGTATCGAACGAGCCGACCGTCGTTCCCACGTCGTGACCCTGGACGACTTTCACCACGTTGCCCCGCTCGCCCAGGTCGAAGACGATGATGGGGAGCTCGTTGTCCATGCACAGCGAGATGGCCGTCGAATCCATCACCTTGAGGTTCTTCTTCAGGACATCGATGTAGCTGAGCTGCTTGTACCGCGTGGCGGTCGGGTCCTTCATCGGGTCGGCGGAGTAGACCCCGTCGACCTTGGTCGCTTTCATGATCACGTCCGCGTGGATCTCCATCGCGCGCAGCGCCGCCGCGGTGTCGGTCGTGAAGTAAGGGTTCCCGGTCCCGGCGGCGAAGATGACCACCCTGCCCTTCTCGAGGTGCCGCACCGCCCGCCTGCGGATGTACGGCTCCGCCAGCTCCTGCATCTCGATGGCGCTCTGGACCCGGGTGAAGACGCCGAGCTTCTCGAGCGCGTCCTGCAGGGCGAGCGCGTTGATCACCGTGGCGAGCATGCCCATGTAGTCGGCGCTTGCCCGGTCCATCCCGGTGGTCGACGCCGACACCCCACGGAAGATGTTTCCGCCGCCGATGACGATTCCCATCTCGACGCCCAGCTCGACGACGTCGCGGACCTCGCCGGCGACCTGCTCGAGGATCTGGGGGGAGATGCCGTACTTGGCGTCGCCCATCAGCGCCTCTCCGCTCAGCTTGAGCAGGATGCGCTTGAACCGCGGCGGCGAGGCGTTCCCTTCCGGCAAGTGCTCGTCTCCTATGCTCCGGCCTGGCGGCCTCCGCCCGTCGCAGGCAAAGCCTGCTCCTCCGGATGTCGGTCTGCCCGGGTCGCGGGAAGCTAACGTGCGTCCCGAGGGCGGTCAAGACAGGAGCCCGCCTCCCCGCTCGCCGCGATCGTGAGCGCAGGTGACAGGCGCTCTCTAATTCGCGTCCTCCGGGACCTTCGGTGCGCACAGCTCGGGAGCGGTGAGCGGCTTCGGCCCGGCGTCTATGGTCGCGAGCACGTCGATCTCGACGTCCACCTGGGAGGCGGACAGATCGCGGAAGCGCCGCGCGCTCGGCAGGACCCGCGACTCGAGCGATCCCACGCTTTCGTTGTAGGCCCGGACCGCTCCCTCGAGCGAGCGACCGAGCTTGCCGAGGTGCTTCGCAGCGTCGGAGAGGCGCTTGTGCAGGTCCCGTCCGAGCGCCGCGATCTCCCGCGCATTCTGCGCGACGGTCTCCTGCTTCCACCCGTGCGCGACGGTGAGGAGGAGGGCGAACAGCGTCGACGGCGTCGCCAGCACGACGCGGGCCGCGAGCGCCCCCTCGAGAAGGTCGTTGTCGTGCTCGAGCGCGGCGGCGAAGAGGGCGTCGTTGGGGAGGTACAGGACGATCAACTCGGCGCTCTCGTCGAACCGCTCCCAGTACGTCTTCTTGGAGAGCTTCTGCACGTGCTGCCGGACCTGGCTGGCATGGTCGCGCAGCCGCGCGTCGCGGCGCCCCTCGTCGGTCGCCTGCGCGGCATCGAGGTACGCGTCGAGCGGCGCTTTGGCATCGACGAGCACGGTCCGTCCCGCGGGCAGCCGGATGATCATGTCGGGCCTCATCGCACCGTCCTCCCCGGCCACGGTGACCTGCTCGAAGAAGTCGCAATGCTCGACGAGCCCGGCGATCTCCACGGCGCGACGGAGGTGGATTTCCGCCCACCGCCCTCGCAGCGCGGGAGCGCGCAGGGCATTGGCGATGCGCGCCGTCTCGGTCTTCAGCGACGTTACTTGTTGACTGAGCGCCGCGTACGAGCCGACGCGCTGCTTCTCGATCTCCTGCACCCTTCCGTCGAACTTCTGCAGCGACTCTTGCACCGGCTTGACCAGCTCCTCGATGGCCTTGTGGCGCTGCAAGAGCTCGCCCTTCGCGCCCTCCTGGAACTTCTCCAGGGACGCGCTCGCGAGCTGCAGGAAGTCGTCCCGGTTGGAACGGAGCGCGTTGGCGGAGAGGGCCTGGAAGGTGTCCTCGAGCTTCTTGCGGGACTCCTCGACGAGGAGGAGCTTCTCTTCGGCACCCCGCCGCTCCGCCTGCAACGAGGCTTTGCTGGCGGCATGCTCGGCGCCGAGCGCGGCGATCTCGCGGCGCAGGTCCGACTCGCGACCACGGGCCGCCACAAGCTCTTCGCGCATCTCGCCGGCGCGACGCTCGCGTTCGGCGAGGATCGCGTCCGCGCGAGAGCGGGCGCCGCGTCCGAGCAGCAACACGAGCGCCGCGCCGAAGCCCGCGCCGGCAATGAACAGGACCACTTCCATGCTTCCCTCCCGGTTACGCGATTCACGTTACCGGGAGGGTCCGACATTCCTCCTGAAGGGCAGGGAATCGCTCGGCGAAAAGCGGGCCCCAGAATTCGCGCTCGGCCTCCTCGACCAGAGGGGCTTCGAGGCCGAACAGGCGGTAGGCGCAGGCGTCGATCTTGCGGTCCCGGGAGGGATCCGTCGCGCGCTCCCGGGCGAGAGCCGAAAGCTGCCGGGCCGCTCGCGGATCGAGCAAGGCGTGCGGCACCGGCAGTTCCCGCAGGGCCGATGGCTTCACGTTGACGTCCGTGGTCCGCAGCCGGTGCCAGCGTTGCAAGGGGACGCTGTGGAGGAGCGCGAGCAGCGCCCACAGCCGATCGCCGTCGTCGCAGGAGAGCGTCGAGAGCGAGTCGAGGCAGACGACCTCCCCGGGCACCGGCGCGGCCTCGAGCCAGAGCGCCCAGGGCTTCTTGGAGTTGGTGCGGATCCGCTGGATGGCGATGCGCTCCTTGCCCATCTGCCGCGAGGCGAGCGCGCGCAGGGCGCTGGTCGGTTCGCAAAGCGCCTTGGGATGCACGCGCAACCGGTAAGGAAGCACGTCTTCGCCGCCGCACAGAGCGATTTCTCCGTCTCGCGGCTCGCGCCTCGCAACGAAGCGGGCGTTCTTGCCGGTGCGCAGCCCGTAACCGACTTCGCAAACTTCGCGCAGCGGCACGGAGGCCGCTTCCAGCGCCGCGCAAAGGCGCCTCTCGCCAGGGCTGCGGTAGATCTGCCAGCCGCGGGCGACCTTTTCGCGCAGCTCCTTTTCCGGGACGGAGGCGAGCGCCGCCTTGCCGCGGTACACGCGGGTAGCCCGGCCGCGCGCCTTCGCCCGGCGGACGAGCACCACCGCCTGGACCCGGGTGTCCTTGGCCGCGGCAAACGGCTTTCCCAGATCGGCTACCGCCGCGATCTCCGCCGAATCGAGCACCGCGGACCGGAGCGCGCAGGCCCGCGCGTTCGTCATCCACGTGTCCGGAATGAGCAGGGCCGCGGTGCCTCCCGGAACCACCAGTTGCACGCTCCGGAGCAGGAATCCCGCGTACCGATCGATCTCGCCGCCGCGAAGGGCTGGGAGCGCTCGCGCGAGGAAGGCGCGCTCGCCCGGATCCTCGAGGTGCCCATACGGCGGATTCGAGACCAGCAGGTCGGCGTCCGCGACCGGCGCCGTGCGGAGCGAATCGAGACGGCGGAGCAAGGGCCGGCCGGCGGGATCGACGAGGAGAAGCTCCGCCCGCGCCGCGCGCAAGGCGAATCCGTCGAGGTCCGCCCCGGCGCAAGCCGAAGCGCCCACCCGCCGCGCCGCCTCGCGGAGGAAGACGCCGGCTCCCGCGCAGGGATCGAGAACGCGCCGCGGGCGCTGCACGCTTCCGTGCCGGAGCGCGAGATCGACGACGTACGCCGCGAGGTCGGGAGGCGTGTAGTACACGCCCGCGCTGCGCCGGCCGCGAGCTCCGAGCGCGATGGCGCGCAGCTCTTCCGCCGCCGCGCACAGGTCCCGCGGCTCGTCGTCGAATACCCGCCGCCACAGGTTCCCGCGAACGGAGCGCGGAAGCATCCAGGGCGGCAGCGCGCCGCCCGTCCGCGATCGCAGCGCCGCCGCTCGAGCCAGGAGATCGCTCCAATCGAGAGGGCGCGCGGGCAGCGCGGACCGGATGGCGATGAGCGAGAACGCAGCCTCGGGGGAACCCAACTCTTCCGACACCGCCTGCAGCGGGACGGAAGGCAGACCTACCCCGCGCTCACGGAGATGGGGATGTCCACCTCGAACGGATCGCCGGAGAACGCCGGAAAGACGATGTGCTGGGTAGTGCGCTTCAAGCATGCTCCGAGCGGGCTCGCGTCGACCGTCTTGTTGTCGATCGTCGCGCTCGTCACCGCTCCGGATGGCGCGATGGTGGTGGAGATCCGGATCCTGCCCGCTACCTTGAGCTTCGGATCGCGTTTCAATGCTTCGTCGATGCACGCCTGGAGCTGGGGCTTCGCCTCGTCGAGCTTCTTCTTCACTTCGATCGCGTTCAGGCCCGGAGCGGCGGACGGAGGCTCCTCGGGAGACGGCTTCACCGGCTCGGGAGGCGGCGAGGGCCGCGGCGCGACGGGCGCGGGCGGACCGGGCGAAGGACGCGGCGCCTCGCGGCCCGTCAGCAGGATCGCCGCCGCGGCGACGCCGGCGATGACGACCACGGCGATTCCGACGATTACCCAGGGCAAGGGCTTCTTGCGCCTTTCCGAGGCAGAGCCTTGCCCCCGGGGACGGGAATCCGCGCGCTGCTGCTCGGCCGCCCCGGAAACGAGGGGTTCGTTCGGCGCCGACTCGTGCTCGAGCTCGCTCGACGCCCATTGCGCCAGATCGCGCGCGCTGTTCGCCTCCTCGGCCTCGGCCGGCCCATCCTCGGGCGAGGTTTCGGCGCGGCCCTGCGCGGCGGGCTGGTTGCCCCGGGGAGGCGTGCGCCTCGGAGCGGCGAAGTCTTGCATCGGGCCACGCTCCTCCACCGGGCGACTCTGCAAGGGCGTCGCCGTTGCGGGAGCGGCCGGATTGGCGAAGGGCGTCTCGCGACGCTGCGCGACCGCATCGATCCGCGGCGATGAGACCGGCGTTCCTCGCGGCAAAGGAGGCTCGGCGAAGAAGGGAGCCGCCTCGGGCACGTCCTTTGCGCGAATCCAGTCCGTCATTCCCTCGCGCCACAGATATGTGCGCGGGCCGACGATTCCCTGGGCGGTCTTGAGGGCCAGCTCCGCCCGGCTGAACGGCCCTTCCTGCTTGTTGGCGATGAGCGCGAACCATCCCTCGCCCTGCTGCTCGGCCGCGACCGCCTCTCCCTTGCTGGCACGGATGGCGCGGGCGAGGAGCCCGCTATCGATGGCGCGCGTGCTTTCGGTGTCGCTATCGGGAGCGGTCGGTACACCCGAAACCGTCGCTACCGAACGCGGCGTCGCCAGTACCGGCTCGACGCGGGCAGGAGTGCGCAAACCGGGGTCGGCAATCTGGATGCGCGCCCCGCAGCGCTTGCACTTGACGACGAGCCGCTTGCCCCGGAGCTTCTCGTCTGAGATCTGCAGGAGCGCGTGGCAGCTGTCGCAGCTGAATTGCATGCGGGGCGACTGTACTACGAGCGTCTCAGCTACGCCTGCGTAGATTCGCCGGCGGCGCTGCTCGCCTCGGTGGCCTTGCGGCGCCCGCGCCCGCGGCCGCCCCCTGGCTTGCGGCCTCGACGTCGAGGTTGGAGGGTACCTGCCTTCTGCGCCCGATAGCGAGCGCGGTAGTAGTGGGAACGGCAGAGCCCCTTGGCGAGGACCGGACGGCCGCAGCCCGGCTCGCTGCAGACGGCCCGGTCGCCGCTCGCGCGGGCGCGCCTTCCGCGCCCCCCACCACCCGTCGAGGAGGCGCCGAGACGCCTGGCGATGTCCGCGACGTTGATGCTGCTCTCCAGCGAGCGCTGCAAGCTCTCGGCGATGATCTGCCCGAGCTGGACGCCGAGCTGCTCGCCGACGCCCTGGACCCAGGCACCCATGCCTCCTCCACTTTGCTGCCGCCGGCGACGCGCCATCGACCCCTCCAACATCCGCGGTAAGGCCCGCGAGGTTTTGAAACGTTATCGAACCATAGCGTCCGACAATCGTTTGTCAAGCAAGCCGCCGCGATCTTTTATTTCGGCGACACCGAAAGGCCGCGCTCTTCCAGCTTCCGCAGCAGCCCTTCGAGCGCGCGCTCCTCGCGCCCGACCTCGAAACCCACCACCCTCGCGCCGTCGAGAAGCGCGATGGCGAGGAGCAGTGCCGAGAGCGCTTCCTTCTCCCGGCCCTCCTCCTCGAGGAGACCCTCGACCGCTTGCGAGAGGTGCCGGAAGTCCCGGAAGCAGAACGTCCCGGGCAGATCCGGTAGCGGCCCGGTGCTGGCGATGGACGGAGCAAAGGCGAAACCGACGTCGGCGAGCGCCACCTGCCGTCCGTCGTGGAACACGAGAACGAGGTAAGGCGCAGGCCTGAGCGGGTTCCGACGGAGGACCGCCTCCAGGAGGTCTTCCCAGCGCAGGCGAAGCGCCTTCCCCGTGCCCGTTTCGAGGAGCTGGACGCCCCCGTCGTCCTCGTCCGGAACGGCGGCGAAGAGTCGCGGCGCGTCGCGCAGGAATGATTCGACCTGCGCGCGGGGCGTCATTTCAAAGGCCGTTCACGTGCAGGTTCACGTTCACGCCCCTCCCGACTAGGCGGCTTTTTCACTCGTCGATTGCGGCAAGGGCTGCTCGTCCGCCGCGCACTGCACGGCGATGCCGATCTTCCCCTTGTGCTGGTTCGCGGCCATCAAGGCGTGGGCCTTGGCGACTTCCAGGAAGGGAAAGACCTGATCGAGGACGGGCCGGATCTTGCCTTCGTGCACGAGTTGGTTCGCGCGCTCGGCCTGGTACGCATTCGCGAAATGCGACCCGAGGATCTGCTTCTGACGCATCCAGAGGTGGCGGACGTCGAATTCGAGGTTGAAGCCTGTAGTCGCTCCGCAGATGACGATCTTGCCGAATTTCTTGGCGACGAAGACGCTGGTCGGGAACGTCTCCTGGCCGACATGCTCGAAGACGACGTCGACGTCCTTTCCGGAGGTGAGCTCCCGGATACGCTTTCCAAAACGCTTGCAATCCTCGGCCCGCAGCTTCGCCCGCTCGGCGGTCTCCGGTGCACGGTATGCGAGATTCGGGAATTCCTTTCGATCAATCCAGGCGCTCGCGCCGAGCGACTGGACGAGCGGCGCCTTGTCCTTGCCGCCAATCACCGGGATCGGGTTTGCACCCAACATCTTGCAAATCTGCACGGCGAATACTCCTAATCCGCCCGCGCCGCCCCAGATGAGGACGTTGTCGCCGGCCGTGACCTCGGCCTGGTGCACCAGCATGCGATAGGCCGTGAAATAGGTCAGCCCGTAGCTTGCCGCGGGAAGCCATCCCAGGTGCTTCGGCTTGCGCAGGAGTTGCTGGGCCTGGACCTTGGTGAACTGGGCGAAGCTCCCCCAGTTGGTCTCGTATCCCCAGATCTTCTGCTCCGAGCAGGCCATCGGATCGAGGCCGTTGCATTCCGGGCATTGGCCGCAGCTCTGGTTGCAGTGGATCACCACGTGGTCGCCCGGACGCCAGCGTTTCACCTGCTCGCCGACCTTCCAGACGATTCCCGAAGCGTCGGACCCGGCGATGTGGAACGGCTCGCCGTGCATCTTGAAGACGCTCACCGGCTTGCCGCGCGCGGCCCATACGCCATTGAAATTCACCCCGGCCGCCATCACCAGCACGAGGGCGTCGTTCGGACCCACCGGAGGCAGATCGACTTCCTCGATCTGCATCGCCGCCATGGGGTCGCCCTCGCGGCCCGGCCGGATGACGCTGGCGAGCATCTTGCGGGGGAGGACGCCGGGGTCCGGAGGAACCTCGCCGAGGGGAAAAACGTCGCTCATGCTTCGCTCCCTGACCCCGTGGGGCCGGAATCTTCGTGCGCCTCGACCAGCTCGAGCAGCGTTCCGCCGAACGCCTTCGGGTGGAGAAAGGCTACTTTGTGCCCGCGCGCTCCCGGGCGGGAGACCTTGTCGACGAGGGGGACGCCCCTTCTGTCGAGCCTTTGCAAGAGCCCGTCGATGTCCCGGACCCGGAGGGCGAGGTGGTGGAGCGCGTCTCCGCGCTTCTCGAGAAACTTCTCCAGGCCCGCGTTGCCGCCGAGCGACTTCTCCGGCGATACGAGCTCGAGCGAGGCCCCGTTCGGGAAGTCGAAGAAGGCCGCGCTCACTTTTTGCGTCGCGACCATTTCCCGGTGCGCGCACTTCTGCCCGAGCAGCTCCTCGATGAGCGCGATCGAGGCATCCATGTCCTTCACGCAGATCGCGGTATGGTCGAGCCGGGTGGCGGGAATGCCGGACGCGGCTCTCGGCATCGACGAGGATCGCTCTGCCATCGGGTTCGCCTCCCCGCTCGCGATTCGTTTGACGGTATCCACGACCTCGCCGAGCGGCGACTCCGGCCCGAATACCGCCGCCACCCCGAGGGCCTCGAGCCGGGGCCGGTCCGCGGCCGGGATGATCCCTCCGACCACCACCGGAATGCGCGCTTCGCGGCGAAGAAGCTCTTCCTGGAGTCTCTTGCAGATCGATTCGTGCGCGCCGGAGAGGATGGAGAGCCCGATCACGTCGACGTCTTCCTGCACGGCGGCGGCGGCGATGGCGGGCACCGTCGCGCGCAGGCCCGTGTAGACGACCTCCATGCCGGCGTCGCGCAGCGCGGAGGCGATCACCCGGGCGCCGCGGTCGTGGCCGTCGAGCCCGGGTTTGCCGACGAGGACGCGGATCTTTTCCACTCAAAACCTCGTCGGGGGTTGGTAGGCGCCGAATCGTTCGCGGAGGACAGAGGCGATTTCACCCAGGGTGCAGTACGCCGAGACAGCTTCGCGGACGAAGGGCTGGAGGTTGTCGGGTCCTGCCGCCGCGTCGGAGAGCCGGGCGAGCGCCGCCTTTGCCTTTGCGCCGTCCCGCTCGCGCCGCACCCGCTCGACGCGCGCCTTGGCCTCCTGCGCCCCCTTCGGGTCCGCCAAGGTCAGTTCCATGTCCGGCTCCTGGTGCGCGTCGCCGACCGTTCGGAACTTGTTCACGCCGACGACCGGCACCTCGCCCTGCTCGACCGCGCGCTGGTGCTCGTACGCGCGCTGCGCGATGCGGTGCTGGATGTACCCCTGGCGAAGGCACTCGACCATCCCGCCGCGCGACTCGATCTCGACGAGGACGCCATTGATCGCCCGCTCCATCTCGTCGGTGAGCGCCTCGACGAAGTAGCTCCCTCCGAGGGGGTCGGCGGTCTGCGCGACCTCCGTCTCGTAGGCGACGATCTGCTGGACCCGCAGCGCGGTGCGCGCGGAAAGCTCGGTGGGGATCGCGAACGCTTCGTCATACGCGGGGGTGAAGACGCTCTGCCCGCGGGCGCTGGCGCCGGCGCACGTCTCGAGCGTCGTGCGGGCGATGTTGTTGAGCGGCTCGGCCCTGGTCAGCGAATGACCGCCGCAGAC
>JBJMQD010000171.1:0-6420 GCA_045802855.1 Myxococcales bacterium | reverse complement strand
AGAAAACGGCGAGGCGGTGGAAGGGAAGTGGCACGTCTATCCCGAGATGGCTGCCGCTGGTCTCTGGACCACGCCGACGGATCTGGCGAAGTTCGGCATCGAGATCGCGCTCTCCAAGCACGGCAAGGCGAACCATGTGCTCTCGGAAAAGATGACCCGCGAGATGCTGACGGTGCAGACGCCTCGATCGCCGCAAGACGAAGGGCTGTCCGGCCTGGGCTTCTTTCTCGATGCCTCGAATCCAGAGTATTTCGAGCACGGGGGCGCCGACGACGGGTTCCAGGCGGAGTTGATGATGTTCGCCGATTCCGGCAAGGGCCTCGCCGTGATGGGAAACTCTGACGGAATGTTGCGTCTCCTCCCGTACCTGCTCGACCGGGTCGTGCAGGACTACGGCTGGAAGGTCGGGCGCCCCCCGACGGATGCATTCAGTCCGATGTTGCTGATCGAGGGCGCAAGAGGGGTGGACGCGGCGCTCGGCTTCTATGGTCGCGTGAAGAAGGGAGACGTCCCACGCTACCGCGCGAGTGAAGACGGCAACGGCTTCGGCACTCTCACCGACTTCGGTTATGGCCTGCTCGAGTCGAAGAAGATCGACGAGGCGGTGAAGACCTTCGAGCTCGAAGTTCGGGAATCTCCGGATGCGTGGAATGCGCATGACAGCCTCGGTGACGCGTACCAGGCCGCCGGCAAGACCGATCTCGCGATCGAGAGCTACGAAAAGTCGCTGGCCTTGAATCCCCAGAACAAGCACGCCGCGGAGATGTCGAAGAAATTGAAAGGGCAGTGAAGGTCTGCCAGACGGGGAGCCGCTCGGCTGACCGGCATGACCCTTCAGGGTCGTCGGACCGCGGGGGTGGGTTACATCCTTGTGGGGTTGCACCGATTCGCTAACGTGCAGGGGTATTCGCAAGCACCCATCGCCGTCCGTTCGTTAACGATGCCGCGATCGCGTGTCCTACGAAAGCGGGCGGACCTGCACGTCGTTCCAACAAAAATGTCGGTCGAAAGGGCGCGGCGGAGCACCGCCTGCCGAGTGGAACGCGCGCGGTTCTCGTTTGGCATCCGCCTTGCTCTCTTCGCCGGCATGCGAACCCGCGCGGAGGGTGGGAAGTAACGATGGCGAAGAAGCAGCTCGTGGTCGTCGGCAACGGGATGGTTGGGCACAAGTTCCTCGAGCTCTTGCTGGAGCACCCCCTTGCGAGCGAATTCCAGGTCGTCACCTTCTGCGAGGAGCCGCGGCTCGCCTACGACCGGGTGAACCTGTCGAGCTTCTTCAGCGGCAAGACGGCCGCGGACCTTTCCCTCGCCGATCCCGGATCCTACGAGGAAGGCGGGATCACCGTGCACCTCGGCGATCGCGCCGTTTCCGTCGACCGCGAGCGCAAGATGGTGACGTCCGCGCTCGGCAAGACGGTTCCGTACGACAAGCTGGTCCTCGCCACTGGATCTTCCCCGCTCGTCCCGCCCATCGCCGGACGCGAGGCAGACGGCTGCTTCGTCTACCGGACCATCGAGGACCTGGAGGCGATCCGGGCGTACGCAGAGACGGCGCGCACGGGCGTGGTGATCGGCGGCGGCCTCCTCGGTCTCGAGGCGGCGAACGCGCTCAACCACATGGGTCTCGAGACCCACGTCGTCGAGTTCGCGCCCCGTCTCATGTCGATGCAGGTGGACGACGCGGGCGGGCAGATCCTGCGCGCGAAGATCGAGGCGCTGGGCGTCTCCGTCCACACCGGCAAGAACACCTCGAAGATCTTGGCGGAAGGCGGCCGGGTGGTCGAGATCTGCTTCGCCGACGGCGGGGTCCTCGCGACCGACATGGTCGTGTTCTCCGCCGGCATCCGCGCGCGCGACGAGATCGCGCGGGAATGCGGGCTCCAGGTCGGCGAGCGCGGCGGCATCACCATCGACGATCGCTGTGTCACCTCCGATCCGGACATCCTCGCGATCGGCGAGTGCGCCCACTATCGAGACCGCACCTACGGTCTGGTCGGGCCGGGCTACCAGATGGCGCGCACCGCGCTGGCAACCTTGACCTCGGGCCAGGAGCGGCTCGGCATCTTCGACATGAGCACCAAGCTCAAGCTCCTCGGCGTCGACGTGGCGAGCTTCGGCGACGCGCACGCCACCCGGCCGGGCAGCCGGGTCGTGTCGTTCACCGATTCTGTCGCCGGCGTCTACAAGAAGCTGGTCGTCAGCGCCGACCGCCAGCGCCTTCTCGGAGGCGTGCTGGTCGGCGATGCCTCGAGCTACGGCCAGCTTCTGCAGTTGACGCAACACCAGATCCCGCTGCCGCCGCATCCCGAGCAGCTCATCCTGCCGCAGACTGGACCGGGCAAGCCGCAGGGGCTGGGCATCGCCGCGCTTCCCGACGCCGCCACCGTCTGCACCTGCCACAACGTGGCGAAGGGCACCATCTGCCAGGCCATCTGCGACGAGCGGCTGGAATCGGTGGGCGCGGTGAAGCTCCGGACGCGCGCGGGAACGGGTTGCGGCTCCTGCACGCCCATGCTCGGCGAGATCCTCTCCGCCGAGATGAAGAAGGCCGGCAAGGCGGTGTCGAAGCACCTCTGCGAGCACTTCCCGCACTCCCGGCAGGAGCTCTACCACCTCGTCCGCGTGCACCGGATCCGGACCTTCGACGATCTGATCGCAAGGCATGGCCGGGGCGCCGGTTGCGAGATCTGCAAACCGGCGGTCGCGTCGGTTCTCGCTTCCACCTGGAACGAGCACGTTCTCGACGACGAGCGCGTGGGCTTGCAGGACACGAACGATCGCTTCCTCGCCAACATCCAGCGCGACGGCACCTATTCTGTGGTCCCGCGAGTGCCGGGCGGAGAGATCACCCCCGATCAGCTCATCGCCCTCGGCGCCGCCGCGAAGAAGTTCGGCCTCTACTCGAAGATCACCGGCGCGCAGCGGGTGGACCTCTTCGGAGCCCGCCTCGACCAGCTTCCCGACATCTGGCGCGATCTCATCGCCGCCGGGTTCGAGTCGGGCCACGCCTACGGAAAGGCGCTCCGCACGGTGAAATCGTGCGTCGGGAGCACGTGGTGCCGCTTCGGCGTGCAGGACTCGGTGTCCTTGGCCATCCGGCTGGAGAACCGCTACAAAGGCCTGCGCTCGCCGCACAAGCTCAAGTCCGCGGTCTCCGGCTGCGCGCGCGAATGCGCCGAGGCGCAAGGCAAGGACTTCGGCGTCATCGCCACCGAGAAAGGCTACAACCTATACCTCTGCGGCAATGGCGGGATGAAGCCGCAGCACGCGCAGCTCTTCGCTACCGATCTCGACGAAGAAAACGTCATCCGTTACCTGGATCGGTTCCTCATGTTCTATGTCCGCACGGCCGACCGGCTGCAGCGGACGGCGGGGTGGTTCAACAATCTCGAAGGCGGCATCGACTACCTCCGGGAAGTGCTGATTCAAGATTCGCTCGGCATCTGCGCGGAGCTGGAAGCGGAGATGGCGCACATCGTCGCCACCTATCGGTGCGAATGGAAGGCGACGGTCGAGGATCCGGTCAAGCTGCGGCGCTTCCGCACCTTCGTGAACTCGGATGCCCCCGACCCGAGCGTCGTCGTCCTCAGGCAGCGCGCGCAGCACCGGCCGGCGACCTGGGACGAGAAGCGGCTTTCGCAGGAGGACGTCGGATGAAGGCTCTCCTGGCAACACGCGCGGCGCCCTGGGAGGACGTCTGCGCTCTCGAGGACGTGATTCCCGGCACCGGTGTCTGCGCGCTTCTCGGCGGCAGGCAGGTGGCGCTCGTCCGCACCGCGTCGCCCGACGCCATCTACGCCATCGGCAACTTCGATCCCTTCAGCAAGGCCTTCGTGCTGTCCCGGGGGATCGTCGGCGACAAGGGCGGAATCCCGAAGATCGCCTCGCCCATCTACAAGCAGAGCTTCGATCTGCGCACAGGGCAGTGCCTCGACGATCCAAAAGTATGCGTACCCACTTACGAGGTTCGCGTCGAGCGAGGGCGGATCCTCGTCCGGATCCCTGAAACGACTTTCTAGAAGGAGCACCGGTGGAACACGAAACCGTCGGAGTCATTGCTGGAGCGGCACGGGCGAAGGCGTTCCTGCTTCGTCACAGCCCGCGCCAGTACCTCGTCCTTTCGGCGCTTGCCGGTGCGTACGTGGGCCTCGGAATCGTCCTCATCTTCGCGATCGGAGCACCGCTGCAGGCGAGCGGATCGGCTGCCACGAAGACGGTGATGGGCGCCTCTTTCGGAATCGCGCTCACCCTGGTCATCTTCGCGGGCTCCGAGCTCTTCACCGGTAACAACCTGGTAATGACGGTCGGCGGATTGTCGGGGACCGTCTCGCCAGGTGGGATCGCGAGAGTGTGGGGAGCGAGCTTCGCTGGCAATCTCGCCGGATCGATAGTGCTCGCTCTCGCGGTGGCTGCCTCGGGAGTCTTGAGCCGGACCCCGGCGCGGGAGTTCGTACTTTCGATAGCCGCGGCGAAGATGAACGCTCCCGCCCTGGAGCTCTTCTTCCGCGGCATCCTTTGCAACGCCCTCGTCTGCCTGGCGGTCTGGATGGGAATGCGCACCAAGGACGAGGCCGCCCGTCTGGTGCTCATCTTCTGGTGCCTCTTCGCCTTCATCGGGGCGGGGTTCGAGCACAGCGTCGCCAACATGACCCTCCTGGCGCTCGGTCTCTTCCTGCCGCACGATCCGAACCTCGTCTCCTGGGCAGGCTTCGCGCGCAATATCGTAATCGTGACGCTGGGAAATATCGTGGGCGGGGCACTCCTCGTAGGGCTGCCGTACTGGTACGTCGCGCAGGGCCAGCGGCGCGCACTTGCCGTCCGTCCGGTCGAAGAACAAGGCCGCGCGGCCGCGGTGGCGGGCTGAGGCGTGGTTCAGGCGAAGCTCAGCGGACAGCGCATCGCGCTCTTCGAGTCACGGCTGGCGGAGGAGATCTGCGACCTCGTGCGCCGCAGCGGCGGCGTCCCGGTCTGCGCGCCGGCGGTTCGCGAGCGGCGCCGGCCGGCGGGTCCGGAGGTGGCGGCGCTGCTCGATCTCGCCGCGCGCGAAAGCTCGCCGGCCTTCGTCTTCTCGACCGGAGTCGGAACGACCGCGCTGTTCGACGAGGCGCGCACGCTCGGACGCCTGCAGGAGCTGCGCTCCGCCATGTCGCGCGGATTGTCGATCTGCCGCGGCCCCAAGCCCGTCGCCGCCTTGCACAAGGAAGGCATCGCGGCATCGGTGAAAGCGCGACCGCCCTACACGACCGCGGAGTTCGTCGAGGCGCTCATGAGCATCGACCTCCGCGAGCGCATGGCGGTGCTCGTCCACTATGGCGAGCGCAACGAGGCGCTCGTCGAGGCGCTCTTGTCGTCCGGCGCGAACCTGCGCGAGCTCGTGCTCTACCAGTGGGAGCTACCGGAAGACACTGGGCCTCTCGTCCGGATCGTCGAGGAGCTGTCGCAGGGAGCGTTCGCGGCGGCTGCGTTCACCACCCAGATCCAGGCGCGCCATCTGCTGGCAATAGCCGATGGCATGGGCCGCCGCGAAGGTCTCCTCGAGGCCTTGCGCTCCCGGGTGGTCGTGGCGGCCGTCGGTCCCACGTGCGCGCGGGTGCTCGCCGAGCTGGGCATCGCGGCGCAAGTCGTTCCGGAGTCGCCCAAGATGGGCGCGATGCTCACCGCACTCGTCGCACGGCTCGCCGCCGGGAAGGCTGTCGCGTGAAACTCGGATCGGTATCGCTGGTAGGGGCAGGCCCCGGAGATCCGGAGCTCCTCACGATGCGCGCGGTGGCCCGGCTGCGCGCGGCCGACGTCGTGCTCTACGACGCTCTCGTCGACCGCGCGGCGCTCCGCCATGCTCCGCAGGCGCGCTGGGCGTTCGTCGGCAAGCGCGCGGGGCGGCCGTCGATCTCCCAGAGGACCATCGAGAAGGTGATGATCCGCCGGGCGCTGCGCGGCGAGCGCGTGGTCCGGCTGAAAAGCGGCGATCCGTTCGTCTTCGGGCGCGGAGGCGAAGAAGCGCTGGCGCTCGCCGCCGCGGGTGTGCCTTGCGAGGTGGTTCCGGGGGTCTCCTCGGCGGTGGCGGGACCGGCGCTGTGCGGGATTCCCGTCACCCATCGCGGGCTAGCCTCCGCATTCCTCGTCATGTCGGGCCACGCGGAGTCTGGATTCGCCGCCGCCCTCGGATCGCTTTCGCCCGGTGCCGCAACGATCGTCGTGCTGATGGGTCTCGCGACGCGTGCCGAGACCGCCGGCCTGCTTCTTTCGCGCGGCTGGGATCCGGAGACTCCCTCCGCGGTCCTGCTCTCCGCCGCGACCGCGGAAGCGCAGTCCTGGCGAGGCCCGCTCGCCGAGCTAGGCTCGTGCGACTTGCCCGACCGGCATCCGGATTTGCCCGGGCTGCTCGTCATCGGCCGGGCCGTGGGTGTCGCCGATCAGCTC
>JBJMQD010000164.1:0-4732 GCA_045802855.1 Myxococcales bacterium | reverse complement strand
AAATCGCGAGCCTTGTCTTCTTCCCCCGGCTTGACCGGAAGGCGCCCATTCTCGGCGCGGACCTCGTCGAGCATGCGCCAGGCGCCGGCCTCGTCGTCGCCGACTTGAGCCCGGTATCCGAGGAACCCGACGTCGATCCCGTGCTGTCGGCGGCTGCCGCGGCCTTGCCGTCCGCCGGCGAATTGCCTCCCTGGGCGGCGCGGATCTTTTCGCCGACGCCGATCTTCGCTCGCGTCGCCGATCCAGATCCGGCGGCTGTCGCGATCCGCGCCGCGGCAGGCGCTTTCGTTTCGCGCGTGCGGGCCTCGGTACCGGAGGCGGCAGTCGTCGATGCCATCCGCGCCGCGCAGTCGCGGTACGTGCGCGCCCATCGCGAGGACGATCGCGCCCTCGGCCTCGTCGCGAAGGTGTTCGGACCCGGTCCTGCCCGCTGGTACGTCGAACACGTACTCTTTCCCGAGGTCTCGAGTTGACCTTTGGAGCGATGGTCAACTCGAGTGCTCATGGCAGTAGAGTGTCGGCGTGGTTGACGTGCTGCAAAATCGGGTCCTGGCGGGCGCCGGCGAGATGGCCGCGCTCATTCGCGGCAAGGACTGGTCGAAGACCCCGCTCGGTCCGCCCGAAGAGTGGTCGCAGACGCTACGGACCAGCATCGGGACCGTCCTCAACTCGCGCTTCCCGCTCTTCCTCTGGTGGGGCCCGCAGCTCGCGCTCATCTACAACGACGGCTACGCGAAGATCCTCGGTACCAAGCATCCGGGCGCGCTCGGGACCCCCGGCCGCGAGGTGTGGCCCGAGATCTGGCCCATCATCGGGCCGATGCTCGAAGGCGTGTTCGAGCGGGGCGAATCGACCTGGTCGGAGGACGCTCTCCTGTTCCTCGACCGCAAGGGCTTCAGCGAGGAGTCGTACTTCACGTTCTCCTACAGCCCGATCCACGACGAGAAGGGAACGGTCGTCGGCGCCCTTGCCACCGTGGCGGAGACGACCTCGCAGGTGCTCGCGGCACGCCGGCTGCGCGCCCTTCGCGAGCTCGGCAGCGCCACCGCCTCGGTGCACGACGTGGCGGCGGTGTGCGCGACGGCGGCGAGGGTCGTCTGCGAGGATCGCGGCGACGTCCGTTTCGCACTCCTCTATCTCTCCGGCGAATCCGGTGCGCTGTCGCTCGCGGCGGCCGCCGGCGATCAGGTCGACGCGCCTCTCGCCATCGCCGCGGTAGGCGCAGCGCCGTGGCCGGTCCACGAAGCGATGGAGAGCGGAGCGTCGATCCGGGTCGGTGGCGTTCCGGGTCATCCGCAGACGCTGGTGCTCCCCATCGGGGGCTCAGGGGAGGGACGAAGGACCGGCGTCCTCGTGGTCGGGGTGAGCCCGATGCTGTCGTTCGACGACGAGTACGCGGGCTTCCTCGAGCTGGTCGCACGCCAGATCGCCACCGCCATCACCAACGCCCGCGCCTACGAGGCCGAGCGCAAGCGGGCCGAGTCGCTGGCGAAGCTCGACGCGGCGAAGACGGTGTTCTTCAGCAACGTGAGCCACGAGTTCCGCACGCCGCTCACGCTCATCCTCGGCCCGGTGGACGAGCTGATCCGCTCGCGTCTCGACCCCGGCCAGCGCCACCAGCTCGCCATCCTGCGGCGAAACGCCGTGCGTCTTCTCAAGCTCGTCAACATGCTGCTCGACTTCTCGCGGATCGAGGCGGGCAGGGTGCAGGCCTCCTACGCTCCCGTCGACCTCGGGGAGATCACGGCCGACATCGCGAGCGTGTTCCGGTCCACCATCGAGCGTGCCGGCCTCGAGCTGCACGTCCACGCAGCGCCCTTGCGCGAGCCCGTCTACGTCGATCGCGACATGTGGGAGAAGATCGTCCTCAACCTCCTCTCCAACGCTTACAAATTCACCTTCGCCGGGAGCATCGACGTCTCGCTCCGCGAGCACGGCGACCGAGCCGAGCTGAAGGTGCGCGACACGGGCACCGGCATTCCCGCCGCGGAGATCGGGCGGGTCTTCGAGCGGTTCCACCGCGTCGACGGCGCGCGCGGCAGGACCCAGGAAGGCACCGGCATCGGGCTCGCCCTCGTGCAGGAGCTGGTGAAGCTCCACGGCGGCACCATTCGCGCCGCGAGCGAGGAAGGAAGAGGCTCGACCTTCACCGTCGAGATCCCGTTCGGCCGGGCCCATCTCCCCGAGCACCAGGTCGCCCGCACCCCGGCGCGGGGCACCGGGATTGGCGCGTCGGCGTTCGTCGAGGAGGCGGAGCGCTGGGCTTCTGAGGCCCCGGGCCCCGCGGTCATCGCGTCGGCGACGCCCGCGGAGGCGGCTCGAGGCTCTCGCCCCCGCATCGCAGTGGTCGACGACAACGCCGACATGCGCGAGTACCTGACGCGGCTCCTCCAGGGACGCTTCGAGGTGGAGACGTTCCGCGACGGCGAGGCGGCGCTCCGCGCGATCCGCGCGGATCCGCCCGCGCTGGTGCTGAGCGACGTGATGATGCCGGGCCTGGACGGTTTCGGGCTCGTCCGCGAGCTCCGCGCGCGAGAGGAGACGGCCTCGTTGCCGATCATCCTCGTCTCCGCCCGCGCGGGCGAGGAGGCGCGCGTCGAGGGCCATTCCTCCGGCGCCGACGACTATCTCGTCAAGCCCTTCTCGGCGAAGGAGCTGGTCGCCCGCGTCGAGTCGCAGATCGCGCTCGCCCGGCTGCGGCACCTCGACCAGCAGCACCGTAGCGAGCTCCGGCGCATGTTCATGGGCGCTCCGGTGTTCATCTGCCTCTTGCGCGGTCCCGATCACCGTTTCGAGCTGGCGAACGCCGCCTACCAGCAGCTCGTCGGCGCCCGCGACCTCATCGGCCGCCCGGTCCGCGAGGCGCTGCCGGACCTGAGCGGGCAGGGCTTCTTCGAGCTCCTCGACTCCGTCTACCAGACGGGAAAGCCGTATGCCGGCAAGGAGCAGGCGCTCCGTCTGCAGCGAGCGCCCGACGCCGCCGCGCAGGATGTGTTCGTCACCTTCACCTACGAGCCGTTCCGCGCCGCCTCCGGCGAGATCGAGGGGGTCGTGGTGTTCGGCTTCGACGTCACCGAGATCGTGGTCGCCCGGCGCGAGAGCGAGCTGCTCGCGCACAAGGCGCAGCTCGCCGACCGGCGCAAGGACGAGTTCCTCGCCATGCTCGGCCACGAGCTCCGCAACCCGCTCGCGCCGATCATGAGCGCCGTCGAGCTGATGAAGCTGCGCGGCGATCCGGCGAGCGAGCGCGAGCGCGAGGTGATCGAGCGGCAGGTCGCGCACCTCTCGCAGCTCGTCAACGATCTACTCGACGTCTCCCGCATCGCGCAGGGGAAGATCGAGCTTTCGCGGCGTCCGCTCGAGATCGCCTCCGCCGTCAGCCACGCCATCGAGATCGCCAGCCGGCTCCTCCAGGAGCGGATGCACACGTTCCGCGTCGACGTCCCAGGCGAGGGGCTTTTGGTGAGCGCGGATCCATTGCGGCTCGCTCAGGTGATCGCGAACCTCCTCACCAATGCGGCGAAATACACGCCTCCGCGGGGGAACATCGCCATCTCCGCGCGGCGCGAGGGCGGCGAGGTGGTGGTCCGCGTCGCCGACGACGGGATCGGGATGGGCCCTGATCTCCTGCCCCACGTCTTCGGCCTGTTCGTGCAGGGCGCGCGCGCGGTCGATCGCTCCGACGGAGGCCTCGGCGTCGGGCTGTCCCTGGTGCAGAACCTGGTCGCGCTGCACGGCGGATCGGTGACCGCGCACAGCGCCGGACCAGGGCAGGGAAGCGAGTTCGTGGTGCGGCTGCCGCTCGTCGTCGCGATCCCGCGCGCGGACGTCCAGCTGGAGGCGGCGGCGTCGCTCATCCGCCCGGGCCCGCCGCGGCGCAACGTCCTCGTCGTCGACGACAACACCGACGCCGCGGAGATGCTCGCGGAGGCGCTCCGCGCCATCGGACACGACGTCGAGGTGGCGCACGACGGCGTCTCGGCCCTGCGGCGCTTCCGCGAGCGCCCGTTCGACGTCGGTCTGCTCGATCTCGGGCTCCCGGTAATGGACGGGTTCGAGCTCGCCCGCAAGCTCCGCGAGATCTGCAGCGGCGACGCCCTGCGGCTCGTCGCGGTCACGGGTTACGGTCAGGAGGACGATCGCGCCCGCACCCGCGCCGCGGGGTTCGACCACCACCTCGTGAAGCCGGTCGAGCTCGACGAAATCTTGCAGGTCATCGACGAGCTGCCCTCCTAGGGGCGTTACAGAGCTCCGGAAGAAAAGGGGTACAGACGCGCACCGTGTGACCCAAGGTGCCGATAGGACCCAGGAATCCCCCGCCCCGACGTTTCATTTAGTTGATAATAAAGACGTTTACCACAATTAATTAATTACCGATTCGCTAATCGAGTACGGAAATCGTACTCGAGCGGCTGGCCGGGATTCGGCCTGTCGCGTGGCGCTTCTCCACCCGGGCGGCGGTTGATCACAGACCAATTTCGCAACTCGACCGGCCGGGCACCGCGGGAGGAATTCCGCGCCGTTGCGCCGCGGCACGCGGGCTGCATTTGCGGTCCCCTGTAAATTTCTAGCGGCGCTGAAACGGGCTGCGGGGGACAGGAAAATGTCAAAGAAGCAATTTACCCGGCGCGATCTGATCAAGGCGAGTGCGATGAGCGGCACCGCCACGCTGCTCGGGAAGGGTGCGCGAGCGCAAGTTCCGGCGTGCGTCGACTCGACTCCGATTCCGATC
>JBJMQD010000127.1:0-3199 GCA_045802855.1 Myxococcales bacterium | reverse complement strand
CCAGGCGGCGCGGGCCGCGCGGTGAACGTAGCGCGATTTCCGGAGATGCTTCAGGCGCTCGACGCCGCAGGCGTTCAATTCATCGTCGTCGGAGGTCTTGCGGCAACCATTCACGGTTCGCCCCGGCTGACGCAGGATCTCGACATCGTCTACTCCCGGACTGCGGAAAACCTTGAACGACTCGTTCGAGCGCTCCGGCCGTTTCATCCCTATCTCCGCGGTGCTCCGCCCGGCCTGCCTTTTCTCTTCGACGCGAGGACGCTGAAGAGCGGCCTCAATTTCACGTTCGTCACCGATCTCGGCTGGATGGATCTGCTCGGCGAGATAACAGGTGGCGGCGATTATGATCGCCTCCTGCCTCATTCGACGGACCTGCAGATGTTCGGTGTTTCGATCAAAGTGCTGAATCTCGAAAAGCTGATCGAGGTGAAGCGCGCCGCGGGCCGGCCCAAGGACTTCGAAACGATCGCTGAGCTGGAAGCGATCCGCGAGGAATTGAAAGGGCGGTAATCAGTCGCCCGGGACCTTGGCCTTCGAGTCGCCGAACACGTACCGATCGATGAACGCGTCGGTCGCCTGGATGGCGCGAAGCAGGCTGTCCGTTCGCGAGAAGCCGTGTCCTTCGTTCTCCAGGACGAGGTAGTGCACCGGGACCTTGCGAGCCCGCAGCGACTCGACGATGCGGTCGGACTGGTCCTTCTTCACCCGCGCGTCGTGATCCCCCTGGACGACCAGCAGCGGGCGCTTCATCTGTGCGGTGAAATTGATGGGCGAGCGATCATGCTGGTAGGCGGCATCCTTCGGGTCCGCCGGGTTTCCAAACTTCTGGTAGAGGAAGGTCGAGAACGCGGCCCAGTACGGCGGAAAGCTCGTAACCAGCGTCTTCAGATCCGACACGCCGAAGTAGTCCACGTTGGCGACGAACTCCTCGGGAGCGAACGCCTCGGCCGCGAGCGCCATGTACCCGCCGTAGCTTCCGCCCATCACCAGGACCTTGTCGTCGGCCACGTCGGCGTTCGCGACCAGCCACCACTTGCACGCCACGATGTCCTTCAGCGGCCCGCCGCCCAGATCCTTGTTGTCGAGGCGCATCCAGGTCTTTCCGTAACCCGTGGAGCCGCGCACGTTCGGGACGAAGACGCTGATTCCCTTGGAGAGGAAATACTGCCGGTAGGCGGAAAAGTTGCGCAGCGACTGCGAAGTCGGCCCGCCGTGCACGTCGATGATGGCGGGATACGGGGGAGTTCCCGTCGCCCGGTAGAGGAAGCCCGGCAGATCCTTGCCGTCGAAGCTCTGCACGCGCACCGATTCGCCGGTCACCATCTTCCGCCCCGCGAGCGACGGCGGAAGGGGATCGTCGAGCTTGCGCGCTTCGCCAGTCTGCAAGTCGAGGACGTACGGCGTGAAAGGCGCGGCGTCGGTGCGCAGCCAGACGCCGAGATAGCGATCGTGGGGCGAGAAGCCCGCCGGGACCCAGCCGCCCTGCATGGGGGCGCGGGGGACGGTCATCTCCTTTCCGGTGGAGAGGTCCCAGAGCGAAAGCTCTTCGGTCCCGTCTGCATTGACGGTCGCGTAGCGGTAGCGATGGCCGATGGAATCGGCGGCCGCGTCCACGTCCCATTTCGGTTGCAGGAGCGGCTTCGACTTCTTGCTCGCCAGGTCCATTTCGTGGAGCGAGTTGAACTCGCGGCCCTCGTCCGCGGTGTAGAGGAGGCCGGCGCCGTCCTTGGTGAAGTCCTGCGGCATGTAGAGGACGTCTCCTTCATGCGGCGTGAGCAACACCGGGTGCTCTTCTCCGCGCTCGAACATCCAGAGGTTGTTGTTCGCGTCGGAAAGCGTCTCCAGGATGGCAAAGCGGTTGTGCGCGCGATCGGCGTTGGCGAGCGTGAGCGCGCCGGAGGCGACCCAGAGGATCTGCGAGCGGCCCGAGGCGAGATCGTACTCGCACAGATCGAACAGCTTCTCGTCTCGGAAATTCGAGAGGTAGACGAAGCTCTTCCCGTCGCGCGCCCAGTCGAGGAACTGGGTGCGGCGCCCTTTCGGGTAATCGGCGGTGACGTCGCGCGGAGCACCGCCTTTCGAGTCGGTGAGGAAGAGGTGGGGCAATTCGTCGCCGCCAACGTCGGCTTCGTACGCGAGGACGTCCTCGGTCGGCGAGAACGCGAACGCGCCGAGAAACCCCTCGACGTGTGTGATCTGCCGCGCCTCGCCGCCTTCCACCGGACGGGCCCACAGGTCGAGGCGGCCGCCCTGGTCGGTCGCGAACACGACCAGCTTCTCGTCGTGCGAGAAGGTCATGTTCGTCCCGCCGTAACGGCGGATCTTGTAGTACTCCTCGAGCGCAATCGGAGCGCGCCCGGCCGTCGCCGCCGGCGCGGTGGACGTCTTCCCGCTCGCGCAGGCCGACGCGAGCGCGAGCAGGATCGAAAGCATGCGCATGCGGGAGAGCTCCTAGCTCTTCGGAGGATGCTTCTGCAGCTTCCGTTGCAAGGTGCGGCGGTGCATCTTCAGCCTTCTCGCCGCCTCCGAGATGTTCCCGTTGCAGTCAGCGAGGATCTTGTTCAGGTACTCCCATTCCTGGCGATCGAGCGAAGGCACCTCGCCGACGGGCGGCGGAGGCCGCTTTCCGAGGAGCGCCGCCTCGACCTCGTCGGCGTCCGCGGGCTTGTTGAGATAGTTGATGGCGCCGAGCCGGATGGCTTCGACCGCGGTGCCGATCGTGCCGTAGCCGGTGAGCACGACCACCTGGGGCGGATTCGGCAGCGCGCGCAGCGATCGCACCACTTCGAGACCCGACGGCCCCGGCATGCGCAGATCGATCACGGCGTAGTCGGGCGGGCGGGCGAGAGCGGCATTGGCCTCGTCCGCGTTCGCCGCCAGGATGACGTCGTAGCCGCGCCGGACGAACGCGTTGCGCATCGCCAAACGGAAGGGTTCGTCGTCGTCGACGATCAAGAGTCGCGGCATTCGATCATTCCTACGGAATCGCCTCGGGCATCGTCAAGGTTACCTGTGTGCCGCGTCCTTCGGCGGAGCTGACCGACATCTCGCCGCCCTGTCCTTCGACGACGTGGCGGGCGAGGTACAGGCCGAGCCCGGTGCCGCGCCCCGGCTCCTTGGTGGTGAAGAACGGCTCACCGATGCGGCGCAACAGATGCTCCGGGACGCCGACGCCGTTGTCGCTCACCGACAAGCGCAG
>JBJMQD010000372.1:0-2986 GCA_045802855.1 Myxococcales bacterium | reverse complement strand
TGATCGTGCACCTGCTCGTCGACACGCAGGACGCGATGGGGGCGAATCTCATCAATACGATGTGCGAGGGAACCGCTTCCCTCATCGAGCGCATATCGGGCGGGAGGGTCCGCCTGCGCATCCTTTCCAACCTCGCGGACAAACGCCTCGCCCGCGCCACTTGTCGGATCCCGTTCGAGGCGCTCACCGACTTCGGCTTCTCGGGCGCGGAGGTCGCCCACGGCATCGCGGAGGCGAGCCGCTTCGCCGATGCCGACCCGTACCGGGCCTGCACCCACAACAAGGGCGTGATGAACGGCGTCGACGCGGTCGCCCTCGCCACCGGCAACGACTGGCGGGCGATCGAGGCCGGCGCGCACGCGTGGGCCTGCCGCAACGGCCGGTACGAGCCGCTCACCCGCTGGTGGATCGAGGACGCGCACCTCTTCGGCCGCTGCGAGCTGCCGATTCAAGTGGGAACGGTGGGCGGCGCGGTGAAGTCGAATCCGCTGGTCCCGGTGCTCTTGAAAGTGATGGGAAATCCCGGAGCGCGCAAGCTCGCCGCGGTCATGGCCGCCGTGGGCCTCGCCCAGAACATGGCCGCTCTCCGGGCGCTGGGAAGCGTCGGGATCCAGAAGGGCCACATGGCGCTCCACGCCCGCTCGGTGGCGCTCAGCGCCGGGGCGCGCGGCACCGCGGTCGAGGAGGTCGCCCGCGCGCTGATCGCGGCAGGCGAGATCAAGCTGCACCGCGCCCAGGAGATCCTCGCCAAGCTCGTCTCCCAGAAGGCCGCCGCCGAGGTGACGTGACCCGCGCGCCGCCTCCGGCGGCGCTCGTCCGCTACGCGAAGGAAGCAGACCCGCTCCTGCGCGACTTCCTCGCTCGCAAGGGCTCCGACCTGCGCGGGTTGCCGCTCGATCTCGCGCCCGTCCACGACGCCATCACCGACTACGTCCTGCGCGGCGGGAAGAGGATGCGCGGCGCCCTGGTCCTGCTCGGCTGCGAGGCGGCGGGCTCCGATCCGCGGTCCGTGCGAAGCGCGTCGATCGCGCTCGAGCTGCTCCACGCATATCTGCTGATTCATGACGACTTCATGGACGGCGACGAGCTGCGCAGGGGCGGGCCCACCCTCCACGTCGCGCTGGGGAAGAAGTCGCCGCATCTCGGCGACAGCCTGGCGGTGCTCGCCGGATCGCTCTGCGAGTCGTGGGCGCTGGAGTTGCTCCTCGATTCTCCCGTGGACACCCACAGGACGGTGGCGGCGGCGAAGCTGCTCTCCTCCGCGCTGCAGCAGGTGATCCTCGGACAGTCGCTCGATCTCTGCGCGCCGTTCGAGGCGCCGCTCGACGACCGCGGGGTGGCGCGGCTGCAGGAGTTGAAGACCGGGAGCTACACGTTCGAGTTGCCGCTGCACATCGGCGCCGTCCTCGGTGGAGCGACGGACGAGGTGCTCCGCGCGCTGCTCGGTTTTGCCCGTCCCCTCGGCGTCGCGTTCCAGATCGCGGACGATCTGCTGGGAACGTTCGGTTCCCCCGAGGTGACGGGAAAGCCGAGCGGCGCGGACGTGCGGGAGGGCAAGCGCACCCTGCTGGTCGCGCGCGCGCTGCGCATGGCGGGTCCCGAGGACGCGGCGTTCCTGCGCGAGACCCTCGGCCGGCGGGACCTGTCGGAGCCCGATGTGGAGGCGGTCCGCGCGGTGCTCGAGCGGAGCGGCGCGGCGGCGTCCTGCCGGGAGGAGGCGGAGCACCTCCTGTCCCAGGCGCTCACCGCGCTCGAGGGATCGCAAGTTCCGCCCAGCGTTCAGCGCACGCTGCGCGAGATCGGCGAGTACACCGTGCGCCGGTCCTCGTAGCTCATTGCTTCTGCGCTGGCGGCGTCACCGGAGAGGGCTGGTTCGCGGCCGGAGCGTTTCCCTGTACCGGCGGACTCGTAGGCTGGTTCGCCGGCGCTCCGGACGGCGGCGTCCCTGCGGGCGTTCCGGGCTGCGTCGGTGGCGTTCCCGGCGGCGGCGAGGCGCCCTCGGGCTTTCCCGTCGTTGCGTCCGGGAGGGCGGAGGTCCGGGCGGTGGGACCCGGCGAGCCGGGAGGCGCGGGCCGCGGTTCCGGGCCGGGCATCGCTCCCGGGGCCGGACGCATCTCGACCGGGCCCAGGGCCAGCGCCGTAAGCGCGTCCTTCGAGGTAGCGACGGGTCCGACGATCACGACGGCGAATCGATCCGGCCGGATCCATTCCTTCGCGACGCGGGCGACGTCGTCGCGGGTCACCTTGGAGATCAGCTCGGGAACCCGCCGGTAGTAATCGAGCGGCAGCCCGTTGAAGACGGCGCTCGCGACCGCCGAGGCGACCGCGTCGTTCGTCTCCAGCGCGGACGGCAGCCCGCGGATGAGCGATTCCTGCGCCTTGCGCAGCTCCGCGTCTTCGACTCCGCTCTGCGCGAAGCGGGTCAGCTCCGCCTCGTACTCGCGGACCGCATCGGCGGTGTGCTGGGCGATGATGTCGCCCGCGGCGATGAAGGTCCCGAACGTCCGGCCGAGCGACGCCGACGACCCGACACCGTAGCTGTACCCGTTCTTCTCGCGCAGGTTGAGGTTCAAGCGGCTGGTGAAGAGCCCGCCCAGCACCTCGTTCCCGACCAGCATGGGAACCCGGTCGGGGTTGTTCGCCGGGAAGAGATGGCCCACCACGCGGACGTGCGACTGCGTCGTCGCGGGCTTGTCGAGCGCGGAGATGGTCCGCTTGTCCATCTCGGGGAACGGCGGCAGCGAGATCTTCGGCAGCGTGCCGCCCTTCCACTTCGACAGGTTCTTCGAAAGCAGAGCCTCGATCTCCTTCACCGACACGTCGCCGGAAACCGAGATGAGCGCGTTGTTCGGGCGGTACCAGGTGTCGTGGAACTTGCGCAGATCGTCGGCGGTGATCCCGCGGATGGTCTCGATGGTCCCCCCGGAAGGCTGGCCGAAGGGGTGCTGGTCGCCGTAGAGCAGCCGCGCCGCCTCGTCCGACGCCA
>JBJMQD010000376.1:0-13919 GCA_045802855.1 Myxococcales bacterium | reverse complement strand
CTGTAGGCGTATAGAATCTCCGTACCATCCAGTGCCGGAGGGTGCGTGCTCAGCCTGAAGAACGTCGAGGTGATCTACGACGACGTGATCCTGGTCCTGAAGGGCCTCTCCCTCGAGGTCCCGAAGGGGAAGATCGTCGCGCTCCTCGGCCCGAACGGCGCCGGCAAGAGCACCACGCTCAAGGCCATCTCGGGCCTTCTCGCCTCCGAGGAGGGCGAAGTCACCGACGGGCGCATCGAGCTCGAGGGGGAGCGGATCGACGAGCTCACGCCCGATCGGATCGTCCGCCTCGGCGTGTTCCAGGTGATGGAGGGCCGCAGGGTGTTCGAGGATCTGACCGTCGACGAGAACATCGCCATGGGCGGCTACGTGCGGACCGATCGCGCCGAACTGCGCCGCACCCGGGATCTCTGCTTCAGCTACTTCCCTCAGCTCCAGCGGCTGCGGAAGCGGCTCGCCGGCTACCTCTCGGGCGGCGAGCAGCAGATGCTCGCCATCAGCCGCGCGCTGATGGCAAGACCGCGGGTCATCCTCCTCGACGAGCCGTCGCTCGGGCTCTCGCCCAGGCTCGTGCAGGAGATCTTCGGGATCATCCGCCGCATCAACGAGGAGGAGAAGACCACCTTCCTGCTCGTCGAGCAGAACGCGAATCTTGCGCTCGCCATCGCCCATTTCGCGTACATCATGGAGGGCGGGCACGTCGTCCTCGAGGGCGATCCGGACAAGGTGAAGAGCAACGAGGACGTGAAGGAGTTCTACCTGGGCGGAGGCGTGAAGGAGCGCAATTATCGCGCCGTCAAGAGCTACCGCCGGCGCAAGCGCTGGCTTTCGTAATCGCGGCGGGGGGCGGAAACCGCAGGCCGCAGCCTACGGACGGAGGTGTCGATGCGTGAGGGGTATTTGCTCGATCCAGCGCTGGAGACGCAGGACGAGGAGGACCGGCAGCTCTATCTGGAAGCAAAGCTGCGTGCGACGGTCACCCTCCTGCACCGCGAGGCGCCGCGGGTCCAGCGGCTTCTCGATTCGGCAGGAATTTCCCCTGGCCAGATCACGCTGGCGGACCTTCCCCGCATCCCCATCACCCGCAAGGACGCCATCGCCAGCATGCAAGCGGAGGATCCACCGCTCGCGGGTCTGCTCGCGGGGCCGGTGGGCCGGCTGCAGCACCTGTTCGTTTCCCCCGGGCCGATGTACGTGCCGCAAGGCCCCGCCTCCGACTACTGGCGCTTCGGCATGGCCTTCGCGGCGACGGGCTTCCGCCCCGGCGACGTGGTGGTGAATACGCTCTCGTACCATCTGACTCCGGGCGGATTCATGCTCGACTCGGGGCTGCGCGCCCTCGGCTGCGTCGTCATCCCCGCCGGCACCGGTCAGACGGACCTGCAGGTAAGGACGGCTTCCGCGCTCCGCGCCACGGGTTATGCCGGGACCCCGACCTTCTTGCGCACGCTCCTCCTCCGCGCCCGCGAGTTGAACGTTCCTCTCCACTTCGAGGCCGCGTTCGCTACCGCCGAGATGCTGCCCGACTCGCTTCGCCAGGAGCTGGAGGGCTTCGGCATCCGCGTGCTGCAAGGCTACGCCGCCGCCGATGCCGGTGTGCTCGCTTACGAGTGCCCGCAGAAGAACGGCATGCACCTGCAGCCCGAGTGCATCGTCGAGGTCCTCGACCTGGAGACGGGACAGCCCGTCGCGCCGGGGCAGCCGGGTCAAGTGGTGGCGACCACCTTCGACGACTCGTATCCGCTCCTCCGCCTTGCGATGGGCGACATCGCAGCCTTGGCTCCAGAGGGTCCTTGCCCGTGCGGCCGCACGGCGCCGCGGCTGAAGGGACTCCTCGGCCGCATCGGCGACGCGGTGAAGGTGAAGGGACTCTTCGTCCGGGGCAGCCAGCTCGACGAGGTGATGAAGCAATTCCCCGCCGTGGCGCGATTCCAGGCGGTGGTGACCCGCGAGGAGCACCAGGATCGGATCGTCTATCTCGTCGAGCTTGCTTCCGGAGCGAGCCCGGACGCGGGCCTTCTCGAACGGATCGCCGAATCGCTGCGCGACGCGGTGAAGGTGCGCGGCGAGGTGCAGGTGGCGCCGCCCGGAGCGATCGCCGACGGGGCGAAGAAGATCGACGACCGCCGGGTGTGGCGCTGACAGCCGCGCTTTCGATATCGTCCTTCCAACCCCGAGGGATCCATGGAACGCACCGCGAAGCTGCATAGCTGGGAGAAGATGCCCAGGGAGCACCTGAACGACAAACTGGACCGCCGCATCATCACCGGCGACCGGATGATGATCACCCACGTCTACCTGAAGAAGGGATGCCTCGTTCCGCGCCACCAGCACGAGAACGAGCAGATCACCTACGTCCTCGAGGGCGCGCTCCGGTTCACCCTCGGTGAAAAGGGCGAGAAGGTCGACGTGAACGCCGGCGACGTGCTCTGCATCCCTTCGAACCTCCCCCACTCCGCGGAGGCGCTCGAGGACACGGTCGACGTGGACATCTTCGATCCGCCCCGGCGCGACTGGCTCGACGGCACCGACCTCTACCTGCGGCGGGGCTGACGGTCATGGATCTCGGCATCGCGGGAAGGGTCGCGCTCGTCACCGGCGCAAGCTCGGGCATCGGGGCAGCCGTCGCGCTCGCGCTCGCTCGCGAAGGCGTGAAGCTCGCCGTGGCGGCCCGCCGGCAGGAAAAGCTCGAGGAGGTGGCGCGGCGGGCGCGAAACGCCGGCGCGCAGGAGGCGCGCGCGTTCACCGCCGACCAGACGGATGCGGCGGCGCTCACCGCGCTCGTGCGCGAGGTCGAGGGAAAGGTCGGGTCGGTCGAGATCCTCGTCGTCAACGGCGGAGGCCCGAGGCCCGGCACCTATACGCAGATGCAGCCCGCCGACTGGGACGCGGCCTATGCGCTTACAATGAAAAGCGCGCTCGCGCTGGTCGACGCGGTGCTGCCCGGGATGCGCGCCAGGCGGTTCGGCCGGATCGTGGCGCTCGAGTCGGTGAGCGTGAAGCAGCCGATCCCGACGCTCGTGCTCTCGAACGCCTTCCGCACCGCGGTGGTGTCCGCGCTGAAGACGCTCTCGCGCGAGGTGGCGAAGGAGGGGATCACCATCAACTCCATCGCCACCGGCCTGGTCGAGACCGACCGCTTCCGATCCCTCTACGACACGCCGGAAAAGCGCGCTCGTGCCCTCGGCGAGCACCCGATGGGGAGACCTGCGACCCCGGACGAGTTCGCGCCGCTCGTCGCCTTCCTCTGCGGCGAGCCCGCCCGGTACGTCACGGGCCAGACCATTGCCATCGACGGCGGCGTCGTAGCGGGACTGTTCGGCTAGCCGTCACTCGTCGCGCAGCGCCACCGCCGGATCGATCCGGGTCGCCCGCAGCGCCGGGAACAGCGAGGCGAGCAGCGCCACCGAGGCGATGATGGCGCCGACGAGCGCGAAGGTGCCCGGGTCGGTGGACCGCACGGCATAGAGCTGTCCCTGGAGCACGCGGGTCAGCACGAGCCCGCCGAGCGCCCCGATCACGATGCCGGCTCCGGCGAGCGCCATCCCCTGCCCTATGACGAGGCGAAGCACGCTCGAGCGCTCCGCGCCTAGCGCGATGCGGATGCCCATCTCACGGGTGCGCTGCGCGACGTTGTAGGACATCACGCCGTAGATGCCGATCGAGGCGAGCCCGAGCGCGAGCGCAGCGAAGAGCGCGAGCAGGAAGAGCGAGAGCCGCCGTTGGCCAGTCGAGTCGCTGATGAGCTGCTCCATGGTGCGGATGCGCGCGAGCGGAATATCGGGATCGACGCTGCGCACCGCGGCGCGTACATCCCCCACCGCGGAAAGAGGCTCGCGCGTCGTCCGCACCGTCACCGTCAATTGAGCGCCGCGGTTTCCGCGCCCGATGGGGTTCTGCCCGGACGGCAGGTAGACCTGGACGCGGTTCTTCGCGTCGAGACCCTCGTGCTTCGTGTGGCCGACGACGCCCACGATGTCCACCCACTCGTCCGGCTTCGGCGTCGCTTCTGCCGAGAACGCGATGCGCTTTCCGATCGGGTCCCGGCCGGGGAAGAAGCGGCGGGCAAGCTCTTCGTCGATGACTGCCACCTCACGCGCTCCCTGGCGATCGCTCTCCTCGAACGTACGGCCCTGCAAGAGCGGTACGCGGAGCGTCTCGAGGTAACCGGGGGTGACGATGCGGATGTCGCCCCAGGGCGGAGACTCGCCCGGATTGACCTTCCATCCTTCGACCGTGAACGTTCCGGTCGTCCACGCGTTGGTGAAGGGAACCACGGTCGCCGCGCCGGCGCCTTTCACGCCCGGAAGCTGCCGGATGCGCGACAGCGTCTCGTCGAAGAACCGGCGTTGCGCGGGCGCGTCCGGATAGCGGGCTTGCGGCAACGCCAGGTTGAAGGTGAGGAGGTTGCCGGAATCGAACCCCGGGTTCACTCCGACCAGCCGGCTGAAACTCTTGATGAGCAGCCCGGCGCCGACGAGCAGCGTGAGCGCGAGAGCCACCTCGGCGACGATGAGCGCGCGGCGGATCCGGCGACCGGAACCCTCGGTGCCAGTCCGGCCGCCTTCCTTGAGCGCCTCCTGCAAGTGGTACCGCGAGCCCTGCAGCGCGGGGGCGACGCCGAAGAGGATCCCGCAGACGACCGACAGGCAGAGGGTGAAGACGACGACGGTGACGTTCACCCCGATCTCGTCCGCGCGCGGAAGCTGGTTCTTCGCCAGGAGGAGAAGGCCCTCCACGCCGAGATTCGCGAAGAGGACCCCGAGCGCGCCGCCGAAGAGGGCGAGGACGAGGCTTTCCGCGAGGACCGGCCTCGCGAGCGCCCAGCGATCGCCGCCGAGCGCCGCCCGGATCGCCACCTCGCGGGCGCGGACCGCGCCCCGCGCGAGCATGAGATTCGCGACGTTCGCGCAGGCGATGAGGAGCACGAACCCGACCGCACCGAGGAGGACGAGGAGGGCCGGCTTGATCTGCTTGTTGGCGAGGTCGGCGAGCGCGTCGACCTTCAGCGTCCAGGCGGCTTGCCCCACGTCGTTGGGAAGCTCTTTCTGTACCTGCTGCGCGAAGCGCGTCATCTCGTCCTGCGCTTGCTTCGCCGAAATCCCGGGCCGGAGCCGGGCGACGACGTTCAGGTACTCGCTCGTGTAGTTCGTGCGCTCGAAGTCCGATTCCGGCAGCGAAAGCGGCAGCCACATCTCCGCCATGTCGCTCCAGAATGCGCGGAAGCCCTTTGGCATCACGCCGACGACGGTGTAGGTGCTTCCGTCGAGCTGGAGCGGCTTTCCCAGCACGTCCGGGGAAGCACCGAAGAGCCGGTGCCAGATCGCGTCGGAGATGACGGCGACGTACTTTCCCGGCACGTCGTCGTCGCGATCGATCCATCGTCCGATCGCGGGGGAAACCCCGAGCACGTGGAACCAGTCTCCGCTCACCCGGGTGGCCGCGACCCGTTCCGGATCGCCGGTGCCGGTGAGGTTCGCCGCCGTGCCGGCCTCGACCGCCACGCCCGAAAAACTCTGCGTCCTGTCGCGATAGTCGCGAAACCCGGGAGCGGATACCGGAGCCTCGAGCGGCCCGAGGGTCGGGTAGTAGTGGCGGATGGTGACGAGGCGATCGGGCTCGGCGTAGCGAAGCCGCTGGAGCAGGACGGCATCGACCACGCTGAAGATCGCGCTGTTCGCGCCGATGCCGAGCGCGAGCGTCAGCACCACGACGGCGGAGAACCCGGGCGTCTTGAAGATCCGGCGCAGCGCGTACCGGGTCTCGGAGAGGACTCGATCCATCCGCGGACCAGCAGCGAAAATTGTGCCAGCGCTCTCCCGACCAGAGGCTCCGCCGCTCGGCGTCCGGTCGTGGGAATCCGGGTCCCGGATCCGGTCGCAGGTGTCCAGTCCTGGATACGTGGCGCACGTGCAAGCCCTTCGTTGCTTCCCGGATCGGCAGCACCTAATTTCGCGCGGTACCGGTCACCGGGGAGGGCGGCGATGGATGTGCTCAAGTTGCAACGGTTCGGGAGACAGTTGAACCAAATGGGGGTGCCCGTGGCGCCCCGCCTGATCCAGAAGATGATGCGAATCGTTTTTCAAACCTGGCTCCCGCCAACGGCCGAGATCGGGGAGGGCACCCGTCTCGGGTACAGCGGGCTCGGCATCATGGTCCATCCCACCGCGAAGATTGGCTCCCATTGCGTCATCTCGCCGTTCGTGATGCTCGCCGGCCGCGGGAGCGTGAAGGGTGGCGCGCAGATCGGCAACTATGTCCGCATCGGCGCGGGAGCGAAGATCCTCGGGCCGGTGAAGATCGGCGACTTCGCCGTGATCGGCGCCAACGCGGTGGTCACTCACGACGTTCCCGCTGGCGCGGTTGTCCTCGGTATCCCCGCGCGGGAGCTGCGACGGATGGAGGACCCGGCGACGGACTTCGAAAAGGCCACCGGCAAGACCGTGCCACCGCACGTGAAGATCATCGCCCGTTGCGCCGCGAAACGGGCAGAGCTGGCCGAGAAGGCGGTCCAGTCGTCCGCGCCGGCGGGCGGCGACGTTTTCCCGCTCGAGCCCGGTTCCGACGACGAAAAAGTCTGTGCGTAGCTCCTGAGAGCCGCCACTTCAAAAGGAGCCCGATTTGCGAATCGCGCAATTCATCCGCGCGCTGTATCTGGGCGGCACCGAGGTGCAGCTCGCCGAGCTGTTGCGAGGCCTCGGAAGCCGCCATGAGCTGAAGCTCGGGATGCTGCTCGCCCAAGGGCCGCTCTTGCCGAAGGTGAGAGCGCTCGGTCTCGAGCCTTCGCTGTTTCCGATGGGCGCCGTCGCCCGTCCGAACACGGCGGTGCAAATCCTGCGAGTCGCGGATTGGCTGAGGCGCGAGCGAGTCGACGTCGTCCACGTGCACGACTTCTCCTCGACGCTCATCGCCGCGCCCGCGGCGCTCCTCTCGGGCACGCGGCTCGTGGTGAGCCGCCTCGATCTGGCGCATTACCACTCGCGCGCCCAGCGCGCCGTGCTTTCGGCGCTGACGCGGGCGGCGGATCTGGTGGTCGGCAACGCCGAAGCGATCCGGAAGATGCTGATCGACGAGGAGCGGGTGGATCCTGCGCGCGTCGTCGTCATCCACAACGGCCTCGACCTGCCCGCTTTCGACGCCCGCGCGGAGAGGCCCCTCGAGGCGCCGCTGCCGGTCTCGCCCGGCGCGCCCGTCCTGGTCCACGTCGCGAACATGAATCACGAGGTGAAGCGCCAGGAGGACCTCTTCGAGGCGCTCGCGCTGCTCGGTCCGGCGAGCGGCCTTCAGACCTTGCTCGTCGGCGACGGGCCGCGGCGGCCGATGCTCGAGGCGATGTGCGACAAGCTGGGCCTGCGCGACAGGGTGTTCTTCCTGGGCCACCGCACGGACGTCCCCGCCATCTACCGGCGCGCGACGGCCGGGGTGCTCTGCTCGACTGCGGAGGGGCTTTCGAACGCCGTCATGGAAGGGATGGCTTCCGCGCTGCCGATGGTGGTCACGGATGTAGGCGGAAATCCCGACCTCGTCGCGCATCTCGAGCGTGGGCTTGTAGTCCCGCCGCGCCAGCCGCGGGCTCTCGCGGAGGCGCTGCGGAGGGTCCTCGGCGATCCCGCCGACGCGGCCAAGATGGGCAAGCGCGCGAGGGAATTCGTCGAATCCGAGCTGACTCTCGAGCGTATGGTGAAGGCGCACGAAGCCGCTTACATAGCGGCGGCGAGCCGCGCCGCGGCTCCGCCGCCCGTCGCGATGCCTTCGACGGCATAAAGACGCGAAAACACACGCCGCCCGTGACGCACGCTACGGCGCGCCCGGAGCTTCGGGCACCCCGAGGGCCGGTGATACGATCCGCGCCGCATGGCTATCGACGCGCGGCGACGGTCGTCCAAGAGGAATTGGTTCTCGGCCGTGGCGCTGTCGGGAATCGCGGCGGGCGCCCTGCTGGTGGGCGCGAGCCGGTCGCGGGCGACGGCGCCCGTGCCTTCGCTTCCCTCCGTGCCCGCGGCCGTCGCATCGGCGCGGCCAGCGCGGCCCGTCGCTACGGAACCCGCCCTCCTCACCACCGAGCAGATCGCCGAGCGCGCCCTCCCGTCCGTGGTCGGCATCCGCTGCGGCGACCAGGCCGGTGCGGGATTCTTCGTCGCCGACGATCTCGTGGTCACGAACGCGCACGTGACCTGTCCCGGCAAGGAGATCGTCAGCGTCTCCTTGCATGACGGGCGCGAGATCCTCGGCAAGGTGAAGAGCCGCGATCCCTGGATCGACTTCGCCACCATCGAGGTGGCCGGCAGCAACGTGCCGGCGCTGCGAACGGGCGATCCGCTTTCGCTCAAGCCCGGCGCGCGCATCGCCGTCGTGGGCAGCCCGAAAGGTCTCGACTTCTCGGTCAACGAGGGGAGCGCGAGCTACGTCGGCAGGAGCCTGCACGGCATCGGTTACATCCAGTTCAGCGCCGCCGTGAATCCGGGCAACAGCGGTGGGCCGCTCCTCGACGCGACCGGAGCCGCCGTCGGGATCGTCTCGCTCAAGCGGATGGACGCCGAGGGAATCGCGTTCGCTCTTCCCCTCTCGTATGCCCTCCCTCCACCGGACGCCGCCGCGAACGACCGCTGGAACGCCTTCCTCGCCGCGGTCCGCGACGAGGACGCCCGCGAGCGGACGAAGATGCTCGCCCGCCTCGAGCGCCCCGCGCTGCTCGGACTTCGCTCGGGGGGCGACGGCGAGGTGGGGGCGCTGCTCGCGCAGATGCGCACCGAGTCGCCGCTGCCTGGCCGGATCGAGCTTTCGATAACGCAAGGCACGGAGGGATGCGTCGCCCGCGGCGTCGTCTCGAAGTGGCTCCCGCTCGACGAGATCGTGAGGAGCGCCGGCAATCCGCCGAAAGACGCGGAGTGGCTGCTACGCTCGGGCGACGCGAAGAACCTCTACTACACCGTCGCCACCGTCGACTTCACCGGCTGCCGCCTGCGCGATTCCCGCGCCCGGGTGTCCCTCGACGGCGGCGAGGCGCTCGAGATCTCCGGCCGCGAGATCAACGAAGCGATGCGGTCCTCCCGCAGGGCGCAGGAGCGACACGAGGCGGAGGTGGCGCTTGCCGACGCCGCGAACGAGGTCCGCGCCGACCAGTGGCGGAGCGCGTTCCGCAACGCCCGCGCCCGGGTCGACGCTGCGGGCGCGATGTTGACCGACGTCCGCGGTCGCGCGGCCGGGTCGCCGGACGCATCGCAGTGGGAGGGGCGGATCGCGGCGGCGGAGGCGCTCCTCCGTTCCGCGGAGTCCGATCTCGCCGCGCTCGACCGGCGCGCGAGCAACTCCGCCGTCCCGCGCGAATGGCGGCGGTAGAGAGCGGTCCACCCACGATTCCGTACGACGGCGCACGCGGGGCCGGACACAGGCGGCGCCCGTTACAGTAATTAAATAAAGATACAAGTCGGCGGTATCTATCGGTTTGTTTTCCGGCCAGAAAAAACCCCACATTGTCGCCGTTTACTCGAATCTCGGCGGCCACTTAGAGTTTCCTCCGTTTGTATGGGGGAACATGCTGGCTCTTGTCGTTGCCGCACAGATCGCGGCGCCTGTGCAGATCCATGCCGAGCCGCGCAGCCTCGAGCTGACCGGCGAAGCGATCCACGCGGTGCTCCATGTCCGTTCGCCGGTCGAGCCGCGTCTGTCGGCGAGCGCCGGAACGATCGCGAACCTGCGCCGCGAAACCGGCGACGCCTGGGTCGCGGACTATCTGCCGCCCCGCGGGAAGTCGCCCGAGGTGGTGGTCGTCGCGGCGGTCGCCGAAGGCCGGCTCTCCTGGACGACGCTGCGGATGGGACATCCCATCGACACTCCGAGGCTGCACGTCGTCCTTCTCGAGGATCGCGTCAGCGCCGACCGCGTCGAAGAGGTGCACGTCCGGATCCTCGCCGCGGACCAGGCCGGCAAGCGGCTCTCGCGGCCGAAGCTCGTCGTGCAGGTCGGCCGCGGAACCCTGTCGCCCTTCGAACGCCATGGCGCGGGAGAGACGTGGACGACCTGGACTATCCCGCCAGGAGCGGCCGGCACCATCCGGCTGCGCGCGCTGCTCGAGCACTTACCGAATCTGGTAGCCGAAGCGAGCATCGAGGCCGCCGCGCCTCCCGACGCCGTGGTGGCGACGGCGCCGAGCCCGGTCGTCCCGCAGGCAGTTCTGTCGGCCCGGTATCCTTCGGTCGCGCCGCGAAGCGGCCCCGGCATCGCCGCGGCGCTCGCGATCGGTCCCGCGGTCGGCGTGACGAGCAACTTCGCCCATGTCACCTCGCCCGTCGCGGCGCTCTCGGGGTCGTGGCGTAGCGATCGCCTCGGTCCGCAGCTGGCGCTGACGGGGGAAGTGGCCTGGTCGTTCGTTTCGCGGAAGCAGAGCGTCGGGCAGTTCGGGACGGCGCAGATCCGCCAGGACTTCTTCGAGCTCTCCGCCCAGGTCGCCTACCGCAGGCGGCTCGGCGTCGGCACCACCGTCTGGGGAGGCGCGGGACCGTCGCTGCAAATCGTCTCGGGGACCTCCCAGCTGACCGGACAGCCGCGCATCTCGGAGTCGGCCCTCGCCCCCGGAGGGATGCTCTCGCTCGGAATCGAGCACCGCTTCGCGAGCACCGTCCCGTTCGCCGAGGCGCGCTTCGCGATCCACCGGAACCCGGAGCTTTCCTCTTCGAGCGGCGCCCAGAGCGCCTTCTCCTTCGTCGTGGGGACCCACTTTGAGCTCCTCTAGGCTGACGACCCTCCTCGCCGTCGCGCTCGCCGGAGCGGCCTGCCACAAGGGCCCGCCTGCCACGTTCGCGCCGACCGTCTCCCGCGTCGATCCCGCGGGCGGACCGCAGGGCAGCGACGTTTCCATCACCATCGCCGGCGAGCACTTCTACGCCCGCGCGGTGGAATCCCACGGGGGCGTCCGTGTCGACGACGGATATGAGGCTTCGCTCGACGGGATCCCGCTCCGCGACGTCGTGCGGGTGAGCGACACCGAGCTTCGCGCGGTGGTGCCGGCCGGCCTCCCTGTCGGCCAGCATGTCCTTCTCGTCACGAGCCCGTTCGACCAGACCGCCTCGCTCGCGCGGGGCTACGTCGTCTCCGACGTGCCGCCCGGCCGGCTCGTCGCCTTCGCCAAAGCGCCCGCGCAGGTGAGCACCGGACAATCTTTTAGCATCGATATCGAAGTGCAAAATACGGGAGGCGCGACGGCGGTGGGAGTTTCTCCGTCCGCGCTGCAGATCGGCGGGACCGCCACGGTGACGACGACCGGTGCCGCGCCCGCCGCGCAGGACATCCCGGGCGGAGAATCGCGCGTCTTCTCGTTCGCGATGCTGGCCACCCAGGCGGGATCGATCTCGGTAGCCGCTTCCCCCTCCGGAACGGATCAGGTCTCGCAGAGACCCGTCGCGGCTCCCGGCGCCACGGGAGAGGTGCTCGTGCAGCAGCGCGGCGCCCTGCAGTCCGTCGCGCAGGCCCCCGCGCCCCAGGTAGTGAGCGTGGGACAGACCGTCTCCCTCACCATCGTGGCGACGAACAGCGGCACCGCGACGGCCGATGCGCTGTCGTTCCCGGTACCGATGGTGGGGCCCTCGTTGCAGCTCGTCTCCTCGCCCGCGCCGCAGGACGTAGCCGGAGCGATGGGCACGGCGACGCTGACCTGGACGTACCAGGCCGTACAGCCCGGAATCGAAAGTCCGTCGGTGGACGGCGGAATCGCGCTCGACTGCAATGATGGCGCGCCGATTCCCGCGCCGGGCGCCCTCTGGCCCAACATCGTCGTGCAGGCTCCAGCGCGAATCTCGGTCTCGCCGGGCGCGGTCCCGGCGAAGGTCAGCGTCGGCCAGACGTTCACGGTCACCGCGGTCGTCACCAACAACGGAGAGGCCACGGCGAAGGCGGTGCTGCCTGTCGTCACGCCGGTCGGCACCGCCGCCGCGACCGTCCTCGGCAAGCCGCCGCCCGCGGCCGACATCGGCGGGGGAGCGTCGGCCACCTTCTCGTTCAGCCTGAAGGTGACCACGAGCGGGACGCTGTCCGTTTCGTTCGCCGCGGCCGGTTCCGACGCGAACAGCGCCGCCGCCATCCAGGCCGCCGCGGCTTCCTCGCAGCCCGTCACCGTGCAGGGTTTGCCGAAGCTCGCCACGACTGCAATCGCCTCGCCCGGCGAGGTCAGTACCGGCCAGGCGGTCCAGCTCGCCGTGACGGTGACGAACTCGGGCGAGGCGACGGCAATCAACGTCCTGCCGTTCATCGTCGTCGGCGGGCCCGCCGGGCTCGTGCAGGGACCCGGGCCGGCGCAAACGATCGCAAGCGGCGCGACCGCGACCTTCACGTACACTTACTCCGTCAACAGCCTCGGGACGATCGACTTCACCATCCTCGGCGACGCCAGCGATCAGAACACGAATCAGCCGATCTCGTTTCCGTTCGCCCTTGCGAACAAGGTGACGGTCGTCCAGGCCGCGTCGATCACGGCGAGCGGGTCGCTCGATCGGACGACGGCGAGCGTCGGACAGGACATCGTCCTCACCGTCGCGGTCACCAATACCGGCGGGGTGGACGCGAACAACGTCACCCCGAGCGTGAAGCTGACCGGAACCGCCGCCGCCACCTTCGCGGCCCCGGCCGCGCAGACCGTCCCTGCGGGTTCGTCGGTCGAGTTCCGGTGGACGTTCCATCCGACGGCCGCGGGGACGCTCACCTTCTCCCCGAGCTTCGTCGGCATCGACTCGCTCAGCGGACTGACCCTCTTCGCGAGCCCGAATCCTCTCGCCGCGACAGTGCAGACGGCGGCTCCCGAGGCCACGCTGCTCGCCGCCGATCCGTTCGCCGACGGCACCACCTCCGCGTCGCTGGCGAGCTTCTCGGGCCAGCTCTGGGTCGGCCCGAGCGCGAGCGGCTCTTCCGCGGTGCGGATGAACGGCGATGG
The DNA here is from genome assembly GCA_045802855.1 of Myxococcales bacterium. Classification (GTDB taxonomy): domain Bacteria; phylum Myxococcota; class Myxococcia; order Myxococcales; family 40CM-4-68-19; genus VBKO01. Next base: position 997 of record JBJMQD010000376.1, on the reverse strand, counting down.
CAGCTCGGCGCAGGTGGTCTCCTGGCTGCTCGAGCGCTCCGCCGACGCCAGCAACGGCGCCTATACCGGCAGCCTCGCGCAGACGATCGGCGCGATCGGCTGCGCGGTGAACACCGCCGGGTGCGGCCCGAACAACGAGAGCGGAGGGGGTCTCTTCTTCTCCGCCCTCGTCTCCGGGACGGAATGGCTCGGGCTCACCGGCGGCTACCCGGCCGGCGCTACGGATTCCTCCCGGTTCGTCTACCTGACCGCTTCGGGATTCCCGCTCGCGACCGGCGGTGTCACCGATTTCGCATACTCGGATCTAGGCTCCGCTTCGCCGGCCACCGCGACCGACGTCACTTCTGCCGTCGTCTTCCACGACCGGCTGTATCTCGGCTTCGAGGATGCCGGCGGTCCGGCGCTTGCGTCGGCGGTCACGATGCCGGCGCTTCCCGGAGCCGCGGCTTCGGCGGCCGACCTCGGCGCGCAGATCATGCCGGGCATCGGCGGCAGCGGGAGCGGGATGATCGACAGCATGGCGGTGCTCGGTCTCGACACGCTCTACCTCGCGAACGCGAACGGCTTTGCGATGACGAGCAATCCCGCGCCATCGCAATGCACTGCAGCCGCCTGCTCCGATTGGGCCGACGCAACGCCGAACGCCCCCGCCTTTCAGGGCAAGCCCGCCATCACCACCGGAAAGACGTCGAATTTGCAGCCCGCGGATCGGGCCGTTCCGGCGATGGCGAGCTTCGGCGGCCGCCTGTTCGCCGCGCGTAATACGGTGGACGGACCCCAGCTCTGGTCGTGCGCTCCGTCGTCGGCCACGCAGTGCACCCCCGGTGACTGGAGCCTCGTCGCTCCGAACGGCTCCGGAGACGCGATGCTCACCCAGTTCAACGATCCCTCCAACTCGGCGGTGACGCTGCTCGCCGCGACGTCGCAGCACCTGTACGTCGGATTCGATAACGGATCGGGGGTGGTTCTTTACCGCTCTTCGAACCCGGGGGCGCTC
>JBJMQD010000350.1:0-17961 GCA_045802855.1 Myxococcales bacterium | reverse complement strand
GAGCTGCAGAAGCCGAACGAGGAGCGGCTCCGCGACTACGTCGATTCGGCCCTACCGGCCCTCAAGCAGAAGCTCTTCTCCAGCGCTCCGGTTTACGACGCATATGAGACCGAGGCCCTGCGCTTCTCGCTCACCAAGCTGCGCGAGGTCCTCGGCCCCGACGATCCCCTCGTACGCAAGGTCGTCGGGAAGAAGTCTCCCGACCAGCTCGCCCGCGAGCTCGTGTCCGGCTCGAAGCTCAAGGACGTCGCGGTCCGCAAGCAGCTCTTCGAGGGCGGCAAGGCGGCCGTCGACGCCTCGAAGGACCCGATGATCGAGCTCGCCCGGCTCGTCGATCCCGGCGCGCGCGAGGTTCGCGACGCCTACGAGCACCAGGTCGACTCCGTCGAGAAGCGGAACCAGGCAAAGATCGCCAAGGCCCGCTTCCAGCTGGAAGGCACGAGCAACTATCCGGACGCGACCTTCACGCTGCGCCTGAGCTACGGGTCGGTGGAGGGCTACCAGGAGGAGAACGGCCGCCACGTGAACCCGATCACCGTGATGGGCGGAGCGTTCGAGCGCGCCACGGGCAGCGAGCCCTTCGCGCTCCCGAAGAGCTGGAACGTCGCCAAGGACGACGGACGGCTCAACCTGGGCACGCCGTTCGACCTGGCGACGAGCAACGACATCATCGGCGGGAACTCCGGGTCGCCGCTCTTCAATCAAAAGCTCGAGGTGGTGGGCCTCATCTTCGACGGCAACATCCAGTCGCTCGGAGGCGAGTACTGGTTCGACCCGAAGGAGAACCGGGCCGTGTCGGTCGCAAGCCCCGCCCTCATCGAGGCGCTCGATCACATCTACGGCGCGAGCCGGATCGTGGGCGAGATCCGCGGCGGCGCGAGCTCCTCCGGCAGCAAGTAGCGCGTTTCGTCTCCCACGGGGGGCGGGGCTCACGGCCTCCGTCCCCCGTGGCGCAATTGACGCTCGCAGGCGGTGCCGTTACTGTCGATCTCCTTCCGGAGACATCGCCATGCGTGCAGGCTGGATCGAACAGCGACGCGGCCGTCCGAACGTCACCCAGATGCATTTCGCCCGCCTCGGCATAGCGACCGGGGAGATGGAGCACGTCGCGCGCCGCGAGCGACTACCAGTCGAGGTCGTGCGCAGCGAAGTCGCTCGCGGGCGGATGATCATCCCCGCCAACGTCAACCATCCCGAGCTCGAGCCGATGGCCATCGGCATCGCGGCGACGTGCAAGATCAACGCGAACATCGGCAATAGCCAGGTCACGAGCGACGTCGACGGCGAGCTGAAGAAGCTCGACGCATGTCTCAAGCACGGCGCCGATACGGTAATGGATCTGTCCACCGGCGGCGACATTCCGCACATCCGCGACGTCCTTTTGCGCCACAGCACCGTCCCGCTCGGGACGGTCCCGACGTACGAGGCAGTCGAGCGCGTGAAGCGGATCGAGGAGCTCTCCGCCCGGGATCTGCTCGACGTGGTGGAGGACCAGGCGAAGCAGGGCGTGGACTACATGACCATCCACGCCGGGATCCTTCGCGACTTCCTTCCGCTCGCGCAGCACAGGATCACCGGCATCGTCAGCCGCGGCGGCGCGCTCATGGCGCAGTGGATGATGGCGAAGGGCCTCGAGAACCCGTACTTCACGCACTTCGACGAGCTCTGCGAGATCTTCAAGAAGTACGACGTCAGCTTCTCCCTGGGCGATTCGCTCCGCCCCGGTTGCCTCGCCGACGCTTCCGACCAGGCCCAATTCGCCGAGCTGAAGGTGCTCGGCTACCTGACGAAGAAGGCCTGGGAGCACGACGTCCAGGTGATGATCGAGGGCCCGGGCCACGTCCCGATGGATCAGATCGAAATGAACATGAAGATCGAGCAGGACGTCTGCCTGGAGGCGCCCTTCTACGTGCTCGGTCCGCTCACGACCGACATCGCGCCAGGCTACGACCACATCACGAGCGCCATCGGAGCGGCTCTCGCCGGATGGCACGGCGCCTCGATGCTCTGCTACGTCACGCCGGCGGAGCACCTGAGCCTCCCGAACGCAGAGGACGTCCACCAGGGAATCATCGCGTACAAGATCGCGGCGCACGCCGCGGACGTCGCGCGAGCGAGGCCGGGGGCGCGCGATCGCGACGACGCCTTGAGCCGGGCCCGCTACGCTTTCGACTGGCGCGAGCAGTTCCGCCTCTCGCTCGACCCCGACGCCGCGCAGCGCAAGCACGACGAGACGCTTCCCCACGACGCCTTCAAGACGGCCGAGTTCTGCGCCATGTGCGGGCCCAAGTTCTGCTCGATGAAGGTGCACACCCATCTCGCCGAGCGCGATCTCCCCGCGCCCATCGAGCGGGCGGACGCGCAGCTCGTCGCGGAATCGCTCGCCTTCGCGCAGAAGGCCGCCCTTCCGCGCACCGGCACCGTCGCGCAGCCTGCGCCGGTCGGACTCGGCAAGCGCGTCCCGGGCGGATCGCCCGGCGTCCTGGCCGCTCTCGCGAAGGAAGAATGACCCTTGCGCCCGGCGAGGGCGACCTCGCCATCGAGACGCACGGTCTCGTGCGCCGATTCGGCGAGCAGCTCGCGGTGGACGGGATCGATCTGCGCGTCCCTCGCGGGAGCTTCTACGGGTTCCTGGGCGAGAACGGCGCGGGAAAGAGCACCACGATTTCGATGCTCACGGGCGTCCTCGCCCCGACGGCGGGGACGATGCTCGTTCTCGGCCGCACCGTTTCCGGCGACACGACGGAGGTGAAGCGCCGCATCGGCGTCGTCCCGGACGGAATGCTCCTGTTCGACCGCCTCACCGGGCGCGAGCACCTCACCTTCGTCGGGCGGCTGTTCGGCCTGGGCCGCACCGAGTCCGCCCGCCGCGCCGACGAGCTGCTCGAAGCGATGGAGCTCGCCCAGGATGGCCGCAAGCTCATCGCGGACTACAGCTTTGGAATGAAAAAGAAGCTCGGGCTCGCTTCAGCGCTCATCCATGGCCCGGAGCTCCTCTTCCTCGACGAGCCGTTCGAAGGCGTCGATGCGGTGGCGAAGACCTCGCTCACGGCGCTTCTCGCCGGGCTCGTCGAGCGCGGGCGGCTGACGGTCTTCCTCACTTCCCACGTCCTGGAGGTCGTCGAGCGCCTCTGCTCGCATGTCGGCGTCATCCACAAGGGCCGCCTCGTCGCCCAGGGGACGCTGGAGAGCGTCGTGTCGGCAGTGCCGCTCGCGCAGACCCTCAACGACGCGTTCGTCCACCTCGTGGGAGAGGGAAGGGGCGCAGCGCGGGCGTTGAGCTTCCTCCCGTGAGCCGAGGATATGGTGCCGAGCAGGCCCGGGCGCTGATCTGGCTCCGCGCGACCCTCACCGTGCGCCGGATCGCCCGGCGGCGCGAGTGGGGGCGGCTCTTGCTCTCCATCTTCTCGCTCCTTCTCGGCCTCGCGGTGAGCTGCGCCGTGGCGGCGGCGGTCTGGGTGCGGGCGATGGAGCTGCGCAGAGCTCCTGCGGCCGTCGCAGCGCGCGGCGGGCCCGTTTTCCTCTTCGCGACCTGGCTCGCCGCGGTCCTCCTCGCGCGCATCTGGTTCGCGCTGCTCCCGCGCGGCCAGAGCGCCGCCCTGTTCGATCCCCGCCGCTTCCTCGTCTTCGCCGTGCCGCCCCGCCTCGTCTCGGCGCTGAACTTCGCCGCCCAGCTCCTCGATCCGGCCTGGCTCTTCTTCTGGCCGATCCTCCTCGCCATCGCGCTGGCCGGATCCCGCATCCCGGGGATGCCGGGGCCGTTGGCGCTTCTCTGCGCTGAGGCGCTCTGCGTCTGGGCGGTAGCGGGGCTGCTCCATCTCGTCGCCGCGATCTCCGGCGCCTTCGATTCGCGCCCGGGCTTGCGGCGGATCGTGAGCGTCGCATTCCTCGTCGCCGCGTTCGCCTCCTTTCAATTCGGGGTGGTGAAGGCGGGCCGGCGCGGGGTGGGGAGCCTTCTCGCGGGCAGGGCATGGAAAGCCGTCGCCTATACACCGCCAGGGTGGGCCGCTCGATTCGCGGACGATCTCTCGCAGCGCCCCGCTTCCGCGCTCGGCTTTGCCGCCCTGCTGTGTGGAGTCGGGCTCGCAGCCGCATCGCTCGCACACGTGGTCTCGCTTCGCGAGGCCCGAAGGCCGGTCGAGGCCGGCCCTTCGCGCTCCTCCGCACCGCGAAGCAGAGGATGGAAGATCCCCGGGCTTCCGGACCGGTTCGCTGCCCTGTTCGAAAAGGAAGCGAAGACCGTGCTGCGCGTCGGGTGGCTGCAACTCGTCCTCGTTTCGGTCGGCTACCTCGTGCTGCGGTCGGTGGTCTTCCGCGAGGAGGCCGGATTCGTCCGGCGCGAGCCACTCCTTTTCGCGGCGGTCTATGCCCACCTCGGCGTGCTGGAGTTGACGACGAACTGCCTGGGCCGCGACGTCGACGGGGCGCGAGCCTGGTTCTTGTGGCCGATCTCCACCCGCGCCGTCCTGGTCGCGAAGAACGCCGTGGCGTACGCCTTCTCCGTCCTCATTTTCGCCGCCCTCGTGCTGGTCGCCGCGGCCACCGGACCGCTGACCTTCGACCAGGTCGCGATCGCGCTTCTCGCGCATCTCGCCCTCTTTCCCCTTCTCGCCACCATCGGGAACGTTTCCAGCGTCCTCTGGCCGGTTCCGGTGCGCGGCATGAGGCTGCGCCGGGTGCGGGGCAGCGGTCCGGTCGGCGCGAGGATGTTCGCGCTGCTCGTCTTGAGCGTCGCCGCCTGGGCACCATTCGCGCTCGCGGCGATCCTGTCGCTGCCGGCGGCCATCGCCTACCTGGGCGAGGCGGTCGCGATGTCGCTCGCCTACGGCGGATTGCTCGCCTTCGCTGCCGGACTCTTCGACGCCCGTCGCGAATCCGTCGTGTCGGCGCTTGCGCAGGACGAATGAGTCAGTGCACCTTCGAGGGGGCGGAGGGCGCGTCGTCGAGAGGTGTTCCGTCCGCCAGCGGCTCGTCGCTTCCCGGCAGGTAATGGGGATTCTTGCGCAGGATGCCCGGTCCCCCGTCCCAGCCGAAGAGGGCGAGCACGGTGTGATAGAGGCCGACCGCGGCCATGTACAGCGCGGCGATGCCCATCGCGCCGAAGCAGACGAGGAGCCCGATCATCCATCCCCGGGCCGACTCGGCGGGGCCGCCCGACACCCGGGCGCGGACGAACCCGACCAGGCAGGTGAGGACCGCGACCGTGAGGAGCGCCGCAACCGATCGGAGGAGCTTCGCCATCGCTACACCTCGAAGCTCGCGCCGCAAGAACAGCCCTTGCGCGCTCTAGGGTTCTCGAACACGAACGAACGGCCGCGCAGATCGACGACGGTCCCGTCGAGCAGCCTCGCGCTCGCCGCGTCGACGGCGACGCGCACGCCGGATGATTCGACCACCGCGTCCTCGGGCAGCGCCTCCGGGACGAGATAGAGGTCGTAGGACAACCCGTTGCACCCGCCCGCGACCACCGCGATGCGAAGCAGGTGGTCCGAAACACCCGCCTCCCGGGCACGTTCCCGGACGGCCTCGGCGGCTCCCTCGGTCAGACGCAAGTCCACGGACTGTGTTCTACGGCGAGAGCCGACGTTCATTCAAATTGACATCGTGCGCAAAGGGGGGGTACGGCGGAATCACTTCCCGGGAGAACGCGCCATGGCAGAGTCGGTTCCGGTCACCTCGTTCGACCGTTCGGTCTTCGACGAAGGCGCAGCGCAGAGGGCGCCGCAGGGAACGGTCACCCCTCACGGCACGCTGGCCGTGTACGAACCCGGCAGCGGGAAGCTCGTCGGAGAAGTGCGGGTCTCGACGCCTTTGCAGGTCCGCGAAGCCGTGGCGGGGGCGCGCCTCGCCCAGCTCGAATGGAGCGGCCGGCCCCTCCGCGACCGCGCCAGGATCCTCCTCGCCTTCAAGCAGTCGCTCCTCGATCGCGCGGAAGAGATCGGCGACCTCATCGTCCGCGAGAACGGCAAGACGAAGAACGAGGCGCTCTTCATGGAGGTGCTGCCGGTCGCGGACCTGACGCACTACTTCGCGAGGAACGCCCAAAAGCTGCTCAAGGACGAAAAGGTCCCGCTCCACATGTTCCCGCACAAGAAGAGCTACCTGCGCTTCTACCCGCGGGGCGTGGTGGGGATCATCTCGCCCTGGAACTATCCGTTCTCGATCCCGGCCGGCGACACGATCATGGCGCTCCTCGCCGGCAACGCCGTCGTCCTGAAGCCGAGCGAGTTCACCCCGCTCGTCGCGGAAAAGCTGCGGGCCCTGCTCGAGGAGGCGGGCGTTCCCCGCGGCCTCGTCCACGTCGTGCAGGGCCGGGGCGACGTCGGCGCCGCGCTCATCCAGTCGGGCGTGAACATGATCGTCTTCACCGGCTCGGTGGCGACTGGACGCAAGGTGAACGTCGCCGCCGCGGAGCAGATGATTCCCTGCGTCCTGGAGCTGGGCGGCAAGGACCCCGCAATCGTCCTCGAGGACGCCGATCTGCAATCGGCGGCGCTGAAGGTCGCTTGGGGCGCATTCGCGAACTCGGGTCAGACTTGCGCGTCCGTCGAGCGGGTCTACGTGCACGAGAGCATCGCCCAGCCGTTCACCGACCGCGTGGTGGCCATCGCCAAGGGCCTGCGCCAGGGCGAGCCGAACCGGCACGACGTCGACGTCGGAGCGATGACCACGCAGATGCAGGTCGACATCATCCGCCGCCACCTGGACGAGGCGAAGGCCCGGGGGGCGAGGGTGCTGGCGGGCGGCGGCATCAAGGTCACCCCGGACGGCGCGCGCTTCGTCCAGCCGACCGTGCTCACCGACGTCACGCAGGACATGGCCATCGTCCGGGACGAGACCTTCGGACCGATGCTCCCCATCCTCACCTTCCGCACCGAGGAGGAGGCAGTCCGGCTCGCCAACGACTCGCCCTACGGGCTTTCCGCCTACGTCTTCACCCGCGACAAGGAAAAGGCCGACCGCATCGCCAACCAGCTTCTCGCGGGTACCGTGATGCACAACGACGCCCTCTACACCCACGCCGCTCCCGAGACTCCCTGGGGAGGAGTGAAGGCGTCGGGCCTCGGCCGCGTCCACGGCAAGTACGGCCTGCGCGACCTGTGCGAGGTCCGCCACGTGAACCTGGAGCGGTTCAACTTCCCGGCCTTCTGGTACTACCCGTACGGCGTCAAGGGATACCGCCTGGGCCGCAAGGTCTACGGGACGCTCATCGGGAACGGCCTTGGTGCCCGGCTCCGCTCGCTGTTCGGACGGTAGCGCGTGCAGGACGTCGGGTTTCTCGGATTCGGCAGGATGGGCCGCCCGATGGCGCAGAACCTCGCCTCCGCGGGCTTTCGCGTCAACGGGTGGAACCGGACCGCCGGGAAAACGCCGCCCGGAGTCGTCGAGAAGGGCTCGGTCGCCGATGTGGCCCGCGACTGTGGAGTCGTCGCGACCATGCTGGCCGATGACGCCGCGGTCGATTCCGCCGCCCGCGACCTGTACGAGCATCTCCCGCGAGGGGCGACCCACGTCGGGATGAGCACCATCTCCGTGGAGCTCGCGAGGCGCCTCGCCGAAGGGCACGCCGCGCACGGGCAGCGCTACGTCGCCGCACCGGTCTTCGGCCGTCCCGAGGCGGCGGAGAAGAAGCAGCTCTGGATCGTGACCGGGGGCGACGCGAGCGGGCTCCAGCCGATCCTGGGCGCGATGGGCAAGATCTCGCTGTCCCTCGCGGCCCCTTGGCAGGCGAGCCTCGTCAAGCTCTGCGGCAACTTCCTCATCCTCTCCGTCATCGAGTCGTGCGGCGAGGCCCTGGCGCTGGCGGAGAAGGCGGGGATCGACCCCGACGAGCTGATGGGGTTCGTGGCGTCCACGTTCCTCGAGGCCCCGGCGGTGCGCGGGTACGGCGGCCGCATCGCCCGGACGGAGTTCGAGCCGGCGGGGTTCGCCCTCGTGCTCGGCCTCAAGGACGCGAATCTGATGCTGAAAGCCGCCGAGGACCTGCGCGTCCCCCTGCCCCTGGCCGCGCTCGCCCGCGACCACTACCTCGCAGCCCTCGCCCGGGGGAGGGCGGGCTGGGACTGGGCCGGGCTCGCCAGCGCCATCCGCGAAGCCGCTGGGCTTTCTCCGGTTCGCGGACACTGACACCGTTCCTGTTGCGCAGCTAAGACATAGGTCTTACCTCCATCCGGTCGTGGAAAGGTTGACCGCTCACGCCCGCAAGGTGCTCACGGTTTCGGCCGGCACGGTCCTGCTCGTCGTCGGGATCGCGCTTCTCGTCCTGCCCGGACCGGGGATCCCCCTCATCATCGTCGGCCTGACGCTCCTCGGCGCGCACTTCGCCTGGGCGCGCAATCTGAGGGAGCGGGTGGTGAAGGTGGGCAAGAGTTCGGTCCGGCGTCTGCGCGCGCTCTTCTCCCGGTCGAATCCGGAGCCCTCCGGCCGCGCAGCGCCGGGCCGACGCGACGCGTCCGCCGGGGAAGTCTGACGTGCTCCTCGGGTGGGCCATCTTCGCCGCGGTGGTCGCGGCGATGCTCGCCCTCGATCTCGGCGTTCTCCAGAAGCGGGCACACGAGCCCAGCACGCGCGAGGCGCTTCTCTGGACGGGGGTCTGGATCTCTCTCGGGCTCGCCTTCGGCGCCTTCCTCTGGGTCTGGATGGGACCCGACGACGCGCTCGCGTATCTGACGGGGTATGTGGTCGAGAAGGCGCTCTCCGTCGACAACGTCTTCGTCTTCGTCGTCATCTTCGGCGCGCTGGCGATTCCCCGCGCCCTCCATCATCGCGTCCTCTTCTGGGGAGTCTTCGGAGCAATCGTCCTGCGCGGAACGTTCATCTTCGCGGGGCTCGCCCTGATCGAGCGCTTCCATTTCCTGCTCTACGGATTTGGAATCCTCCTCGTCGTTCTCGGGGCGAAGCTCCTCTTCGGTCGCAAGGAAACCGAAGAGGGCCCTCCCGTCGGCCTCCGCCTCGCGCAGAGGTTTCTCCCCGTAGGACCGCTCGACGGGAGTGCGTTCACGACGCTGCGCGAGGGCCGCCGGGTCGCCACCCCGATGCTCGTCGCGCTGGTCGCCGCGGAAGGTACCGACGTGGTCTTCGCCGTCGACTCCATCCCCGCCGTCTTCGCCATCACGAACGATCCGTTCCTCGTCACCACCTCGAACATCTTCGCGCTCCTCGGCATGCGGTCGCTCTATGCGTTGCTCGCGGGCGCGGTGGTCCGGCTGCGCTACCTGCCGCCCGCTCTCGCGCTCGTCTTGCTGTTCATCGGGGCGAAGCTCCTCGCGGCGCCCTGGTGGAAGCTGCCGATCGGAGCATCGCTCGGGGTGGTCGCGGCGCTGCTCGGCGGCGGAATCGTGGCCTCGCTCTTGCCCTGGTCCGCCTTGACAGGTTCGAAACCCGACGCTACTTCCACGCGCCCTCTGCAAAGGAGCGGGAAGTGCCCCAGTACGATGTCGCCGTCATCGGGGCCGGACCGGGCGGCTACGTAGCCGCGATCCGGGCGGGCCAGCTCGGCCTGAAGGTGGTCTGCATCGAGAAGGACGAGCGGCTCGGAGGCACCTGCCTGCTCCGCGGCTGCATCCCGACCAAGGCGATGCTCCATTCCGCCGAAGTGCTGGAGACGGCGCGCGAGGCGAAGGAGCACGGCATCGAGGTGAAGGGCGAGATCTCGGTCGACATGGCCGGGGTGCTCAAGCGCAAGGAGAAGATGGTCAGCTCGAACGCCAAAGGCGTCGAGTTCCTCTTCCGCAAGAACAAGGTGGAACGCGTCCACGGCCACGCTCGGCTCGCGGGGCCAGGCCGGATCAACGTCGCCGGAGCGTCGGGGAACCAGGTCGTCGAGGCCAAGCACGTCGTGCTCGCGAGCGGGTCGGCTCCGAGGCTCCTCCCCGGTCTGAAGGTCGACGGCAACCACATCGTCACGAGCGACGAGCTTCTCGAGAACAAGACCGTTCCCAAGCGGCTCATCGTCCTCGGAGCGGGAGCCGTGGGAGTCGAGTTCGCCTCCGTGTTCCGGCGTTTCGGCAGCGAGGTCACGGTGGTGGAGATGCTCCCGCGCCTCGTCCCGCTCGAGGACGAGGACATCTCGGCGGAGTTCGAGAAAGGTTTCCGTCGCCGCGGCATCAAGGCGCTCACCTCCGCCAAGCTGGAAAAGGTCGACCGCACCGAGACGGGCGTGAAGGCGACCATCACCACGGCGAAGGGCACGCAGGAGCTCGAAGCCGAGATGTTCCTCTGCGCCATCGGCCGGCGCCCGGTCACCGAGAACCTGGACCTGGAAAAGCTTCCCAACGTGAAGGTCGAGCGCGGCTTCGTGGTCGTCGATCCGAAAACGATGTCGACGGGCGAGCCCTGGCTATCCGCCATCGGCGACATCGTGGCGGTGCCGGGCCATGCCCATCCCCAGCTCGCCCATCTCGCCTCGGCGGAAGGGATCTTCGTCATGGAACGGCTCGCCGGGCTCAAGCCGCACCCCGTGAACCTCGATCTCGTCCCCGGCGCGACCTACTCGGATCCGGAGGTTGCGTCCATCGGCTTGACGGAGCGGGAAGCGAAAGAACGTGGGTACAAGGTGAAGACCGGCGTCTTCCCCTTTGCGGCGAATTCCAAAGCGAAGATCCTGGGCGCGAGCGAAGGCATGGTGAAGGTCGTCGGCGAGGAGAAATACGACGAGGTCCTCGGCGTCCACATCGTCGGGCCGCGCGCGACCGAGCTCATCGCCGACGCCGCGTCGCTGCTCAGGCTGGAGGCGACTAGCGAGGAGATGCTGCACGTCATCCGCCCGCACCCGACGTTGAGCGAGGCCGTGACCGAAGCGGCACACGCGGTGCGGGGGAAGCCCATTCACGTCTAACTGCGCGGATCCAAGTCGTTTTTGCCGCACTGCGTCCGCCGCGGGCCCCGGTGTGAAACCAGATCGCCGCCCCCGTCACTCCCCTGGGAATGCCTGGTCCGGCCGTGGGTTTTGGGGCCGGACCCCTGGAGGGCGTCATGCACGTCGATTCCGCCTCCGAGGCGCGGCTCTACCGGCGGTGCTCCTTCGCTGCGCTCGCCATCCTGCTCGGGTCGATCGCCGGCGAGCGGGTGTTCAACGCCGAGGAGACCGCGGCGTGCGAATTGCGGCGCCCGGCGCTCGAGTGGAACGTGACGCTTCCCGCGAGGACCCACACGTTCCGGCTCTTCGATCATTTCATCACCGTCGTTCCCCGCCTCGGCCATCGCTCGCGCTGACCTGCCGTTTCGGTTATGAACGGCCCGTTGGCGACCCTCGTCACCATCGGCGCGCAGAGGCGCGAGCCCAAGCCCGGCTGGCTCAAGGTCCGCATGCCGGGCGGGGGGCGTTACGAAGAGGTCCGCCGCGCTCTCGCGGAGCTGAAGCTGCATACGGTCTGCGAAGAGGCGAGCTGCCCCAACATCGGCGAATGCTGGGGGAGCGGCACCGCGACGGTCATGCTCATGGGCGACGTCTGCACCCGGGGATGTCGCTTCTGCGACGTCGCCTCGGGAACCCCTCTGCCTCTCGATCCCCTCGAGCCGCGACACCTCGCCGAAGCGGTCGGCCGGCTGCACCTCGACTATCTCGTGGTCACCAGCGTCAATCGCGACGAATTGCCCGACGGCGGGGCCGCGCACTTCGCCCAGGCCATCGTGGAACTGCGGCGCGCCGCCCCGCGCACCCTGGTCGAGGTGCTCACTCCGGACTTCCAGGGCGATCGCAGAGCTCTCGACCTCATCATCGACGCCGCCCCTGCGGTCGCCGCGCACAACGTGGAGACCGTCGAGCGGCTCACACCGCGCGTGCGCGACCGCCGCGCGACCTACCGTCAATCGCTGGAGGTGCTCGCGCATTACAAGCGCGGCGGAATGAGGACGAAGAGCTCGATCATGCTCGGCCTCGGCGAGGAGCGCGCCGAGGTGGTGCAGACGATGCGCGACCTGCGCTCGGCCGGCTGCGACATCCTCACCCTGGGCCAGTATCTGCGTCCGAGCGAGAAGCACCTTCCGGTCGTCGAGTATGTACGGCCGGAAGTGTTCGCCGGCCTCGAACAGGAAGGCCTCGGCCTCGGCTTCCGCTTCGTCGCCGCGGGTCCGCTCGTGCGCAGCTCCTACAAGGCCGGAGAGTTCTTCCTCCAGCGCTGGATCGAGCAGGATCGAACGGGTTCGTAGCGATGCCGCAGTGGAACATCATCCAGGCGGTGAACGACGCTCTGCGCGTGGAGATGAAGCGCGACGACCGCGTCGTGCTGCTCGGCGAGGACATCGGAAAGTTCGGCGGCGTCTTCCGCGCCACGGCAGGCCTGTACGAGGAGTTCGGCGAGACCCGCGTCATCGACACCCCTCTCGCCGAAGGCGGAATCATCGGGGCGGCGATCGGAATGGCGCTCTACGGCCTCCGGCCGGTGCCCGAGATCCAGTTCAGCGACTTCATCTATCCCGCGTTCGACCAGATCGTGAACGAGCTGGGAAAGATCCGCTACCGGTCAGGCGGGCAGTACCCGGCGCCGGTCGTCATCCGCACTCCGGTCGGCGGCGGCATCAAAGGCGGCCATTACCACTCGCAATCGCCGGAGGCGCTCTTCATCCACGCGGGCGGTTTGCAAGTCGTCTGCCCTTCGAATCCGGTGGATGCGAAGGGGCTCCTCGCGAGCGCCATCCGCGGCGAAGACCCCGTTCTCTTTCTCGAGCCGAAGCGGGTCTACCGGGCCGCGAAGGGCGAGGTGCCGGAAGGCGAGTACACGATTCCAATCGGCGAGGCGAAAGTCGTGCGCGAAGGGAAGGGCATGACCGTCCTCGCCTACGGCGCCATGCTGCACGAGGCCGAGGCCGCCTGCGCAGAAACCCCGGACCTGGACGCCGAGTTGATCGATCTGCGCACCCTCTGGCCGCTCGACATCGAGGCCATCACCCGCAGCGTCCGCAAGACCGGCCGCTGCGCCATCGTGCACGAGGCTCCCAGGTCCTGCGGATTCGGCGCCGAGATCGCCGCCCTCGTGCAGGAGCGCTGCTTCTACCATCTCGAGGCGCCCATCCTTCGCATCGCGGGATGGGATACGCCCTTCCCCTATACCCTCGAGAACGACTATCTCCCGCTCGCTCCCCGCATCCAGAAGGGGCTCCTCGAGCTTCGCGAGCGCCGGCCATAGCGTCGCAAGAGGCCCGCGAGGTAGAAGGCGCGAGCCTCCCGGAGGACATCATGGCTCGCTGGGAATTCAAGCTGCCCGACATCGGCGAGGGCGTCGTCGAAGGCGAGATCGTCAAGTGGCTCGTCAAGGCGGGCGACCAGATCGTCGACGACCAGCCGCTCCTCGAGGTGATGACCGACAAGGCGACCGTGGTGATCCCGAGCCCCCGGCGCGGCAAGGTGCTCGAGACGGTGGGCAAGGAAGGCGATATCGCCAAGGTCCACTCGACGCTCGTCGTCCTCGATGTGGAAGGCGGCGCGGAGACGCAAGCGGCACCGCGCCCCCCGACGGGACAGGAGGCGCCCTCGATTCCGGCGCAAGCCGCGGGCGAACCGGCTCCACTCTCTCCCGCGCCCGGGCCCGCTCGCGATCGCGCCGCGCAGGCCCAGAGAGCGCCGCCGCGCGAGGTAGAGGTCGAGGATGGCGGCCGCGCGGTCATGCGTGGCGGAAACGGCGAGCACCGGATCCTCGCTACTCCGGTCACCCGCCGCATGGCGCGCGAGATGGGAGTGGATCTCGCGGCCCTGCAAGGCTCCGGTCCGCTCGGACGGGTGATGAAGAACGACGTCCTCGCCTATGTCGAGCAGCAGAAGCAGCCCGCGGTAGCGCCCGCGCCCGCCCCGCAGGCCCGCGCGCCGTTGCCGCGGCCCACGCCGATGCCGGGCGGCGAGCAGCGGATCCCCATCCGCGGCCTGCGCAAGCGGATCGCCGAATCGATGGTCCGCAGCAAGTTCACCGCGCCGCACTTCACCTTCGTGGAGGAATGCGACACGAAGCCGCTCACCGCGCTCCGCGCCCGGCTCAACGAGCGCCTCGCCGCCCGCGGCGACGCCAAGCTCAGCTACCTGCCGTTCATCGCCAAGGCGCTCGTGGCCGCCTTCCGCAAGTACCCGCACCTCAACTCCAACATGGACGAGGCGAAGCAGGATCTCGTCGTGAAAGAGGAGGTGAACCTCGGGATCGGAGCGGCGACGGAGCAGGGACTGACTGTCTTCGTGGTGAAGGACGTCGCCCGTCTTTCCATCCGGCAGATTGGCGCGGAGATCGACCGGCTCGGCAAGGCCGCGCGCGAGCAGAAGCTGGCCCTCAACGAGCTGCAAGGCGGCACCTTCACCATCACCTCGCTAGGGAAGGACGGCGGCCTGCACGCGACTCCGATCATCCACCATCCCGAGGTGGCGATCCTCGGCGTGCACCGCATCCAGAAGGTCCCGGTGGTGGTCGGGGAGAACATCGAGATCGGCGAGCGGATGAACCTCTCCTGCTCGTTCGACCACCGCGTCATCGACGGCCACATCGGCGCCGCCTTCGTGTACGAAGTGATACGGGGGCTAGAGTCGCCGGAGCTGCTCCTCGCCGATCTGTAACCACTTACGCTAGAGGCATCGGGACCCATGCGACCTGCGAAGAGCATCGACGGAGCCTCCGCGCGGCTTTCGCCGGAGCTGCTCCTGCGCCTGTATCGCGAGATGCTCCGCCTCCGTACGGTCGACGAGCGGATGATGACCTTGCAGCGGCAGGGGCGGGTCGGTTTCTACGGCGCCTGCACTGGCCAGGAAGCCGCCACCATCGCCTCGGCGGCCGCGCTCGAGCCCGGCGACTGGATCTTCCCCGCCTTGCGCGAAGGCGGCGCGATGCTCCTGCGCGGTTTCCCGCTCGTGCCGTACCTCAGCCAGATCTTCGGCAACGCGGGAGACGAGACGAAGGGCCGGCAGATGCCTTCGCACATGGCCTCCCGGAGCGTGAACCAGGTCTCCTGGAGCTCCTGTATCGGCAGCCAGCTTCCCCAGGCGGTCGGCGCGGCGATGGCGGCGCGGATCAAGGGCGACCGTACCGTGATCGCCGCGTACATGGGCGACGGCGCGACCTCCTCCGCCGACTTCCACGTGGCGATGAACTTCGCCGGCGTGTTCAAGCCGCCGGTCGTCTTCGTCTGCCAGAACAACCACTGGGCGATCAGCATCCCCACCCAGAAGCAGACCGGGAGCGAGAGCATCGCCATCAAGGCGGTCGCCTATGGCTTCGAGGGCGTCAAGGTGGACGGGAACGATGCCGAGGCCGTGTACGGAGCGGTGAAGGCCGCCGTGGATCGGGCCCGCTCGGGCGGAGGGCCGACGCTGGTCGAATGCGAGACGTACCGGATCGGGGCGCACAGTTCCTCCGACGATCCGACGCGCTATCGCGACGAGCGCGAGGTAGAGACGTGGCGCAAGCGCGACCCCATCGAGGCGTTCCGCGCTCGTCTCATGGCCGCGAATCTCTGGACCGAGGCGAAGGACGCGGAGCTGCGCGAAAAGCTCGGCGCGGAAGTGAACGCCGCGATCGCGGAGGCGGAGAAGAAGCCCGACCCGCCTCGCGAGACCCTGTTCGACGACGTGTACTCCGCCCCGCCCTGGTTCCTCCGCGAGGAGCGCGAAGAGATGCTCGCCGTCCCGAAAGCTCGTCGGCCCGGCGCCGGGCCGTAAGGGTTATCCTCCAGGGACGATGCGGGAGATGCACGTCCGGCGACTCGGGCTTCTGGAGTACGAAGACGGCCTGCGGGCGCAGCGCCTGCTAGTCGAGGCGCGCGCGGCCGGGACGGTTCCCGATACGCTCCTTCTCCTCGAGCATCCCCGCGTCGTCACCCTGGGCCGCGGCGCCGAAGCCGGCAACATCCTCTGGTCGCGGCAGATGCTCCAGGATCGCGGATTCGAGGTGTTCGAGACCGACCGCGGCGGCGACGTCACCTACCATGGTCCAGGACAGCTGCTCGGTTACCCCATCCTGGACTTGAAGCCCGATCGCAAGGACGTCCGGAAGTACGTCGCCTCCGTGGAAGAGGTGATGATCCGCACCGCCAGGGACTTCGGGATCGAGAGCGGCCGCGTCGCGGGCCGCATCGGCACCTGGACGAAAGCCGGCAAGCTGGGGGCGATTGGAGTGCACATCTCGCGCTGGGTCACCTCGCACGGATTCGCGCTGAACGTCTCGACCGATCTGCGCGACTTCCAGGCCATCGTCCCGTGCGGCATTTCCGACGCGGGCGTGACGTCGCTGCAGATGCTCCTCGGCAGAGCGCCGCCCCTGGCGGAGGTCGAGGATCGGGCCATCGCGAACGCGGCTTCGATCTGGGAAGCGGAGCCGTTCGAGGTCCTCCCCGAGCTGGAAACGGTGAGCATCGTGGTTCTCCGCCGGAATCAAGTTCTCCTCGCACGCCGCATTCCGGAGCGGGGCGGGTTCTGGCAGATCCTCACCGGCCGCCGCGAACCCGGCGAACCCGCCCATGCCGCCGCTGCTCGCGAGCTCTACGAAGAGACGGGGTTCGCCCCGGCCCTCGAGGAAGTCCGCGATCTGGGCTACGTGCACTCCTTCCCGCTCGACCCGGCGCTGCTCGGCCGGCAGGGACCGCCACGGTTCGCGCGCGAGAGCGCCTTCGCCGTGCGAGTCCCGGATTCGTCGGAAGTCCGTCTCGATCCCGGCGAGCACGATGCCCACGAATGGGTCCCGGTCGACGAGGCGCTCCGGCGCCTGCCGTTTGCCGGCTTGCGCAAGGCCGTTCGGCTAGCGACGGAGGCTGCTGCCGCGCATCCAAGGGCGTGCTAACAGCCAGACCCAGGAGTCCCCGATGCACGAAATCCAAGCCGAATTCACCTTCGCCGCCGCTCACCGGCTGCCCCGCTACCAGGGCAAGTGCGTGAACCTCCACGGCCACAACTACAAGCTCGCCGTCACGTTGCGCGGAGAACCGGACGGATACACCGGCATCTTCGTCGACCTGGGCGACGTCGAGAACGCGGTCAAGGAGCAGATCCTCGCCAAGGCCGATCACGCCAACCTGAACGACTTCATCGAGAACCCCACCGCCGAGAATGTCGCGGCCTGGTGCTGGTCGCGCCTCGCCGGAAAGCTTCCGGGCCTCTACGAAGTGCGGATCTGGGAGATTCCCGGCTTCTCCTGCGGATACAGGGGCCCCGAGGGATTCCGCTGATGCTTCCCGACCGGCCGGCGCGGGCGGCGGATCGCGATGGCGTGGCGAAGGCCATCGCCGATCTGCTCCTCGCCTCCGGCGCCGAGCTGGACGCGGAAACCCGCGGAACCCCGGAGCGGGTGAGCAAGGCCTGGATCGAGGATCTTGTCGATGGATACGGCAAGGACCCGGTATCGATCCTGAAGGGCTCGCTCGTGCCGGCGCCAAAGAAGGGCGAACTGGTCATCGTGGCCGGGCTCGACTTCCACGGGATGTGTCCCCACCATCTGCTTCCGTACAAAGGGGTTGCGGCCGTCGGCTACGTCGCCGATCGCAACCTGGTCGGATTCGGCAAGATCGCCGAGGCGGTCGACGCGCTCGCGCACCGGCTCATCCTGCAGGAGAACCTGGTCCATCGCATTTGCGGCTCGGTGATGGAAGCGCTTTCGCCGCTCGGCGCGGGCGTCGTGGTCGCCGCCGAGCACGGCTGCATGCAGGTGCGCGGTCCGATGCGCCGGCAGAGCCGGGTGACCGTGGAATCCTGGGCAGGTTCTTTCGAGCGTGAGGCGGAGCTTCGCGCAAGCCTCGCCCGCCGCGCGGAGGGCTGACCTGTCGCTGCGCGACAAGATCTGCGTCGTAACGGGGGCTTCCCGGGGCATCGGGCTCGCCTGCGCTTCTGCGCTCGGAACCGCGGGCGCGCGCGTTGCCGTATGCGCTTCCGGTACCGTCCCGTCCGTTCCCGCGGAGCTTTCCCGCCGCTGCGACGTATCCGACTCGCAGGCGGTGGGTCGGTTCTTCACGGTGGTGCAGGCCGTGCTCGGCCCGCCCGTCGTGGTCGTCTTGAACGCG
>JBJMQD010000347.1:0-3127 GCA_045802855.1 Myxococcales bacterium | reverse complement strand
AGGGCTTGAAGTGGATCAACCGCAAACGGCGCAGCCTCCACCCGCTGCCGCTCTGGGCGACGTCGGATCGACCGCGAGGATCATCTATGTGCTTTATCTGGTCGCGCCGGTCACGGGCGTCACTGCCGTTATCGGAGTCGTCTTCGCGTACATCAACGAGGCGCAAGCGTCGGAGTGGCTGAAAGCGCACTATCGCTTGCAGGGCCCGTGGGCCGCCTGCTCGAGTATCTGCTCATCGTGACCTGGCTCGTCGTTCGCTGCGTGAAAGGGCTGCGGGCGCTCGCCGCTCGCCAGCCGTATGCGAATCCCGCCTCGTGGCTTTGGTAGTCGCCAGGATCGCGCGACCAAGGGACGCCGGCGTCATGAGGCGACAGCCCTCTACACCGACCCCGTCTGCAGCTCCCCCTCCGCCCGGATTCGCGCGATCTCCTCCGCCAGGACCTCGATGGTCTCGCGGATCTGCTGCTCCGTGTGCGTGGCGGTGACGAAGAACCGGAGACGCGCCGCGGTTTCCTCGACTGCCGGGTAGAGGATCGGCTGCACGTTGATGCCGCGCTGGCGAAGGGCGTCGGAGAGCTGGAGGCTGTGGAGCGAGTTGCCGAGGATGGCCGGGACGACGGCGGAGCCGCCGGCGAAGCCCGTGTCGATCCCCTTCTCGCGGGCGAGGGCGAGGAACAGCGCGCTGCGCTCGTGGAGGCGCGCGACCTTCTCCGGGTGGGCCTGCATCTGGCGCAGCGACTCGAGCGCGGCGGCGGCGTTCGCGGGGGAGATGCCGACGCTGTAGATGAACCCCGGCGCCGTATACTTGAGATATTGAATGAGCGCCTTGCTCCCGGCCACGTAGCCGCCGCAGGAGGCGAGCGACTTGGACATGGTGCCCATCCACAGATCGACGTCGGTGCGATCGAGCCCGAAGTGCTCTCCCGCGCCGCGGCCGGTCTTCCCCAGCACGCCGAACGAGTGGGCCTCGTCGACGAGGAGGAGAGCCCCGTACTTCTTCTTCAGCTCGATGACCCCGGGCAGCGGCGCGATGTCGCCGTCCATGCTGTAGACGCCCTCGACGGCGATGAGGACGCGGCGGTAGTGGGGCCGCAGCTGCGCGAGCTGCTTCTCCAGCGCCGCGACGTCGTTGTGCGGGAAGGGGCGCCGCTTGGCTCCGGAGAGCTTCGCGCCGCCGAGGATGCAGTCGTGCGCCAGCGAATCGTGCAGAATCAAGTCGCCGGCCTGCATGATGTGGCCGATCACGGTCACGAAGACGCCATGGCCGGACACCGTCGCCATCGAGTCCTCGCAGCCGAGGAACGACGCCAGCTCCTGCTCGAGCTCGCGGTGGAGCGGCTTCTCGCCGCTCGCGACGCGGCTCGCGGAGACCGACGTTCCGTACCGCTCGACCGCCGCCTGCGCCGCTCGCGTGACGTGCGGGTCGCCGGAGAGGCCGAGGTAGTTGTAGCTCGACCAGTTGATGACCGTCCGGCCGCCGATCACCGAGGTGTCGTTCGTGACCCGCTCGTGGACGTTGAAGTAGGGGTTCTTGAGTCCGAAGGCGGCGGCGAGCCCGAGGCGCTGCTCCAGTTCCTGGACCTCGGGGAACTGCTCGATCCGGTACGTCGATTCGTCTACGCGAGTCGCGGCGGGCGCAGCCGGGGCGTGTGGCGCCTGCACCGGGACGCGCTCCGGGACAGTCGCGGGCGGAGGCGGCGATGCAACCGCCAGACCGCGGGCGCGCAAGAACCTCGGGTCTCCGTGCTTGAACTCTCCGGACACTCCGCGGGCGAAGGCGATGACCGCCCCGTCGGCGTCCTGCAGGACGATGCTGCCGCGGACCATGTCTCCGGAGGCCTGCTCCAAAGTGAGCGACGCCCGCAACGGGGCCTTCCCGGATGGCCCGAGCGGCGCGGTCTGCACGTACTCCTCGATGCCGATGGGGAACCCGGCCCGGCCGAGCTGCGTCCAGGCCCAGTACGCGGCGAGCTGGAACGCGCCGTCGAGCGCGAGGGGGTCGACGGTCCACGCGGCGCGCGAAGGACGGGCGATGAGGTCCCCCGGCACGCTCGCCTTCACCCACCCGACGATCCCTGTCGGCGACAGTTGCTCGATCGACTGCACCGCCCGCATGCGCGGGCCGTGGAAGAGGTACGACGCATAGAATTCGGCGAGCGAGAGAGGAAGGTCGGGTGCGGAGGTTGCCGCCGGTGCGGGCCGGGCCGCGGCGAGGGCAGGGGCCGGATCGCCGCCAGCCATCACGAAGCCCGTATAGCTGGGCCGCCGTGACGGCGGACGGGTCTCGCCCGCTCGGTGCGCGAAGAGCCCGACCTGGAGCTCCCGTCCCGCCTCGCCGGACGCGACGAGCTTCAGGTCCGCCGCATCGGGCACGCGGATGGGCTCGCGGAGCTGGAAGTCGCGGACGACGAGCGGCGCCGCGGGCGAGCCCGTCGCGTCGACGACCGCGGTGGCCATCAGATCGAGGGCGACCGAGAGCGGCAGCACCGGCTGCCCGGCGAGCTGGTGATCCTCGAGATACGCCTGCGCGCTGCGCGAGACGGCGAGGCGGCCCTGGTAGGCGAGCCGCCGCGACGGCCGCCTCTGCGCGATCAGCACCGGACCGTCGGCGCCTGCACGAAGGGCGTCGAGGAAAGCGCGCTCGCCGGCGGCGTCGTCCAGGAAGGGAACTCCCTGCTCGGCGAGCGTGGCGCGGGCGAAGGCGGGAATGCGCTCCACCATCGCCGTGCCGTCCCAGGGCGGCAGTTCCAGCGCGAGCGCGCGCAGGCCAGGTCGCAGGGCGGGAAGGAGCGACGCCGCGCGGGACAGTGCCGCGTTGGCGGCGGAGTAATCGACCTGACCCGAATTGCCGAACCGTCCCGCCCAGGAGCCGACCAGGATGGCCGCGCGTAGCGGGTCGCGCGCGGTCGCCGCCAGGGCGTTGGCGAGTCCGAAGACCTTCGGGCCGAGGACGCGGAGCATCGCCGCGTCGTCCTTGCCCGACGCGGGTCCGTCCTCGGCGACGCCAGCGGCGTGGACGAGCGCGGTGAACGGCCCAAGCTCCTTGCGCGCCGCCTCGAGTACGTCGCCGGCCGGCTGCGTCGCGTCCCACTGCACGTACAGCGCGCGACCGCCCGCCGTCTCGATC
>JBJMQD010000322.1:0-5380 GCA_045802855.1 Myxococcales bacterium | reverse complement strand
GCAGGGCACTTCGTCGAGCTGGATGGTGCGCCCGACGAGAGAAGGATCGCCTCCGAAACGCCGGCGAAAGAGTCGGTCGCCGAGGATGACCTGGCTCGCGCCGTCCGGGCGGTCCTCTCTGGCGTCGAACTGCTGGCCGAGCGCGGGAGCGACGCCGAAGACGCGGAAGTAGCCGGCAGAGGCGCGCTGTCCTTCGAGACGCTCCGGCTCCGCCGATCCCGACAAGCTCGGTTGCCAGGGCCGTGCCGCGGCGAGCGCCTCGAACGCATGGGCGCGCTCCCGGATCTCGCGGACGTTGCCGAAGGCGAGCCGCTGCGCCGTCGTCCCGTCGTTCTGCCTGGGCGCGATCGCGACGATGCGATCGGCTCCGGGATACGGCAATGGCGCGAAGAGGATCGGATCCACGGCGCTGAAGATCGCCGTGCTCGATCCGATGCCGAGCGCGAGAGTGAGGACGGTGACCGCCGTGAACCCGGGGCTCTTGCGCAGGAGCCGGAGCCCCTGCCGGACGTCGGCGCAGGTCTCGAGGGCCACGTTCTCCCAGCCGTAGGACCGCACCTCTTCCCGCAGCGCCGTCTCGTTGCCGATCTCGATCTGCGCCCTGCGCCGCGCCTCCTCCGGAGGAAGGCCTTGCGCGACGAAGGCGTCGGTAGCGGCGTCGAGGTACTGCTCGACCTCGTCAGCGAGGTCGCGGTCGGCGGCGCGGCGGCGGCCGAGCATGCGCAGCCCGCGCGCTAGAGAGCGGAAGGGCCACATGGTCAGCTCTCCGCCTTCATCAGCCGCGCGATGGCGGAAGCGCGTCGGTTCCAGTCCTCGGCTTCCATCTCGAGCTGTTTCTTTCCGGCGCGGGTGAGCGAGTAGTACTTGGCGCGGCGCGCGTTCTCCGTCTTGCGCCAGTCGGCATCGAGCCATCCGGCCCGCACCAGGCGCTCGAGCGCGGTGAAGAGCGAGCCCGCGTTCACCCGGAAGACGCCGCGGGAGATCTGCTCGATGCGGCGCCCGATCCCGAAGGCGTGCAGCGGCTGCAGGCTGAGCGTCTTCAGGATGAGCATGTCGAGAGTGCCCTGGATGACGTCGGTGTCCACGGCGATCTCCGTATCGCGGCTTCCTCCTGGCCGTCAAGATGTGATGGCCAAGGGGTCCATTGCAACGGCGCTGCAGCTGATCTCTTACTCGGGCGCCTCTAATGGAGGTACTCCCATGAAGACCCAGGCATCGGCGGTTTGGGAAGGCGATCTGATGAACGGCAAGGGCCGGGTGAGCTCGCGGTCGAGCGGCGTCCTGCGCGACGCGGGACTTTCCTGGAAGTCGCGCACCGAATCGATCGGCACGAACACCTCTCCCGAGGAGCTTCTCGCCGCCGCGCACGCCAGCTGCTTCGCCATGGCGCTGTCGCACGGGCTCGCGCAGGCGGGGAAGGCCCCGCAGAAGCTGGAAGTGACGGCCACCGTCACCTTCGGCCCGAAACAGGGCGGCGGCTTCTCGGTGCAGGAGAGCGCGCTGGAAGTGCGCGGAGCCGTCTCCGGGATGGACGCCGCCGCGTTCCAGAGCGCCGCCGAGGCGGCGAAGGACGGCTGCCCGATCTCGCAGGCGCTGAAGAACAACGTGAAGCTCAGCGTCCGCGCCCAGCTCGGGTGAAATGCGGAGCCCTCCCCGGCGTTGAGGGCGGCGGAGGGTTCCCGAATGAAGGCATTCGTGTTTCCCGTGGTCGCGGCGCTAGCCGCTTGCGCCGCCTCGCAGAAGCCGCAGCCGGTTCCGCCGCAGCAGATCGTCTCCGCGCCCGATCGAAATAGCCGCGATGTCGGCATGGACTCGCACCGCAAGCCGGTGCCGATGCTGGCCTTCTTCGGCACCGCTCCCGGGATGCGCGTCGGTGAGATCGGGGCCGGTGGAGGCTATTCCACCGAGCTGTTCGCCCGCTCGGTCGGCCCTTCGGGCGCCGTGTTCGCCCAGGACACGCCCAACTGGGACGGTCCCGGGTTGCAAAAGGCGTGGACGACGCGGCTCGGCGAGACGGCGATGAAGAACACCGTCCACTTCGTCCGGCAATGGGACGACCCGTTTCCGTCCGAGGTGAAAGATCTTGACGCCGTCTATTCGGTCGCGGTCTACCACGACGCCGTCGCGGAGAAGAGCGACCCCGACAAGATGAACCAGGCGGTGTTCCGAGTGCTGAAATCGGGCGGCATCTACGCCATCGTCGACAACAGCGCGAAGCCGGGAAGCGGCATCGCCGATTGCGAAAGCCTGCACCGGATCGACGAGCAGGTGGTGCGGGACCAGGTGACGAAGGCCGGCTTCCGCGTCGCCGGCGAGGACTCCTTGCTGCGCAACCCGAAGGACCCGCGCGACTGGAACGCCGACTCCGGCGTCAACAAGACGCACGACCAGGATCGATTCGCCATCAAGTTCGTGAAACCGTGAGGACATCGAGATGACTCGCCGATTGACGGCGCTCGCCGTCGCCCTTTGCGCCTGCGCGACGGAGCAGCCCAAGCCCGCCAGCGCGGAGAAGAGCACGCCCGCCATGAACGATTCGCAAAACGTACTGCTCGCGCCCTGGCAGGGACCGAACGGGGGCGTTCCGCCGTTCGGCAAGTTCAAGGTCCAGGACATCAAGACCGCCGTCGAGGCGGGAATGGCGCAGGAGCTTCAGGACATCGACCGGATCGCCGCCGATCCCGAGCCGCCGACCTTCGAGAACACCATCGCGGCGATGGAGCGCGCGGGCCTGCCGCTCACCCGGGCCAGCTCCGTCTATAACGTCTTCACCTCGACGATGAACGACGACGAGATGCAGAAGATCCAGAGCGATCTGTCGCCCAAGCTCGCCGCGCTGCAGGACAAGATCGTGCAGAACCCGAAGCTCTTCGCCCGCATCGCCGCCGTGTACGAGAAGCGGGAATCGACGAAGCTCACGCCCGAGCAGCAGCGCCTCCTCTGGCTCGACTACACCGGCTTCGTCCGTCAGGGCGCGAAGCTCGATGACGCGGCGAAGAAGCGGCTCTCGGACCTGAACCAGGAGCTGGCGACGCTCTCGACGAAGTTCAGCCAGAACCTCCTGGCCGAGGAGGGCACGCAATTCGTGCTCGTCGACAAGGAGGAGGATCTCGCCGGCCTTTCGCCGGCGCTCCGCGAGCAGGCGGCGGCCGCGGCGGCTGCGCACGGAAAGCCCGGCAAGTGGGCGGTCTCGAACACGAGATCGAGCACCGACCCGTTCCTGACGTTCGCAACCCGGCGCGATCTGCGCGAGAAGGTCTGGCGCATGTTCATCATGCGCGGCGACAACGGCGACGAGCACGACAACAACGCCACCATCGCGCAGATCCTCAAGCTGCGGAAGGAGAAGGCCACCCTCCTCGGCTATCCGACCTACGCGC
The DNA here is from genome assembly GCA_045802855.1 of Myxococcales bacterium. Taxonomy (GTDB): domain Bacteria; phylum Myxococcota; class Myxococcia; order Myxococcales; family 40CM-4-68-19; genus VBKO01. The sequence continues at coordinate 2,000 of JBJMQD010000322.1, read as the reverse complement.
ACTGGAAGCTCGAGGACCAGATGGCGAAGACACCGGACCGCACCGTGGCGCTGATGGAAGCGGTGTGGAAGCCGGCGGTGCAGCGGGTCCACGAGGAAGTCGCCGACATGCAGGCAATTGCCGACAAAGAGGGCGCGAAGATCACAATCCAGCCCTGGGATTACCGGTTCTATTCGGAGAAGGTGCGGAAGGCGAAGTACGATCTGGACGAGAACGAGATGAAGCCCTACCTGCAGCTGGAGAAGCTGCGCGAAGGGATGTTCTGGGTCGCGGGGCAGCTCTTCGGATTCCAGTTCGTACCCGTGAGCGACATTCCCGTCTACCACCCGGACGTCCGCGTCTGGGAAGTGAAGGGCCAGGACGGAAAGCACGTCGGCTACTGGTTCTTCGATCCGTACGCGCGGCCGGGGAAGAACTCCGGCGCGTGGATGAACGAGTACCGATCGCAATCGCGGCTGCTCGGCGAGCCGGTGATCGTTTCCAACAACGCGAACTTCGTGAAGGGCAAGCCCGGCGAGCCCGTCCTCATCTCCTGGGACGATGCGACGACGCTGTTCCACGAGTTCGGCCACGCGCTGCACGGGCTCAATTCCAGCGTGAGCTATCCGCAGCTCGCCGGCACGAACGTGCCGCGGGACTACGTCGAGTTCCCCTCGCAACTCCTCGAGCACTGGCTCTCGACCCGCGAAGTCCTCGACAAGTACGCCGTCCACTTCCAGACCGGCGAGCCCATCCCCGACGCGCTGGTGAAGAAGATCAAGCGGGCGGAGACGTTCAACCAGGGGTTCTCGACCGTCGAGTATCTCGGCTCGGCGCTCGTCGACATGAAGCTGCATCTGGCGAAGGAGCCGACGAGCGATCCGCGCAAGTTCGAGAAGGACACGCTCGCCGAGCTGGGCATGCCGCACGAGATCGTCATGCGGCACCGGACGGCGCAGTTCCACCACATCTTCGCCGACGGATACGAGGCGGGCTACTACAGCTATCTCTGGTCGGACACGCTCTCGGCCGACGCGTGGGAGGCGTTCCTGGAGAAGAGCGGACCGTACGACAAGACGGTCGCGAAGAGGCTCCACGACGACATCTTCAGCACCGGCAACACCATGGATCCCGCGGAAGCCTATCGTGCGTTCCGCGGTCGCGACGCCGGGACCGCCGCGCTCATGCGCAAGCGCGGATTCGCCGGGTCGGACTCGACGGCGAAGGTGGGCGCGAAGGCGTCGGCGCAGTAGCGCCTAAGAAGGCCCGACCACGCGGTTACGGCCCGCCGCCTTGGCCCGGTAGAGCGCGACGTCCGCGTTCGCGATCAGGATGGTCGCGTCCTTTCCCGGTGCGTACACGCCGCAGCCGATGCTCGCAGTGACCGAGAGCGGGCCCACCCGCGTCGCGACGGGGATCGCCGCCTCCTCGCGCATCTTCTGGGCGAGCGCGACCGCGCTTGCGCCGTCGCAGCCGGGCAGGATGGCGATGAGCTCGTCGCCGCCGTAGCGGCCGACGGCGCCCTTCTCCCCGACGATGCGGCCGAGCCGCGCCCCGATCTCGCGCAGGACCTCGTCGCCGGTGAGATGGCCGCGGTCGTCGTTCAGGTGCTTGAAGTGGTCCACGTCGACGAGCAGCACGCAAAGCTGTCCGCCTTCGCTGGACGCTCGAGCAAGCTCGTCGTCGAGCCTCTCCATCACCGCCCTGCGATTGAACAGCCCGGTCAGCTCGTCCCGGGTCGCGAGGGCGTGCAACCTCTCTTGCGCCTCGAGAAGCTGCGACTGGAGCGCGAGGATCCGCTCCCCGGTCCGCAGCCGCGCCTTGAGCTCGCCCGGGTCGAACGGTTTGCGGATGTAGTCGTCCGCACCCGCCTGTAGACCGGCGATGAGATCGCTCCCCTTCTTGCGCGCGGTGAGCAGGAGGAGCCACGAGTAGGGCCCTTGCGAACGCTCCCGGACGGTTCGGCACACCTCCGGACCGTCCATCCCCGGCATCATCCAGTCGAGCACCGCCAGGCGGGG
>JBJMQD010000228.1:0-10927 GCA_045802855.1 Myxococcales bacterium | reverse complement strand
GGAACGGGAGGCGGGACCCGAGACTCGCCTGCCGTTACCGGCTGCTCGCGGAGAGGATCTCCAGCGCTCTCTCCAGCTGGGGATCCTCTCCGTCCGAGTACCGCACGTCGAAGGGCACGACGACGTCCGGTGCGACACCGCGGCCCTCGAGGACCTCGCCGTCGACGGTCAAGGCGCCGGCGGCGAGGTAGAGCAGGGCGCCGTTCTTCAGGCAGTAAGGAGTCCCCGGCAGGACGGCGCCTGCCGTGTTCGTACCGACCAGCGTGGCGAGGTGGTGCTTCTTCACGCCATAGGCGACCACCTCCTTGCCGCTGCGCGAGCCGCCGTTGACGAGCAGCACCGCCGGGACCCGCACCTGCGCATCGAGCAAGATGGTCCGGCCGCCGCGGGAGGTGGAAACCACCACCGGCGGACGGGTATCGAAGATGTCGAGGTAGTGAGGGGAAGCGCCGCCCCAGCCGTCGCGCTCGTCGAGAATGAAGGCGGTCATCTTCTTGCCGTTCAGGTCGTTGATTGCCTCGCGCAGCGCGGATTGCATCTCTTCGCCCGCCCAGGACCAGACCCGGACATATCCGATGCGGCCGCCTGCCCGTTCGATGATCCGTGCGCTGGTGCCGATCGCGTCGCGGAATTCGGCTTGCGGCGAGAGGCGCGCGGGTTTTGCCGGTATTCCGTGGAGGGGGCCTCCGCTCGCGCGGCGGACCGTGAGGCGGACGAGTCTTCCCGCGCGCCCTTCCAGCGATCGCACGGGGCTGAACGGGCTTCCGCCCGCCTGTACGATCTCGTCGCCGGCATGCAGACCGGCTTTCGCAGCAGGACCGCCGTCGAGGATACCCGCGACGAACCAGCGGCCCTCGATCCGTTTCCAGAACACCCCGATCCCGTCGCGCGTCACTGGCGCGGGCGGGAATTCTCCCGGCGCGCAGCGCTTCCGCGCGTTCTTCAGGAACGATTCGAAGATCGACGCGATGTCCCAGTACTCGGGGCGCGATCTCGGCAGGTACTCCGTGTGCGAGGTTTTCAGCCCGGCTACCACGTCCTCCAGGATCGCGTCCCGCGCGTCTTCGCTCCGCGCGGTGACGAGCTTCGCGCGCGCTTTTTCCACCAGCGAGGGCCAGTCCACGCGAGCGAGTTGGCCTTTGGAGTAGAAGCTCCGCGTCACGATTTCGTCGATCTGCTGAAGCGCCTGCCCGGTTGCCGTGGGGGCAGCCGTCACCAGAAGCGCGACGGCGAGAGTAGCGAGAGGCATGAGACGAAGTATCGCGCCGTCTTCCGCCGGCTGCGAAACCAAATGCGGGTTTTACCGTACGCGAATGGCGGGACTTTCGCCAGCGCGAATGGTAGTTTTCACGGGCTTCATGTTTTGATTTGAAGCGGATATCTCTATCCCGAGGACGGAGAATTCTTGACGCGCCGGTTCGCAAACGCTGGGCCCGACAGGGCATGAATCTTCCGACCCTTCGCGGGGACCAGGCGGCGGACGTGGCCTTGCTAGTCGAGGGGACGTATCCCTTCGCGCGCGGCAGCGCTTCCAACTGGGTCCATAAGCTCATCGAGTCGATGCCGCGGACGACCTTCTCGATCGTCTCCATCGCGGGCCGGCGCATGGACCACCGAACGCCCGCGTATCAATTGCCGCCGAACGTCGTCCATTTCGAGAGCCACCATCTCTTCGAGTCTGGAAAGGGTGAGCGAGGGGCCCGCTTCTTCAGCGACGGGCGCGCATTCCGCGACTTCGATCTGCTGCTCGAGCACCTGCGGGCCGCCGAGTTGGACTCGCCGCTCGATCCCAAGCTGGTCAAGCGCATCGCACTCAGCCTGGGGAGGCCCGGAGGCCTTTCCAGCCACTCCTTCTTGCACGGCGAAGCCGGCTGGGAATGGATCTCCGACAACTATCGTCGCGACGGTAGGGACCTCTCGTTCACCGATTACTTCTGGACCGTGCGCGCGACCCACGTCGCGCTTTTCGCGCTCGCGGACATCGCGCTCCATCTGCCGCCCGCGCGGCTCTACCATTCCCTGTGCGGCGGGTGTGCGGGGTTTCTCGGAGCCCTCCTTTCGCAGCAGCGCAGCAAGCGGCTCGTGTTGACGGAGCACGGTCTCTATCCCAGGGAACGGATGGTCGATCTGGCGAGCGCGGAGACGTTCCCGGGCGACGGGACGCGCGCCCGCGCCGCCGGCGGAAGGTTGCTCTGGACGCGCTTCTTCCAGGGACTCGCGAAGGTGGCGTACGCGGCGGCGCATTGGATCGTCTCGCCATACGAAGGGCAGCGCCGGCGGCAACTCGATGACGGGGCCGATCCGGCGCATACGTGGATCATTCCCGACGGGGTCGAGGTGGAGCGCTTCGCCCCGCTGCGCAAGGCGCGCGGGGCCCCGACACCTGCGGTCCTCGTGCTCATCGGGCGCGTGGTGCCGATGAAGGACGTGAAGACGTTCATCCGGGCGACGAAGGCGATCGTGGCGGTGCGTCCGGACGCGGAGGCGTGGATCGTCGGGCCGACCACGCACGATCCCGGCTACGCAGCCGAGTGCTTGCGGCTCGCCTCCGATCTGGGCCTCGAGCGGAAGACGAAGTTCCTCGGGTTCCGCAAGCCAGAGGAGCTTCTCGCCTCCGCGGGCCTGGTGGTGCTCACCTCCGTGAGCGAGGGGCTTCCGCTCGAGCTTCTCGAGGCCTTTGCCAGCGGCGTTCCGGTCGTCGCGACCGACGTCGGCGCTTGCCGCGACCTGATCGAGGGAAAGACCCCGGCCGATCGCGCGCTCGGCAGCGCGGGCGCCGTCGCTCCCGTGGCAGACCCGGAAGCGATCGCGCAGGCGTCGCTTTCGCTTCTCGACGATCCCGTCCGCTGGAGCGCGGCCCAGAAGGCCGCCGTCCGCCGCGTGGACGCCTACTACACCGACGAGCATATGATCGAGGCGTACCGGCAACTGTACCGGGAAGCCTGGGCATGAAGCTGCGGCGGTTGGATCTTTTCGAGCTTTTGCAAGAATATCTCGCGGGTCATGCGCCGCCTCCTCGCCATCGCGGCTCTGGCGCTCGCCGCGGGCGGGTGCTCGAACGCGAGAGAAATCCCGGGCGTGCCCGCGCCCTCTGCCGCCGCCACCGCGGATCGCAACTTGTTCGGCTACGTCCTCGACGGCGCGGGAGGCTTCGCCCCGCTTCCCGGCTCTCCGTTTGCCTCGGGTGGGAAGATCGACGACGTGGAGTCGCTCTCCGCGCTGGCATCGCGAAATCTGCTCTTCGTCGGGAACGACGTCACGAGCACCTTTTCGGTGCTGAGGTTCGATGCCACGCAGGGCGCGCTCGTTCCGCTGGCCGGTTCGCCCTACCAGTCCGAAGGGACCGTCACGGCGGAGACGGGCGCCACGGGCGATTTCCTCTTCGTGGGCAACGCGACGAGCAACACCGTCTCCAGCTACCGGCTTCGCGACGACGGGGTGCCTCTCGTGATCGAGGGGTCGCCGGTGGCGACGGGAGGCGATCTCATCGAGGGCATGACCGTCGATCCGCTCGGGCGCTTCGTGTTCGTCGCCAGCGCGAATTCGAACACGCTCTCCGTCCTCCGCATCGCGCCCGACGGCACGCTAACCCACGCGCCGGGCTCTCCGAATCCGGGAGTCTTCCTTCCAGACGAAGTAGCGCTGGACCCCGCCGGTCGCCTCGTCTACGTGACCAATCGATCGCAAGCGACCATTTCCGCGTTCACGCTCGCAAGCGACGGCCGGATTACTCCCGTGCCCGGGTCTCCCTTCCCGGCGCCGGCAGGTTTCGGCTCGCACGAGCATTGCCTCGTCGACCGCACGGGAACATTGCTCATAACGACGTACGAGGCGCCCCCGGCGATCTCCTCATATCGCATCGCGAAAGACGGAACGCTCACCCAGGTTCCCGGGACCCCCGTGCTCTTGAACAACGGCGCTGCGTCCGGCGGTCCGGAGGGCATGGCGTTCGACCCGACCGGACGCTTCCTCTACGTCGCGGATCATATCGCCAACCGCCTGCACGTGTTCGCGGTCGATCCGGCGGGCGGCCTCTCCGCAGTCGTACCGGGCGGCACGCCGCTCCCCGCGGAGCCGCTGGACGTGATCATCCCCGGCTGGCAGTTCAACGGACGTACGGTGATGTTCGTCGCGACGGTGCTGCACTGACTTTCTGAACAGCCAATTTGCTAGCTCACGCTCTCCGCGCTGTAGCGTGCGAGCAGGCCCGTGCGCACCGCGTGACGGTAGACGCGAGTGAAGAGCCAGCCCGCGATCGCAAGCTCGGCGAGAGCGAGGGCCGCGGAGGCGGCGAGAGCCGAGGGCGAAGGCCGCGTTCCGGCCGCGATGGCGCGCGACGCCTCGAACACGTACGAGGGTGGGAGGATGCGGGAGATCGCCTGCATCCACGACGGCAGCGTCGAGAGCGGATAGAAGACCCCGGCGAACGGCGAGAGGAGGGCCGGGATGGGCCAGATGAGCCACTCCGCTGCCGGGCCCAGGCGCAGCACGATCGCCGTTCCGAGGACGCCGAGGGCGATGCCGAAGACGAAGAGCACCGCGAGAAATCCCGCGAGCGACGGGCCGTAGACGAGGAGCGGCAACCCGAACGCCGCGCGGGCGACGGCGAGCATCACCACCAGACCGAGAAAGCTCGTCGCCATGCCGGTAATGACGAGCCCCGTCACGTACTCGGCGATGGTGAGCGGGGTGGCGAAGAAGTTGAGGAAGTTGCGCGACCAGACGTCCTCGAAGAACGCCATCGTCACGCCGTGCATGACGCGGGTGAGGTAGTCCCACAACAGCACGGCGCCGAGGAGCACCGGTACGAAATCGAACCGGGCTCCCGATACGCGATCCAGGAACTTGGTAATGAATCCCCAGAGCACCACGTCGATCGCCACCCAGGCGAAGAGCGGCAGGATCCGGGCTGGGCTCCCGCGCAGCAGGTGGTACTGCCGCACGACGATCGCGGCGATCCGGTGGCCGCGCACTAAATCCCCTCCAGCGACAGAGGCTCGCGGGCGACGGCGATGAAGAGGTCCTCCAGGGTCGCCTTGCCGTGCTGGGCCGGGAGCGCGCGCGGATCGCCGTCGAGCAGGATCCGCCCGCGCGAGAGGAAGAGGACGCGATCGCACACCTCCTGCACCTCCAGCATGTTGTGCGATGTCCAGAGCGACCCCGCCTGGCGGCCGCTCACCATCGCGCGGATGCGATTACGCACGTCGCGCGCGCTCGCCGGGTCGAGCGAAGCAGTGGGCTCGTCGAGGAGGAGCAGCCGCGGCCGGTTCAGCATCGCCTTGGCGAGCGCGACGCGGGTCTGCTCGCCCGAAGAGAGCACGCCGCATTTCGTGTCGCGCAGGCGGAGGAGGTCGAATTGTCCGAGGACCTCGTCGATGCGCGCCCGTAGCGCCGGAACTCCGTAGAGGAGACCGAAGACGCCCAGGTTCTCGGAGACGGTGAGATTGCCCGGAAGCGGCGCGTAGACCGCGGCGAAGTTCGTCCGCTCGAGGGCCTGGGAACGGTGCCGGCGAAGATCGACGCCAGAGATGGCGATGGTCCCGGAGGTGGGCTCGAGCACGCCCAGGACCATGTTGATCGTCGTCGTCTTCCCGGCGCCGTTCGGGCCCAGCAGACCGACGATCTCGTTCTCGCGCACCGCGAACGAGATGTGGTCCACCGCGACGGTGCCGCCGTAGCTCTTGCAAAGCCGCTCGATCGAGAGGACGGGAGCCTCCGGCATCCGCAGCGCATATCACGGCTCCGGACTGCCCCGGACGCGCGCGGAGGAGCGGGCTTGCCTGCGTCGCCAGTCGCCGAGGCCGGTGGGCCGGACATTCGGTCGTGGAAAAGCAGCCAGCCTGGGACTAGCTTTCCGCGATGGCTTCCGAAAGCAGCGCGAAGTTCGCCCTCCGCGCGCTCTCGCATCGCAACTACCGCCTGTTCTTCGCGGGGCAGAGCGTCTCCCTGATCGGCACCTGGCTGACCAGGATCGCCACCAGCTGGCTCGTGTACCGGCTGACCGGATCGGGAGCGATTCTCGGCTTCATCGGGTTCTGCGGGCTGGTCCCGACGTTCGTCCTCGCGCCGCTCGCCGGCGTGTTCGTCGATCGGCATTCGCGGCACAAGGTGATCGTGGTGACGCAGGTGCTGTCGATGTTGCAATCGTTTGCGCTCGCGGTCCTCGCCCTCACCCACGTGATCACGGTGGCCGAGATCGCGGCGCTCCAGCTCTTCCAGGGGGTCATCAACGCCTTCGATACGCCTGCCCGGCAGGCATTCGTGGTGGAGATGGTCGAGGACCGTCGCGACCTCGCCAACGCCATCGCCCTCAATTCCAGCATGTTCAACGGGGCGCGACTGCTCGGGCCGTCGATCGGCGGGATCCTCATCGCGCTGGTCGGCGAAGGCGGCTGCTTCCTCATCGACGGCGTCAGCTACCTGGCGGTGATCGCCTCGCTGCTGGCGATGAAGCTGCGGCCCGTCGAGCGTCGCGGGGGAGAGAAGCACGCCTTGCACGAGCTGCGCGAAGGGTTCCACTACGCGGCGGGCTCCGCTCCCATCCGCGCCATGCTTCTGCTCCTCGGCGTCGTATCGCTGGTGGGGATGCCTTACGCGGTGCTCATGCCGGTCATCGCCAGCGAGCATCTGCACGGCGGCGCCCACACGCTCGGTTTCTTGATGGCGGCGGTGGGGCTCGGGGCCCTCGGTGGTGCGGTCCGGCTCGCCCTGCGGCGAACGGTGCTGGGACTAGGGCGCACGATCGTGAACATGGCCCTGGTCTTCGGCCTGTCCCTGGTGGCCTTCGCGGCGTCGAACCAGCTCTGGCTGTCGCTGCCGCTCCTCGCCGTCGTCGGCTACTCGATGATGTCGCAAACGGCTTCCACGAACACGGTTTTGCAAACCATTGTCGAAGAGCGGATGCGCGGCCGGGTGATGGCTTTCTACACGATGGCGGTGATGGGGACGGCGCCGTTCGGCGCGCTCATCGCCGGCGCGCTCGCGGATCGGATCGGCGCGTCCTGGACCATCGCCGGCGGAGGAGTCATCTGCGCTTGCACGGCGGCGTACTTCGCCACGCAACTCGGGCGCCTGCGGGAGCATGTCTGGCCGATCTACCGGCGTCTGGGAATCCTGCCGGAGGTCGCGGAAGGGCTGCGCGCCGCGCAGGACGTGTCGAAGCCCGCGGCGTAGAGCCGGCTAGTCCTTCTTCTTCTTCTCGATCACCACCACTTTGAAGATCATCCGCGCGCCGGTCATCAGGCGGACCGAGCAGACCGTCGATCCGACCGCGACGGCCTCCACGCTGAGCGACTCTGTCCCGCTGATCGTCGCTACCGACGTGTCGTCGCAGACGGGATTGAATCCATCCACCGGACGCTTTTCGCCCACCTGCAACGTCATCGTGCTCGGCTCGTCGCCTTCCGCCTTCGCGCCCGGCGGGAGGAGAGCGAGACAACCAATGAGCAGCGCGATCTTCCGCATGGATGGAGAAAACCAGCCGGCGCGAGTACTGTCAAAGGTGATGCGACGCGCGCTGGGAATGAGCCTCCACACCGGATGGGCGGCGTGCGTCGTGGTGGCGGGTTCGGCGCGGGACCCCGAGATCGTCGCTAACCAGGTAATCGAGATCCTGGGGGACGCGGAGCGTTTCTGCTTCCATCGGGCGGCGGAAATGAAGCGCGCCGACGCCAGGAAGTGGATCCCGCGGCTGAAAGCCAAGGCGATCGACAACGCCCGCCGGGCGCTCGCGCCTCTCCTCGCGCCGGACGTCGAGGTCTGCGCGATCGTGGCGAAGGATCGGGATCCCGGCGATCTCGACCAGATCCTCGCCGCGCATCCGCGCATCCACACCGCCGAGGGATGCTTCTACCGGGACGTGTTTCGCGACGCGTGTCCGGTACCCGTCCTGCTCGTCGCGCCCTCGTCGCTCGATGCCTCCACGATCGGCAAGATCGCGCGGCCACCGTGGGGACGGGATCAGAAGCTGGCGGCGCTCGCCGCCTGGGCCGTGCTCGCCGTCTGATGCGTCACGTCGGTTGCCGCGCACCTGTACTGCTCTCCATCTTGAAGGAATGCGGTGGGGAGGTCACCGAAAGCTCGTCTGGTCGCTGGTCGTCCTGGCGGTTGTCCTTGTGGGTGCGAGGCTTGCCCTCAACCCGTTCGTCGCGAAGCACACCAAGCAAGTCCTCGCCAGCCTGAAAGGCTATCGGGGAACTTTCGACGACGTCTCCGTGTCGCTCTGGCACCTCTCGTACACGATCGACGGCCTCAAGCTCGTGCAGGTCCCGGCGCCGCCGGGCGCCGTCGAGAAGCGCCCGTTCTTCTACGCCAAGCGGATCGAGATCGGACTTCACTGGCGCGATCTCATCCACAAGCGCGAGATCGTCGGGTCGGTGGAGCTGGACCAGCCGAAGCTGAATTTGATCGCCGGCCCGTCGAAGGAGGAGAGCCAGACGAAGATCGTCGATCCGGCGCTCGGAGAGAAGCTGAAGCGGCTCTCCGCCCTCGAGGTGGAGAGGATCGAAGTGAAGCGGGCCGAGATCGCGTTCACGGACGACACCGCCAGCGGATCCCCCTCGATCTGGCTCCACGATCTCGACGGCACCGTCGAAAACCTCGCCACCCGCGTCGGTCTCTCGCATGGCGAGCCGACCACGGTGGCCGCGAGCGGCACGTTGCAGAAGACGGGGCAGGTCTCGGTCTTCCTCACCGCCGATCCGCTCGCGAAGAAGCTCGGGTTCTCGGGACGAGCCGCCGTCGAGGGTCTGGCTCTTACGGACGTCGGTAATTTCCTGGTGAAGAAAGCCGACCTCGCGCCGCGAAGCGGAAGCATCGATCTGTTTGCGGAGTTCGACGCACACGAAGGGAAGATCGCGGGAGGCGTGAAGCCGATCCTCCGCGACGTGGAGGTGAAGCCCGCGAAGGGCGGCATCGGACCTGCGCTGAAGGCGTGGATCGCGGATGCGGCGCTGGACATCTTCTCCGACCGGGTCCCGGGCCGGAACGCAACCGCGGCGGTCATTCCGATGGAAGGCACGGTTTCCGGCCCGAAGCCGCAGGTCTGGGCCACCATCTGGGGCGTCCTGCGGAACGCGTTCGTCACGGGGCTCGAGGCGGGATTCACCCGGTTGCCGGCGGGCAAGCCGGACGAGAAGGGCGTCCTGCCACAGGCCCGCTCGGGCGGGAGGGCGCGGCGATGAAGAAAGTGATCGCGGCGGCGGCGGCGCTCGCGCTTTCGGGATGCTTCCACGCGACCAGCGTCGAGAAGCCGGATCAAGGCGGCGGTTCTTCCGAGAAACAGGGAGCGCAGCCGAAGCAGAAGGAGGGAGGACCGGCTGCGAAGCCGCGCGCGGCGCGGCGTCCGGAGAGACCGGGGCGCCCACCGCTGGCGGCGGATCCGAGCGGCCTCTTCGTCCCCGGCGGAGTCGAGCAGGTCCAACAGGCGCTCGCGTCGCGCGGATATCTCGACATGGCCGAGGTGAAGCGCGGCGTTGTCGACACCCCGACATCCGCCGCCGTTCGCAAGTTCCAGGGCGACCAGGACATCGCCCGGACGGGCAATCCGGATCACGAGACCGTCCGCCGGCTGGGGCTCGACGCGGACGCGCTGTTCCGGAAGAGCTCGGCGGTGAAGAAGGATTCCTCCGCCCGCTAATCGACGATCAAGTCGCGGACGATCTTCTCGCCTTCCGCTTCCGCGCGTTCCCGCATGCTGGTGGCGAGCTGCGCGAGACCCTCGCGGGCCTTTGCGATCTCCGCCACGTCTCGATCCTGCCGGGCGGGCTCGTCCTCTCCCAGGATCGCGCCACACTTCTTCGCTGCCGCGATCGCGTTTTGCGAATTGCCCGACAGATAGGTCTCGACCGCGTCCCGGGTGGCCGCGACGAGCGTCTCCAGGTGCTCGGTGCGGACCTTGGGAACGGGCTCGATCTCGACCAGCGTCCAGCATGCGTTGGAGAGCTCCTGCAGGCGGCGCGGATCGGGCCGCTTTCGTCCTTCCAGGATGTGCCAGAGCTCGGTGAGCGCTACCCCCGCGACCAAAGGAGGGGCCCCGGAGGGGACGTGGTTGAGGAGCGGCCGCAGCCGCTCCACGCAGCAGGTGGCGAAAATGGCCGACCCCGTCCGGCCGGAGGCGCGAAGCTTCTCCAGCGTGGCATGCTCGCGATCCATCTCGGGCCGCGACGTTTAGCGCAGGAGGGCGCCCAGGTACATCGCCGCTCGCAGGCCGGGCTGCCAGGCGAGACGCACTTCGCCGCCTGCGCTAACGTAGCGCCGTGGAGATCGTCTGCCCTTACTGCGGCGAGACCATCACCCTGATCGTCGAGGAAGCCGACGGATCCGCGCAGCGCTACGTCGAGGACTGCTCCGTCTGCTGCCGGCCGATCGAGATCTCCGTCGGCACCGGCGAGGACGGCGAGCTCGAGGTAGTCGGGAGCCGGATGGACGAGTAGCTTACACGGCGGACGAGGACGAATGCCGGTGAGCGAAGACCTCGACCTGAGCTGGGTCACTGCGCAGCTCGCGGTGGGCGGCAGTTTTCCCATGGAGCGCGCCGCAGACCTCCTGCACGATCTGGGAATCGCCCGCGTGGTCGACGTGCGCCGCGAATGCTGCGACGACGAAGCGATCCTGCGCGAGCACGGCCTCCTTCTCCTCAGCCTCCCTACCGAGGATCGCTGCGCGATCTCGCAGCGGATGCTCGACGACGGCGTTCTCTGGGTTCGCGAGCAGCTGCGCGCCGGGCACAGGGTGCTCGTCCACTGCGAGTACGGGATCGGCCGCAGCGCTCTCCTCGCTCTCTGTGTCCTCGCGGACCTGGGCCTCGAAGCCATCGCCGCGCTCAACGTCCTGAAGGAGGCGCGCTGGAACGTCGCGCCGAGCCGCGAGCAGCTGGAAGGATTTCGCACCTGGCTTTCGCGTCGCGGGCGGCACGCGCCTCCGCTCG
>JBJMQD010000220.1:0-5223 GCA_045802855.1 Myxococcales bacterium | reverse complement strand
TTTCTGCCGCCCGATCCCCGCATCATCGACTCCACGGGGGCGCTCGAGCTGCAAGGCGTGCCCGGCAAGATGCTGGTCATCGGCGGCGGCATCATCGGCATGGAGATGGCGCAGGTGTACGCGTCGCTCGGGGCGCGGATCACCGTCGTCGAGCTTCTGCCCCAGCTCATGACGGGGGCCGATCCCGACCTCGTGCGGCCACTCTCCCGCCGCGTCGCTAAACGCTACGAGAGCGTGATGCTCTCGACCAAGGTGGTGCGCGCCGAGGCGGCGAAGGACGGCGTGCACGTCTGGTTCGAGGGCAAGAGCGCGCCGGCCGAGCCGCAGACGTACGATCGGGTGCTGGTCGCGGTCGGCCGCGCTCCGAACGGCAAGATGCTCGCGGCGGACAAGGCGGGGGTGACCGTTACCGATCAAGGCTTCATCCCGGTCGACAATCAATTGCGCACCAACGTTCCGCACATCTTCGCCATCGGCGACGTCGTCGGGCAGCCGATGCTGGCCCACAAGGCGGTCCACGAGGGGCACGTCGCGGCCGAAGCGGCGAGCGGGATGAAGTCGTTCTTCGACGCCCGGGTGATCCCGTCCGTCGCCTATACCGATCCCGAGGTGGCGTGGGTCGGCGTCACCGAGGAGGAGGCGAAGGCGAAAGGGATCAAGTACGGGAAGGGCAACTTCCCCTGGGCGGCGTCGGGGCGCTCCCTCTCGCTCGGCCGCGACGAAGGGATGACGAAGCTCCTCTTCGACGAGGAGACGCATCGGATCATCGGCGGTGGGATCGTCGGTCCCAACGCGGGCGATCTCATCGCCGAGGTGGCGCTAGCCATCGAGATGGGCGCGGATGCGGTGGACATCGGGAAGACGATCCACCCCCATCCGACGCTGTCGGAGACCGTGGCGTTCTCCGCCGAAGCGTACGAGGGGACGATTACCGACTTGTACGTGCCCAAGCGCAAGTAAGCGCGCCGTCCGCCTCCTGCCTCGCTGAGAGCAGGAGGCGTGCCACGCCGATCCTTCGAGATTTGGGCTCGAATCGCCGATCGGCGGGCGGGCGAGCCTGTGGCGACACAGGCGTCGACACGGTGGCGCGTCACAAACGCCGGCTGGAACCTCAATCTTTCGGGCGTGGGATTCATGGGGGGTGGGACCAGGTTCGACCGACCAGCAACGCGTGTGCCCTCGACAAGAAGGGGAGGCCTCTTTCGATGAACCTCGCTGAAATGGCATCGGAACTCGCGTGGATGAGCGAAGAGGAGGCCGCCGCCGAAACCACGACGGAGCTGGGGAACGACGGCGCGGGCGACCCGTGCGAGGTCGGTCCTCTCCTCTTTCGCCTGATGTGCGCCGACGATCTTTCGCAGCCCGCGGCGCGCTACCCGCTCTTCCGCATCGGCGAGGCGTCGTTTGCCCGGTCTCGCGTCCCGGCGGCGGAGATTCAAGGGAACTCGCTGCGGCTGGGATTGAAGGATCGGTTCGCCTCCCCGTCGCACGCACGGCTCGAGCAGGACGCCGACGGGTCCTGGCACGTTCGCGACGAAGGCTCGACGAACGGGACCCTGGTCAATTCGGAACCCGTGCGCCCAGGCGATTCCGTCCGGCTCCGGGACGGGGACCTTCTGGAGATGGGGCACACGTTCTTCTTGTTTCGCGCCTCGGCAGTGGGAACGGTCCCCGCGAGCAGGGGACCGGATTCGTTCGAAGGCGAGCCTCTCACGCTGAATCCGGAATGGGAGCTCGAGCTCTCCAGGGCGGACCGTCTCGCGCGAACCTCTCACGAAGTTCTCATCCAGGGCGAATCGGGCGCCGGAAAGGAAGTCCTCGCACGCTTCCTGCACTCGAGGTCCCGGCGCAAGGGCCCGCTCGTCAGCGTCAATTGCGGCGCATTGTCGGAGAACCTTCTCGAGGACGAGCTGTTCGGCCATGTGCGCGGCGCGTTCTCGGGCGCGCACGCGGATCGGCAGGGTCTCATCCGCGCGGCGCACCAAGGGACGCTGTTTCTGGACGAGCTCGGCGACATGGCGCCCGGACTGCAGGTAAAGCTGCTGCGCGTTCTCGAAGACCACAAGGTCCGGCCCGTCGGCTCCGAGAGGGAGTTTCCGGTGGATCTCCGCGTCATCGCGGCCACCAACCGCAGCCTCGAAGAGATGGTCGCGCAGGGAAGGTTTCGCGCCGATCTGTTCGCGCGAGTCGGTCTGTTGCCGGTGCGGGTTCCGGCGCTGCGGCACAGGCGCGAAGATCTAGGGCTCCTCATCCGCGCGATCCTCCGCGACGTGCCTCTCGAGCGGGTGAGCTTCCGGCCGGACGCACTGCGCTTCGTCTTGCAACATTCGTGGCCGCTCAACGTGCGCGAGTTGCGGCAGGCCCTGCTCGTGGCGGTCGACCTGGCCGCGAGCGACGGCGAGGGCCCGATGATGATCGCGCCGCACCATCTGCCGCAATCAGTGCGCGAACGCCGTATGCCAGCGCTCGCATCGACTGCGGCGCCGTCCGTGCGCCCGCAGGCGAAGAGAGACCTGACCAAGACGGAACGCGACCGGCGCGATCGGATCCGCGACCTGTTGCTCCAGTCGAACGGAAACATCGCGGCGGCGGCGCGCGCGATGGGGAAGGCACGCACGCAGATCCAGCGCTGGATCGCCAGGTACGGGATCGACGTCGCCGCCATCCGCGCCATGGCGCAGTAGCTCACCCTCCCGCGGCGAGCTTCTCCTTCGCCAGCCGCTGCGCGGTGGTGAGCGCGTCGGCCGCCGGCACCGGGACATCGGGCAACACGCCCGTGCCCTCCCAGTTCTTCCCCGTCACCGCATTCTTCGTCGTCATGTACGGCACCGACAGCGCGAAGTCCTTCGCGACGCGGAAGAAGCGGTTGTGGTTGGCCCCGCCTCCCGTGTGCTCGCCCACGATCGTGGCCCGCTTCTGCGTCTGCAGGTCGTACGCACACTCCTCGGCCGCGGAGAAGGTGCGATTCGAGGTCAGCACGTAGACGGGCCGCTTCTGGCCGTAGCGCGGGCCGTCGACCTTCTCGGCGCTGAAGTGCTCGCGCTGCTTGCCGGAGCGCTCGACGTCCCATTGCAGCAACGTCTTCTTGGCGAGGAAGTACCCGACCAGGTCCGCGACCGAGTCGCCGTCTCCTCCGCCATTTGCGCGCAGGTCGATGACGAGCCCGCGGCTCCCGGCGAGCTGCGTCATGGCCGCCGCGTACGCCTTCTCCTGGCCTCGCGTCTTTGCGGCGAATCCCTTCATCTCGAGGTAACCGATCCCGTCCGGGAACACCTCCACCTTGCCGACGCCGTAGTGCATCCGGCGGTCGAGCTCCTCGCCCTCGGCAACGGTCTTCGGATCGGGGTTGTCGGGATCGTCGAAGAACTGGGGCGGCAACGGCCCGGCGAGGTGGAGGTTGAGGTGGCCGTCGTGGAACACGTCCCGCAGATCGTCGTTGATGCGATCCGCGATGGCGTATGCACGATCCAGCTTGCGAAAATCGTCGGACTCCCATCGCGCGCGCAGCCGCGGTTCGGCCGATGCCAGGCGCTCGGGAAAGACGTAGTACTGCCGCAAATGCTCGAGAACCGCCCCGACCAGCTCGGTGCGCTGGGCGGCGGGAACGGCGAAATCCGGCGGGCGGGCATTCCCGCGGGCGGCGAAGGCGCCGCACAGGACCACGGCGAGAGGGGCGAGTTTCACTCGAAACCTCGTGGTTCGTGTGGCTACGAAACGCCGAAGCAGGCTATTTCGCCGGTCCCGCGCGACAGGAGCTTGCAGTCGGCATCCCTTGGTGATGGAAAAGGGGGCCAGGGGAGGATCGATGCCGACCATGAAGGCCGTGCAGGTTTCCAGGGCAAATGGCCCGTTCGAGGTCGTGGAGCGGGAGATCCCCGAACCCGGACCGGGACAGATCCGCGTCAAGGTCGAGGCGTGCGGGGTCTGCCACAGCGACGCGATGGTCAAGGCAGCCGCGTTCCCCGGGATGCAGTTGCCGCGAGTTCCTGGACACGAGATCGCTGGACGGGTGAACGCGATCGGCCCCGGCGTAATCGGGTGGAAGACTGGCGAAAGGGTCGGCGTCGGCTGGCACGGTGGTCATTGCTTCCGGTGTAACGCGTGCCGCAAGGGGCTATTCATCAATTGCGAGCAGGCGAAGATCACGGGCGTGACGCAAGACGGCGGGTTCGCCGAATACATGGTCTCGCCCGCGGAGGCAGTCGCGCGGATTCCGGAGAAGCTCACGGCGGTCGAGGCCGCGCCCCTGATGTGCGCCGGCGTCACCACCTATAACTCGCTGCGCAACAGCGGCGCCCGGGCCGGGGACATCGTCGCCGTGCAGGGAATCGGCGGCCTCGGGCACCTCGCGCTCCAGTACTCCGCCAACATGGGCTTTCGCACCGTGGCCATCTCCCGGGGAGCGGACAAGGAGGATCTCGCCCGCCACTGTGGCGCCCACGAGTATCTCGATACCGACAAGACTCCCGCCGCGGAAGGATTGAAGAAGCTCGGCGGAGCGGACGTCATTCTCGCCACCGCTCCGCACAGCGCCGCCATCGCCAGCACGATCGACGGGTTGAAGCCGCGCGGAAAGCTGCTCCTCGTAGCCGCCCCGTTCGAGCCGCTCAGCGTGTCCGCCTTCTCGCTCCTCAGTGGCAGGACGGTCGCAGGGTGGCCGAGCGGCAGCGCCATCGACTCCGAGGAGACGATGCAGTTCAGCGCGCTGACCGGCGTGCGGCCGCGCACGGAGACCTTCCGGCTGGAGCAAGCGGACGCCGCGCTCGCCAAGGTGATGGAGAACCAGATCCGGTTCCGCGCCGTCCTGATTCCCTGACGGTAGCTATGTTTTCCGGATGAACCTCTCCCCGACGGGCAGCCGGGCGGCTGCGAGAACGGGTGCCGGTCGTGGGTGAAGGAGCACGGCCCCGGTCCGGATTCGTCCGCGTGCGGGGCGCGCGGACGCACAACCTCAAGAACGTCGACCTGCAGGTCCCGCGCAATGCATTGGTGGTGTTCAGCGGGATTTCAGGCTCCGGAAAGTCGTCGCTCGCTTTCGGCACGCTCTACGCCGAGGCGCAGCGCAGGTACCTCGAATCGGTGGCGCCGTACGCGAGGCGCCTCTTCGACCAGATGGGCATCCCGGAAGTCGACGAGGTCGAGGGGCTTCCGCCAGCGGTCGCCCTGCAGCAGCAGCGCGGCTCCGGCACTTCGCGCTCCTCGGTGGGGAGCGTCACCACCCTC
>JBJMQD010000099.1:0-3545 GCA_045802855.1 Myxococcales bacterium | reverse complement strand
CGGGCTGCGTGCGTATGACGCGATACGAGGCGCCCTCCTTCATCACCGGCGCGATCTGGCGGGCCTGCGTCGTGCGCCGGTCGTAGCGGGTGATCTTCCCGCCGTAGATGATGTCCGGATTGCGCGGGTCGGGAACCGCGTAGCCGTATTCCTCGGCCGCGACGGGATGCCACTCGCGAAAGGTGATGGCGCCGTCCTGTCCGCGGCTGCGGACGCAGGCGGAGCCGCTCTCTTGCTGCCCGCCGCAAAGCCGGTACGGAAAATCGTTGTCCGCGTTGACGTGGAACATCTGCGCCGTCGACTGGTTGTACCAGGAGCTGAACGTGCGGCCTCCATTCACCGTGACGATGGCTCCCTGATCGCAGGCGATGAGCATGGTGTCGGGGCGCTCGGGATCGATCCAGATGCGGTGGTAGTCGTCGCCGCCGGGCGCTCCGCGGAGCGCGTTCCAGGTCTTGCCGCCGTCGGTCGACTTCCAGACCACCACCGAGCCGGTGAAGACGATGTCGGGATCGCGAGGATGGACCTTCACCTCGGCGAAGTCGTCGGCGCGCTCGGCGACGCGCTGGTCGGCGGTGATCCGCGTCCAGCTCTCGCCGGCATCGTCGGAGCGATAGAGCCCGCCGTTCTTCTTCGCGGCCACGGTCGCGAACAGGCGCGAAGGGCGGGAGGGAGCGATTCCGATGCCGATGCGGCCAAGCTCGTCGGCTTCGTAGGTGGGGAGGCCTTTCGTCAGCTTGCGCCAGTGTGTCCCGCCGTCGACGGACTTGTAGAGGCCGCTCCCGGGACCCGAGAACTCGCCGTTCTCCCAGGGAGCCTCGCGGGCTTCCCAGAGCGACGCGTAGACGATGTCCGGGTTCGAGGGATCGAGGACCACGTCCGCACCGCCCGAGTCCGGGTCCCGGTAGAGGACCTTCTCGAAGGTCTCGCCGCCATCCGTCGAGCGGAAGATCCCGCGCTCCTCGTTCGGTCCGTACGGGTGTCCGAGGGCGGCGACGAAGAGCCGGTCCGGGTTCCGCGGATCGATCGCGATCTGCGGGATCTGCTGCGCGTCGCGAAGGCCGAGATGGCGGAAGGTCTTCCCGCCGTCGGTCGACTTGTAGATCCCGTCGCCGGTCGAGAGATCGGGCCGGTGGAGCCCTTCGCCGCTCCCGACGTAGATCACGTCAGGGTTGGAAGGAGCGACTGCCAGGGCGCCGATCGACGCGGTCGGCTGATCGTCGAAGAGGGGCGTCCAGGTCCGTCCGTAGTCGTCGGTGCGGAAGACCCCGCCGTTGACGGCGCCGACGTAGAAGACGCCCGGCCTTTGCGGGACGCCGCTCGCTGCCTTGGTCCGGCCGCCGCGGAAGGGGCCGATGGCCCGGTAGCGGAGGTCGCGCAGCAGCTCGTTCGCGGGAGGGGCGGCGGAGAGCAGCGCGACGGAAAGCAAGAGGGCGTGGGTCATGGGCCGCGCAGGGTAGACCGCGCCGCCTGCAGGTGGAACCAGGCGTCGGTGGCTCGCATCGGATCAGAGGTCGAGCAGGAATGTGATCCCGAACTGCGGCCCCGGCTCGACGATGTCGTACTTGATGCGGCCGCTGCCGGTGCCGCTCTCGTAATCGACGGCGAGCACGCGATAGCCGCCCTGCAACGAGATGAGCTTCGAGACCCGCCACGCAACGTACGGGAAGACCTGCCAGGTGAGCTTCGAGCCGACGCCGAATCCCCCGATGTCGCCGCGGAAGACGAATTCGAAGCTGCTTGCGAAGGGGAAGCGGAGGTTGGCGCCGACGATCGGGTCGAACCAGTCCTGCGTCAGGGCGTGGTTGTGGAAGAGCGGCCCGTCGGTGTCGCCGATGACGCTGTCGTAGCGGAACCCGACGAGGGGCTCGAGCCACCGGTAGACCCGGTAGCTGAGGGTCGGCTCGACGATCAGCTCCTTCACGCTCCCGCTGAACTGGTTCTCGGTCGCGCCGACGTTCCCGTAGAACACGTCGGTGGTGAACGCCCAGTCGCCGTAGCCGACCCGGACGTTTCCCATCAAAGCGAAGTTGATGTTCAGGAGGACGTTCGAGGGACTCGAGAGGTCGACGTCGACGTTTCCGATCCCGACCGTCCCGCTCAATCCGGGAACGAAGATGTAGACCGACGGATCGAGGGTCCACCGCGAGCGCTCCTGCGCCGGTAGCGGTCCCGACGCGAAGGCCACCGTCAAAAATCCGGCGACCAGGATGCAGCGCCGATGACGCAGGGCGATCAACCTGGCTCCCCACGTTCAGGTTCGCGCAAGCGGCGAAAGTTCCTTCCGGTACGTCTCGAGCAGCGTCTCCGGCACCCGGACGCGCTTTCCCGTCACCTGCGCCTCGAGCATCGCCGCGTTCGCCGCGGCCTTGCCTTCGAAATGGTTGTTGTTGACGACGTACACCTCGGAGACGCCCGGCTCCCCGGCGAGGTCGCGGGTGCGGTCGGCCCAGGGCTCGAGCTCCTTTGCGGAGTAGAAGTAGTCGTAGCGAGCGTCGCGGCCCGCGTCTTTGCGGAACCAGTCCTTGTAATTGCGGCCGTGGACGCGGACGTAGCCGATGGTGGAGGTGGCGCGGGCGGACGGCTTGATCGAGTCGTGGAAGAGCGGCTGGTCGACGTTCACGAACCCGAGACCCCGCTCCCGTAGCTCCGTGTAGAACCCCGGCTCGTTCCACGACTCGTGCCGGACCTCGACGACCAGCGCGTACCTGGCAAAGGTGGTGGTGAGATCCCGCAGCCATTCGCGATTCCCCTCGTCGTTGCGGAAGGACCAGGGAAACTGGAGCAGCACCGCGCCGAGCTTGCCGCTGTCGTGGAGGATGTCGAGCCCTTCGCGGGCCTGGGCGACCTCGTCCTTCGTCCACGTCTCCGTGCGCTCGTGCGTGAAGCGCTTCCAGAGCTTCGCGGTGAAGCGGAAGTCCGCCTGGTCCGCGACGCGCTTTGCCCACGACCGCGCCACCTGCGCCGTCGGCGGCCGGTAGAAGGTCGAATTGATCTCGACCGTCTGGAAGTATTCCGCGAGATATCGAAGCGGATCGAAACCCTTGGGTTTTGGCTTCGGGTACACCTTCCCTGCCCAATCCGGGTAATCCCAGCCGGCGGGGCCGAAGCGGATCCGGGCGGCCATCAAAGTCCGATATATGCGACGATGTCGGCGATCTCCTGATCGGTAATCGACTCCGCCGGGTAGAGCGGCATGACGCCGCCGGCGGTGTTGAACTGGGCGCCCTGGAAAACCGGTTGTTCGGTCTTCCCGCACGACGCGAGCGCCAGCACGAACATCGCGATGACTCGGGCAGGGCGCATTTTCTGCGCGGAGCATAGCTTGGTTCGAATTCCGACGCTGCTCCTCCGGCGGCAGACCGAGCGCACCTGCGTTGACGACCTTCGTCCCTGGGGGTAAGCCGGACCCGTGATCGCGAACCTGGGGAGTTCGCGCGCGAGACGCGCCATCGGTGTCTTTGCCGCGTGTCTCCTGTCCTTCGAAGCCGTCGGCCTCGTCCCCGCGATCGGCCGGCCCCCGGCGTGCTGTTGCCTGCGCATGG
>JBJMQD010000056.1:0-3261 GCA_045802855.1 Myxococcales bacterium | reverse complement strand
GGAGGAGCCGGCTTTGCCGGCGACGGGCGGAGCCCGCAGGGCGGAGCATACGGCGGAGGAGCCGGCTTTGCCGGCGACGGGCGGAGCCCGCAGGGCGGAGCATACGGCGGAGGAGCCGGCTTTGCCGGCGTCGCCAGTCGCGAAGCCCTGCAGGGCGGAGCACTCATCGACGAACCTAGTTCTTCTTGAGAGGAGATGCGGGAGCCGCCCTGTCGGCGGCGGGAGAAGCCGGTTCTGGCACGTAGCCGGGGACGTTCTTCGCCAGGAAGGAGTTCAGCGACTCGCAAAGCTCGGCAGGCATCTCGGCGGCGAGCTTGTGGCGGCAGAGGACGCGTGTCGCCTTGTAGGTGCGGACGAAGGTGATGCAGGGTGGACAGAGGGAAAGGTGCGCTTCCAGCGCCTGTGCCTTCTCGGCCGGAAGGGTCCCGTCGACGTATTCCCCGAGGAGCTCCACGCAGTCTGCACAATGCTCGAAGGGGTTCGTCATCGATGGTCCATTGGCTTCCGGATCGATGCCGCGCAAGTGCGGGCGATTCGAGATTACGACGGTTCGTTCACTGCCCAAAGAAGTCGCCGAGCTTCTCCCGCAGCGCGAGCCTTGCGCGGTGGAGGCGGCTCTTCACCGCCGGCACCGTCAAATCGAGCGCGGAAGCGATCTCCTCGTTGGAGAGCCCGTCCACGTCCTTGAGCAGGAACACGGTCCGATAATCCTCCGGCAAGGCGCCGACCGCCTGGTCGATCGCTTGCCCTAGCTCACGATCCATCATCTGCGTATCGGCACGCTGCGACCAATCATTTTGCGGCTCGAGAAACCCTTCCACGGAGAATTTGGGCCCCTGCAGCTCGAGCGGCTGATCCTGGAGGGCGTCGGGAGCGCGCCGCTTGCGCCGGAGCCGCATCAGCGCGCTGTTCGCCGCGATGCGGTAGAGCCAGCTCGAGAATTGTGCTTCGCCGCGGAAGTTCGGCAGCTTCTGGTAGGCGTTGAGGAAGGCTTCCTGCAGGACCTCCTGCGCGTCGGCCTCGCTCCCGGTCATGCGTAGGGCGAGCCGGTAGAGCTGCCGCTGGTGACGAGCGACAAGGGTCGCGAAGGCCGGGCCGTCGCCCTGCTGCGCGCGCGAGACCAGCTCGCGATCCTCGGGCTGGACCGCCGTTCCCGCCGCGACGGGCGCCTCTGCGGTGTGGTCGGACATGAAAGGGGGCGCGACCGTAAGACACGCGCCGGGGTCGGTCAAGCCGGGAAGATCTTGCCCGGATTCAGCAGGTTTTCCGGATCGAACGCTTGCTTGACGCGTTTTTGCAAGTCGATCACCGGAGCGGCCTGCTCGCGGGCAAGGAACGGGCGCTTGGCGACTCCGACCCCGTGCTCGCCGGTGATGGTGCCCCCCAGGCGGATCGCCGCATCGAGGACCTCCCAGACCGCGGACTCGCCCTGGTGGCGCTCCTCGAGCGAGGCGAAGAGGAGGTTCACGTGCAGGTTCCCGTCGCCGGCATGTCCGTAACAGGCGGTCGGAAGGCCGTGCTTCTCGCCGATCTTGCGGACCTCGCGGATGAGCTCGACGAGCTTCCCGCGCGGCACGGCCACGTCCTCGCTGATCTTGAACGGGCGGATATCGGTCATCGCCACCGAAGTCATCCGCCGCGTTTCCCAGATCTTCCTGCGCTGGGCCTCGTCTTGCGCGGCGAGCACGTCGATGGCGCCCTGCTCCGCGCACAGCTCGCCCGCCCGGCCCAGTTCCTCCGCGACGCCGTCGCCGTGGCCGTCGAACTCGACGAGGAGCGCACCCCCCACGCCTTCGGGAAACTTGAAGGGCGCCCGGGGGCCCACCGCGCGCATCGTCGGGCCGTCGAACAGCTCGCAGGCGCGGGGGAGGAGCCCGGCATCGAAGATCGCCTGGACCGCGGAGGCGGCCTCGTCCTCGGTGTGGAACAGCGCCATCATCGTTTCCACCCGGCGGGGCAGCGGGATGAGCTTCAGGGTCGCTTCCGTGATGATGCCGAGCGTCCCTTCGCTGCCGACCAGGAGGTGCACGAGGTCGTACCCGGCAACCCCCTTCCAGCTCCGATGGCCGGCGCGGATGATCTGTCCGTCCGGCAACACTGCTTCGAGCGCGAGGACGTAGTTGGAGGTGACGCCGTACTTCACGGCGCGCGGACCACCCGCATTGTGGGCAAGGTTGCCGCCGAGGGAGCACCACGACTGCGAGTTCGGATCCGGAGGATAGAACAGGGATTCCGCCTCCACCGCCTTCTGGAGATTTTCCAGGATGACGCCAGGCTGCACGACGCAGACCATGTCGGCTCGCGAGATCTCCAGGATCCGGTCCATCTTCTCCAGCGAGAGGATGATTCCGCCCCGCTCCGCCAGCGCCCCGCCGCTCTTGCCGCTTCCCGCGCCGCGAGGAACGATCGGGATGCGCTTCTCGCGCGAGTAGCGGAGGATGCTCGCGACCTCTTCGGTGTTGCGGGCGAGCACCACCGCCTGGGGCGGGAACTTGCCGAGGCCGCTTTCGTCGTGCTCGTACGCCGCGGCGCGCTCGCCCTGGGGAAGCACGGTCGCGCCCGGGACCACCCTGGACAGCTCCTCGACGAGGTTCATCCGAATACCTCCACCGCGCTCCCGGTCATCGCGAACGGGGCCTCCTCGGCGAGGAAGCGCACCACGCGGGCGACGTCCTCGGGGGTCATCTGCGGCTCGAAAGGGGTCTTCCTCAGCATTTCGGTGTCTACGCTTCCGGGCAGTACCAGGGCGGCGAAGATACCCGCCTCGCGGCCCTCCTCGGCGAGCGATTTGACGAGGCCCGTCAGCCCCCACTTGCTCGCGTTGTAGGCGGCCGCCTCGGCCGTACCCAGGGTGCCGCTGATGGATCCCATCCCGATCAGGCGTCCGCGGGTCCGGGCGAGGCTGCTCCACGCCGCCCGCGCGCAGAGAAAGGCGCCGCGCAGGTTCACGCCCAGCACCCGGTCCCACTGCTCGTCGGTGAACTCCTCGAGGGGGCCGCGCTCGAGCACTCCCGCGTTCAAGACGACCACGTCGGGCGGGCCGAGCACGGCCTGCACCTCCGTGAAGAACCGCCCCACCGCCTGCGAGTCGGATACGTCGCAGCGGCGGGAAAGCTCGGCGGGAACGGACGGTACGGTACCGGAAGCGCATACGGCAACGCGCGCGCCGGCGGTTCCGAGCGCAGAAGCGCAGGCGAACCCGATGCCCCGGGAAGCCCCGGTCACGACGCAGATCTTGTCGCGCAGCGACAGGTCAGCCCT
>JBJMQD010000052.1:0-5477 GCA_045802855.1 Myxococcales bacterium | reverse complement strand
CGGAAGTCGCGCTTGTGCCAGACCACCTTGCGCACCCCGGGCAAGAAGAGCCGCAGCGCCTTGCTCCGCATCTTGTTGTGCAGGTCGAGGACCGCGCCCGGCCGCAGCGCGCGCAGCCTTCGCGCGAAGGAGATTGCTCCCTGCGAGGGCCCGATGGTCACCACCTCGTCGACGTTGGGATTGTGGCGGACGAGGTGCGCGAGCCGCTCCTTCACCGCGTAGACGATGCGGGTATGCGGCCACGCCCGGCGCAGGGCCTCGAGAGCGGGAGCGGTGAGGACGACGTCGCCCACCGCGGAGAACCGCAGGACGAGGACGCTCGAAGGCGCATCACTCATCGCAGGAGCGTCTCTCCCGCGAGGATGTTCTTGCGCGCGAGGTATGGGGCGAGCGAAGCGCGGAGGAATTCCTGATCGTCCTCGGAGGGGAGCGCGATCGGTGCGCGGTGGAACCGCACGATCTCCCCGCGTTCGAGGGCGTCGGCGAAATCGCACTGCTGCGCGCTCTCGGCCATCGGGGCCGTGGACCTTAGCACCGATCCCACGCCGACCTCCACGCGCCGTTCTCCTCGGCATCGCGGAAGAACGCCTCGTAGAACGGGTGCCGGCTGACCGTCGCGGAGTCGCCGATCACGACCAGCTTCTTGCGCGCCCGCGTGAGCGCGACGTTCATGCGGCGGATGTCGGCGAGGAATCCGAGGTCCCCCTCGTCGTTCGAACGCACGAGCGTCACGACCACCGCTTCCTTTTCCCGCCCCTGGAAGCCGTCGACGGTATCGATTTCGAGCCCTTCATCGATTCGACCCGCAAGCACTTGCCGCAACCTCTGCACCTGCGCCTCGTACGGCGCGATGACCGCGATGTCCTCGGGACGGACGCCCTTCTGGATGATCCGCTCGACCTCGGCGGCCGCGAGCCCGGCTTCCCCCTCGTTCGCCTTGCTGTCGGAGGCTTCCGGCGTCTCCTCCTCGAATCCGCGTCCGGCGGTGTCGATGACCTCCAGCGGGGCGTCGTCGATCGAATGCGCCGCGACGTCGGGATGGCTGCGCAGCGCACCGCCATAAAGCGCCTTGTTCGGATAGCGGAGGATTCTGTCGTTCATCCGATGCTGCTCGGCGAGCGTCACCATGGCCGAAGGATGGGAAACGGCCATCCGCTCGAAGAGCGACACGCCGAGGCCGCCCTTCTGCGCAACGGTGGAGAGTACGGTGGGCGCAAGCTGCAGGTGATCGCCCGCGAGCACGGCGCGGTCGGCCCGCAACAGCGCGAGGTATGCGGCGGGCTCGATCGCCTGCGTCGCCTCGTCGACCACCGCAAGCTCGAAGCGCCTCCCGCGCAGCGCGGGCGTATCCACCCCGGTGAGCGTCGCCAGCACCACCTCCGCGCGCTCGAGGACGTCGGCCTCCGCCCGGTCCTCTCGCTCCCGCGCCTCGGCGAACAGGGCCCGCGCCTCTCGTTCCATCGCTCTCGACTCGGAGAACCGTCCCGGACCACGCTTCGTGCGCTGCTTGCGGGAGGCATCGCGCATCTTGAGCGCCTCGCGGACCAGGTCCGCCGCGATCCGTCCTTGCTCGTGCTCGCGGACGCGCGCTTCCAGGGTGTGATCGAGCACCGTCTCGAGCACGCGGGCAGGATGGCCGAGCCGGACGGGCCGCACGCCGGCCGCCGCGAGACGTTCCACCAGGTTGTCGACGGCGAGGTTCGACGGCGCGCAGGCGAGCACGGGCGTCTTCCGGGCCGCGGCGCGGCGGATGATCTCCACCAGCACGGTGGTCTTCCCGGTTCCGGGCGGACCATGGACGAGGGCCAGGTCCTGCGCGCGTTCGGCAAGCTCGACCGCCGCCAGTTGCTCCGCGTTCATCTTCGCGGCGGCGACGCGGTGCGGGGGCTCGCCGGATCGCAGCGCGTCGCCGCGGAGGACGGAATGCCAGCGGGCCTGTTCCTGCATGCGGCGGACTGCCCCGAGAAGCCTATCGTGGGTCACCGGGCTCGGCTGCAGCTCGAGGGCGACCCGGCCCTCGGTCGCCCAGTCCGGCGGCGCCTCGTCGAAGGCGACGGAGACGCGGCTCCGCGTCCTTCGCGCTACGACGCCCGTCGGAGCCTCGTCCTCCGCGGCTCGTCGCGGGACGACGCGAACCAGCGACCCCACCCCGATCTGCGCTCCTCCCAGCTCCCGCCCCGGAGGTGCGGCGTAGGCGACCACGGCGCGCCCGGAAAGCCCGCTCTCCTCGACCGGTTCCGCCTCGGCGATCGCGAACCCGCGGGCAGCCCGCTCCCGCAAGGAGAGCCTCGCCGCTGCGTCCTCGAACCGCTTCCGGTCCGCGGCCCGCTCCGCGTCGAGGAGGCCGATGAGGCGAAGGAAATGCGCGTCGAGATCCATGACCCTTTTGTCAGGGATCCAAGCGGGATTTGACAGGCACCGAGTCGTCGCGGCTACGCTCCGGATCCGGAGGATCCATGGCCACGATCGAACGCCACGTGACGCGGGATCTCATCGCTCTCGACTCCATGACTCCCTGCCGCGAGGCGGCCCGGCTGATGTCGGATCGCAAGGTAGGCTCGGTCGCGGTCCGCGAGGGGGGAAAGATCATCGGGCTGGTCACCGAACGCGATCTCGTCTCCCGCGTCCTCGCCCGCGGCGATTCGGGATCGATGCCGGTCGGCGAGGCGATGCGGACCGATCTTCCGCTCATCGACTCGAAGACGTCCGAGACGGAGTGCTCGAACCTGATGCGGGACCACTTCACCCGCCACCTCCTCGTCGAGGACTCCGGAAAGGTCTGCGGCGTCATCTCCATGCGCGACGTCATCCGCCTGATGCTCGACGACAAGCAGTTCCTCATCGAGCAACTGCAGACGTACATCGACGGCCGATAGCGCCGCTCCCGCTCCGCGAGCGTGCAGGCAGGCAGACTGCGCCCGCAACGTCCATTTTCGGGCGAGGAGGTGCAGGCATGCTCGCCATCATCGGACTCGTGTTGATTGCGCTGTGGATCATCGGGCTCGCATTCAAGGTCACGAGCGGACTCATCCACATCGCCCTCGTGGTCGGCCTGTTGCTCGTGATCTTCAACTTCATCACCGGCCGGCGCGCGACATCAGTTCCGTAGTCGGGGGGACCGGCTACACTCCGCCCCGGTGACGCCGCCGGGGCGCAAGATCCTGCATGTCGACATGGACGCCTTCTACGCGTCCGTCGAGCAGCGGGACGATCCGCGCCTGCGCGGAAAGCCGCTCGCGGTAGGCGGGTCCGCGCGGCGCGGCGTGGTACTTGCGGCGAGCTACGAGGCGCGCCCGTTCGGCGTCCGCTCGGCGATGCCGATGGCGCGCGCGCTCCGCCTCTGTCCGCACCTCCTCGTCGTGCCGCCACATTTCGATCGCTACGCCGAAGCGAGCGAGAAGGTCTTCGAGATCTTCCACGAGTTCACGCCCGAGGTGGAGGGCCTCTCACTCGACGAGGCCTTCCTCGACATCACCCGGTCCATCGCGTTGTTCGGCCCCGCGGAAGAACAGGCCGCGAAGATCAAGGCCCGGATCCGCGAGCGGCTCGGCCTCACTGCCTCGGTGGGCATCGCCGAGGTGAAGTTCGCGGCGAAGGTGGCGAGCGACCTGCGCAAGCCGGACGGCCTCGTCGTGGTTCCGGAGGGCGGCGTCCAGGAGTTCCTCGCGCCGCTCCCCGTCTCGAGGCTGTGGGGCGTCGGTCCGAAGACCGAGAAGGTGGTGGTGGATCTCGGGCTCCGGACCATCGGCGACGTCGCCCGGGCGGACGAGGCCTGGCTTACGCGCGAGCTAGGGAGCCTGGGACCGTGGCTGCTCGCGCTCGCACGCGGCATCGACCCCCGTCCCGTCGAGCCGGACCGCGAGGCGAAGAGCATCGGAGCGGAGGAGACCTTCGAGGACGACTTATCGGGCGAAGACCTACACCCGTTCCTGCACGGGCAGTCGCTCCGGGTGGCCGCCCGGCTCCGGCGGGCCGGCCTCCGGGCACGGGTGGTCCACCTGAAGGTGAAGTCGTCGACCTTCCGTATCACCACCAGGCAGCGCACCCTCCGGGAGCCGACGAACGACGGGGCCACCCTCTACGATGTCGTCCGCGAGCTTCTGGGCCACGTGCCGCCGGGTCTGGTCCGATTGACGGGTGTGCATGCCTCAGGACTGGTCGCGCAGCTTCCGCTACCTGACGGACAGGCGGACCGGCGGTCGCGACTGAATGCGTCGATTGATAAAATTCATGAGCGATTTGGACATGATGCAGTACTTACCGCGGACCTCATCTCCAATCGGAAGTAGGCCGGGGTAGGTACATTCCTGTCTTGCGTCTAGAGCCGTTCGCGACAGAATATTGCACCATGTTCAAGGACTCGGCTCGCATCCAGCACCGGCGCGGTTTCACGCTCATCGAGGTGATGTTGGTGCTCGCCATCATCGGCTGCCTCTCCGTGCTTTGCATCCCGCTGTTCCAGCGGTTCGCCGCGAGGGCGCGCAAGGCCGAGGTTGCCAACGTGCTGAGCAAGGTCGAGCTGAGTTTCCGGAACAACTACCAGAACACTGGCTCCTACGGCACACCCCTGGCCGGCGACGGCTGGAGCGCGCAGAACCCGCCCTCGGCGCCGGGACCGTCCGCGACGTGGGATCCCACCGCCGCCGGCTGGCAGAACTTCCCGTTCCCGCCGGACGGCGGCCTGCACTTGCGCTACCGCTACAACATTTCGCCAGACGGAAAGACTCTCACGCTCGAGGCGACCGGGAACTTCATCGGCATTCCGAATTGGAAATACACGCAGACCTTCCAGGACGGGGCCGCCCCGATCCCGCCGGTGGAGGAACCGGTCGCTCTCTGAGGGGGCGGTCGCAGCAGCGATTTACTTTCCGTTTGCTGCCGGAGCCGCTTGTTTCTGCTTGAGCCCGCGGATTCCAGCGGTCGCGCCGGACTTCAGGTCGATCTGTCCTGCGGGCGCGCCGGTCGCAGTAACGAGTACCGCGTTGCTCATCTTCTGCTCGCGAAGGAGCGACATCAACTGCGAGAGCGCCGGCTCCGGCTTCTCCACGAATGAATCCGCCACCACTACCCGCGCGGCTGTCTCGCCCAGCTCGATGCGGACGATGCCCGCGATATTGGCGCTGCGCCCGTCGATTTCGTGTACCCTCGGGATGTTGAAGAACAGCACGTAAGCCGAGGCGAGCGCGAACGCGATGAGCGCCGCGATGAGCGCGTTCCTCCTGCCCCTTCCCGGCACTGCTTCCTGGAACTTCTCGAAGTCCTTCAGCTCCTGCCGGACCGGCGCTTCCGCGGCCTTCGGTGACGGACGGGCGCCCTGACCCGGAAGCACGATCTCCGGGTCGAGCGCCCCCGCGCCGAGGCGAGGCGCGGCGGCGAGGCCGCGAAGGCGATCCGCCGCGGCTTTGAACGAGATGAGGTCGCGGGAAAGGGCGGCGCTCGAGGCGCGCACGATCTGAAGACTCTCCACCTCGCCCTTT
>JBJMQD010000050.1:0-5694 GCA_045802855.1 Myxococcales bacterium | reverse complement strand
AGCTTCGCACCTCACGACGAAGCTCTTCGTGAGCTCGCGCACCAGCGGTAGATACCCGCGGCGGGGACCATGGATTCGATCACGACGGCAGGCAGGGCAACTCGCCGTGGATGGTGAGCCCGCGATCCGGGTTGCGCGTCGCCCAGATCCGGCCGCCGTGCGCCTCGATGATCGACCGGCTGATCGACAATCCCATCCCGAGCCCGTCCCGCTTGGTGGTGACGAATCGATCGAAGATGCGGCTGACGTCGCCGTCCCTGACGCCGATCCCGGAGTCCCGGAAGATGATGCTGATGCGTTCGGGTCCGGTGCGCGCGGTCTCGATCCGCAGCTCGCGCGGGATGCCCTCGATGCGTTCCATCGCGTCGCACGCGTTGACGACGATGTTCAGGAGCACTTGCTGGAGCTGGACGGCGTCGCCGAGCACCGGCGGGAGCTCGCTCGCGAGCGTGAGCTGCAGGGCGACGCGTTTGCGTTCCAGCTCCTTCCGCAAGAGGCTGGTGACGACCACGATCGCGTCGTTGACGTCGAGGGGGCGGCGTCCCGGCAACTCCTTCCGGAACAACGTGCGAACGCGTCCGACGATCTCGGACGCCCGGCGCGCGTCGCTCGCGACGTCCCGGAAGGCCTCGCGGAGCTCGACGCGGGTCGGTTCCCCGGCCTCGAGGACGCGACGCATTCCCTGGGCGGTGCTGAAGATCCCGGTCAGCGGCTGGTTGATTTCGTGCGCGAGCGTGGCGGTCAGCTCGCCCAGAGTGGCG
The DNA here is from genome assembly GCA_045802855.1 of Myxococcales bacterium. Lineage (GTDB taxonomy): Bacteria > Myxococcota > Myxococcia > Myxococcales > 40CM-4-68-19 > VBKO01. The sequence goes on along the minus strand of JBJMQD010000050.1, from coordinate 4,933 downwards.
ACGCGAAGCGCGTGCCCGAGCTCCTCGCGTCCACGCTCGGCGTCCTCGTGGGCCGCCTTGGCCTCCGTGATGTCGATCGCGGAACCGACGTAGCCGCGGAATGCGGCGTCCCCGTCGAAGCGCGGGACACCGCAATCCAGCACCGACCGGTAACTCCCGTCCGCGCGCCGCAAGCGGTACTCGATGTTGAACGGGCTCCGGGCACGCAGCGCCTCCCGGTACGCGTCCTTGCACGCATCCCTGTCGGTCGGGTGCACGCCTTCGAACCAGCCGTCGCCGCGCTCCTGTTCCAGGGTACGCCCGGTGAATTCGACCCAACGCCGGTTGAAGTCGATGCGGCCTCCGTCCGGGCCCGCCATCCAGATCATCACCGGAGCGGCGTCTGCCATCACCCGGAAGCGGCGCTCGCTCTCCACCAGCGCCGTCTGCGTCCGCCGGCGCAACATCACCATCGCGAAGATCTCGGCGAGGAGGTGCAGCCGCGCCACCAGTTCGTCGTCCCACTTCCGCTCGTCGCGGACCAAGCTGCAGGCGAGGACCCCTCCTTCGCTCTTGCCGAGCACGAAGGGCAAGAGGACCAGCGACTTCACACCGAGCGACGCGATGGTTTTGCGATCGATCGCGGCCTCCGGCGGAAGCTCGTCCGGACGCGACCAGCTCACCACCTCGCCGCGGCAGAGGCGTTCGGCGATCCATGGCAACCCGGCGACGTCGAGAACCGCAGGCAGGTAGGCGACTTCCTTCTGCCTCGATGAGTGCGTCACGCGAAGCTCGCCGCCAGAGAACTCGATGATGCTGGCCCGGTCGACGCGCAGCTCCTCGACGATCCGGCGCAGCGCGTGGTCCATCTTCCTATCGACCTCGACGGCGCCGATCTCGAGGAAGGTGGCGGCGAGATCGGAGATCAGCGTCTCGAACCGCAGCCGCTCGTCGAGTCGCCGCTCGGCGCGCTTGCGCTGGCGGCGCTCGAGGAGGAGGGCGGCGATGAGCAAGGTCTGCAGCGCGACGAGCGCGGCCGCCAGCAGGATCTGACGCCTGTACAGATACCAGGTCGGAAGCTGCCGGAAGCGCACCACGCTGTCGGGAGGCAGCTTGTCTTCCGCGATCCTCCACCGCTCGAGCTGACGGGCGTCGAACAGGTACGGATTCGCGTGCTGGGCGACGATGTCCGCCGGGCCGAGGCGCTCGCCGACGAGGATGCGCCGGGCGAGCTCGGCTGCGGCCCTGCCCTGGCCGGCGAGGTCGATGATCGGGCCTCCCACGATGCCATAGCCGAACATCGACTCGCTCATCCCGTACATCGGGACGCTGGACGCGCGAGAGACGAGCTCCAGCGCCTCGGAGGTGGTGAAGGTGCGACCGGCGCTGTCGCGGAGGAAGACGTTGAACAGCCCGACGGTGCCGTCCGGCAACCCGGCGACCGATTTCAGGAGCTCCGGCATGGGAAGACCGGTGAGGTAAACGAATTCCACCCGCTTGCCGAACTTGGCGAACTTGCGGCGGGCATTGCGCTCCCATCGATATGCGGTGGGCCCGCTTCCGCCCACGAAGGCAACCCGCTTGGTTGCCGGATGTAGACCGAGAACCAGGTCCACCGCGCCGGTCCAGTCCATCAGCATCGTGACCCCGGTCACGTCCGGTTCCAGCGTCGTCGCGTCGATCGTTTCGTAATCGGCGAGGCAGAACACGATCGGCACGCCCGGAAAGAGCGCCGCGCGCTCGCGGAGCACGAATGCGATCGCCGCTTCCCCGCAGACGATCACGACGTCGAGCTTCCGCCCGGCGTATTTCTCCCTGAGGACCCGCGCGTGCAGATCCTCCCCGCCAGGTCCCCCGAACCAGGACAGGTCCAGGTACTCGATGTCGAAACGGATCGGGTTGGCCGAGCGCGATTGCAGCGTGGACTGGATCGTGTCGTCGAGGATCGCGATGACCGGATTCAACCGCGTTTCGGCGTAAATCGTGACGACGGTCTTTTCGTCCGCGGCGTCGGCTGCGGCTACGGCCATCACCGCAGCCCCGGCGAGCCGCGCTAGCATCCGGGCACCGAGCCTGCCCATGCCGGGGAGCGTAGACCGGGCGCGCTGCCGATGTACATGCGGCGCGGGTCGCAGGCGACGCGAATGATTTGCGCCGGATCGAATAGGCATCCAGGCATGGAACCTTGAGCCAATGCCGCGCCGCACCGGCCTGGGATACGAGCGACGGGCTGACGAAGGGAGAGAGGCGATGAAGGCCATCACCGTGGAGCCGCACAAGCCCGGTTCGGTCCGCTTCGAGGATGTCCCCGAGCCCGATGCCCGCGACGGATCGGTGCTCGTCGAGGCGGTCGCCGTCGGAGTCTGCGGGACCGACGCCGAGATCGCGGAAGGGAAATACGGCTGGGCACCGGAAGGCCGCTCGCGTCTGGTGCTCGGGCACGAGTCGCTCGGCCGCGTGATCGACCCCGGCGGCTCCTCGTTGCGAAAGGGCGATCACGTGGTCGGAATCGTCCGCCGTCCGGATCCCGTCCCCTGCCCGAGCTGCGCGGTCGGTGAATGGGACATGTGCCGCAACGGCCAGTACACCGAGCGTGGCATCAAGCAGATCGACGGCTTCATGTCCGAGCGGTGGCGGATCGAGCCCGAGTACGCGATGAAGGTCGACCGCTCGCTCGGGCTCCTCGGCGTCCTGCTCGAGCCCACCACCGTCGTCGCCAAGGCGGTCGAGCAGGTCATCGCGATCGGCACGCGATCGTTCTGGGAACCGCGCAGCGTCTTGATCACCGGCGCGGGACCGATCGGGCTTCTCGCGGCCCTGCTCGTGAGCCAGCGCGGACTCGAGGTCCACGTCCTCGACCGCGCCGCGTCGGGAGCGAAGCCCGACCTCGCGCGCGCACTGGGCGCGACCTACCACAGCGGCCGCGTATCCGAGATCGGGTTCGAGCCGGATGTGATCATCGAGTGCACCGGCGTCGGCCAGGTCATCAGCGATTGCATCAATTCGATCGGGGCTGGAGGCATCCTCTGCCTCACGGGCGTGGGAACCGGCGGCGCTGCTTTGGGCGCCGCGGTCGCCGACGTCGCAGCCGGGGCGGTGCTCAAGAACAACGTGATCGTCGGGAGCGTCAACGCCAACAAGCGGCACTGGTACCGCGCCGCGGCGGCGCTCGCCCGCGCCGACCGCTCCTGGCTTGCCCGGCTCATCACCCGGCGCGAGCGGCCCGACAATTTCGCCGGCGCGCTTGCGCGCAAGCCCGACGACATCAAGGTCGTGCTCGAGTTCGCGCTCTGATCAGGTCTCGAAGACCGCCTTGACCTTGCGGCCGCGCACCGCGCGGGCGAGGGCGGCGTGATCCTTCTCGTTCTGATCGGCGTAGGCGAGCGAGAAATCGGCGATGGCGAGATCGAAGACGTCGCTCTTGCCCAGGTACCCGGCGAGGAGCGCCGAGGAGCCGGACCGGGCGTGCGCGAGAGCGAGCGCCTTCCCGCACCACGTCGCGTAGAGCTCCATTTCCGCGGCACCGAAGGTCTCGACCCGGACGCTGATCTTGATGTCCCTGAGCTGCCGGACGAAGTAGTCGCGCCTCGGGCCCCGGCTCCAGCCGAGGAACATGTCGCTCGCCGGCTGCATGCGCCGGTATCCGTCCACGACGCGCTGTCCGTGGTTCGCGAAGGCGCTCGCACCGGCGTACGGCTCGAGCACGGAGGGGCGCGCTTCCTTCACCTGCAGGAACATCGGATCGCGCGCGCCCGCCGTGAAGAGCAGCACCCAGCAGGAGGTGCCGACGCTGCCGATCCCGACCACCTTGATGGCGGCGTCGCGAAGCTCGTACCGGTCGAAGAGCGACTGATACGCGCTCGGCAGCGTTTCGCGGTACGCGGCCATCCCTTCTTGCACCACCTTCTTCATCTGCTCGGGACTCTGGCCCTCGAAGTGATGGAAGATGATGGGAAGCTGGTCCTTGATGACCGGCGTGTCGCTCTTCTTGTCGACGAGCTTCGGGAAGATGTCTTCCGCGATGCTCTTCCCGCGCTCGCGCTGGAGGCGTTTCAGGGCGCGGGCGCGGAATGCGGGATCCTTGATGCCGGCTACCAGATCTTCGGCGGTGACGGACTCGTACCAGAGCTCGAGCGTCTTCAGCTCGCTGAACCCCGCCATCGACTCGCGGTAGCTGCGGACGCAGGTCAGGACCACGTCCCGCGCGATCTCGTCGCCGAGGCCGTTGTCGCGCGAAGCGATGACGAAGCTCGCGGCAAGGCGCTTCACGTCCCATTCCCAGGGACCCGGCAGCGTCTCGTCGAGGTCGTTGATGGAGAAGATGACCCGCCGCTCCGGCGTGGCGAAGCCGCCGAAGTTGCAGAGGTGCGCGTCGCCGCAGCACTGCACGCGCAGCCCGGTGGCCGGCGTCGACGCGAGGTCGGCCGCCATCGTCAAGGCCGCTCCGCGGTAGAAAGTGAACGCGGATCGCACCATGCGCCCGTGTCGCAGCGGGAGCAGGTTCGCCATCCGCCCTTTCTCCGCATCGAGCACCATTTCCACGGCATCCCGCCGGCCCGCGGGAGGCTTCCAGCCGCGGTGCGAGCGGCGCGGGCACTTGTCCCGGAGGGCCTTGCCCGCCGCGTACCGCTCCAGAAGCGGTGCGTGGCCGATGTCCCGGGTGGCCTGTAGGGCCGTCGGTGGTGGGACGGGCGCCGTCTGCTCCAGCACTCTGGCTTCGCTCATGGGGCCCCTCCAACGGAGATCTGGTCATTACGCTCTCTGGCCGTCGGGGGGAATGCCGCGGCCATTGGACCATGGGCCAACCCGGCCTGGTCCGTGGAGCGGGAAGGCTCCCGCCCGGGCGGCGCCGGCCGGGATGTCGCCTATCCGCTCACACGACTGATGTGAGTCTTGCGCGTGCCGCCGCTACCGTTTACGCTCATTCGTGTTGGCGAAAGGAGGTGATGGAATG
>JBJMQD010000387.1:0-5717 GCA_045802855.1 Myxococcales bacterium | reverse complement strand
GGGTTGCGCCTCCTCGCGCGGTGTCTCACGGAGCAGAACCACCGCGACTTGCTCGCGGAGGCGGCGGGGAAGTCGAAGCGCCAGATCGAAGAGATCGTCGCGCGGCTCGACCCGAAGCCGCCCGTTCCCGACTCGTTGCGGAAGCGGAGAGTGGCAAAGCAGGTCACGCTGGAGATGACGTCACCGGTTGCCTCGCCATCGGCTCCACGTCGCGAGCAGCGCGCCGTCGTCGCACCGCTGAGCGAGGACACTTTCACGGTGCAGTTCACGGCGAGCAGGGCGCTGCGCGACAAGTTCCGGCGGGCGCAGGACCTGCTGCGGCACCGCGTCCCGTCGGGGGACATCGCCGCGATCTTCGACAAGGCTCTCGACTCGCTGATCGAGAAAGTCGAGAAGGAGCGCTTTGCTGCCGTTGGCAAACCGCGCACCGAAGCAACCGAACTTGCGGGCCCTGCGTCTTCTCGGCAGGTACCTGCGGCGATCCGGCGCTACGTCTACGGCCGCGACGGCGGACGCTGCACTTTCGTCGACGCACGTGGCCACAGATGCAAGGAGACGGGGTTCCTCGAGTTCGATCACCTGGACGGGTTCGCCCGCACGCACTTGCACGATCCGGAACGAATCGTCCTGAGGTGCCGCGCGCATCACCAGCACGAGGCGGAGAAGATGTACGGACGCGAGTTCATGGCCGAGGCTCGCGCGAAGAGGTCAATTCCGCCCGCAGCTCAGGAGCCGCTATTTGCACCGTGAGGGGGCGGGCACGCCGCTGACGACTGGTCACCGCGGCCATTGCGTCGCGCGGCGCGATCCTTCACAAGGACTTTCGTGAAGCGCGCATGCATCTCGATCTGTCTTTTCGCCCTCGCTCCGCTCGCCGCTCTCGCCGGCGGGGTCGACCGCGTTCGCGCCCAGGGCGAATTGACCTGGGGCGGCGACCTGCAAGGCGGTGAGCCGTTCGTCTACCGCGACCCGCGCGACCCTTCGAAGCTGGAAGGATTCGAGGTCCTCATCGCGGAAGGGCTGGCGAAGAGCCTCGGGGTCCGCGAGCGGTTCGTGCAGAACGACTGGAGCAACCTCCTCCCGTCGCTCGTGCGCGGCGATTTCGACATCGCCATGAACGGCATCGAGGACACCGAGGCCGTCCGCGCCCAGGCGCTCGTCAGCCGGCCCTACTTCGCCTTCACCGAGCAGCTCGTCGTGCGGCGCGGCGCGCATTTCAAGACGCTCGCGGATTTATCGGGGCATCGCGTCGGGACGCTCTCGAGCTCGCTCGCGCATGCCATCCTCCGCTCCCACCCGGATATCGACATCGCCCTTTACGGTGGCCAGGAGGAGCCGTATCGCGATCTCCAGCTCGGGCGCACCGATGCCGTCCTGCTCGATTCGGTGATCGCCGCGCGGTACGGCCTGACGAAGCCTGACCTCGCGCTCGCGAACGCCGACGTCGCCCGCGGCACGTACGTCATCGCCGTGCGCAAGAACGAGCCGGACCTGCGCGACGCCCTCGACCGCGCGCTCACCGCAATGGAGTCGAGCGGAGAGCTGTCGCGGATCTTCGCGCGGTACGGCCTTCCCGCCGCGCCGCCTCCGCAGGCGCCTCCTCCGGAGAGGATCTCCGAGCCGCAGGCGCGCTTCGATGCCGGCCAGATCGCGCTCTTCCTGCGCGGCGGGCTGGTCACGCTCCTCGTCTCCCTGAGCAGCATGTCGCTGGCCGTGCCGCTCGGCCTGCTCCTCGCGCTGCTGCGCCTGTATGGAGGTCCCTTCGCCCGCGGGGCGGCGCATGCGTACATCGAAGCGTTCCGCGGCACTCCCGTCCTGCTCCAGCTGTACCTGCTCTATTACGGCCTCGCTCCCCTAGTGCACTTTTCCGCGCTGAGCGCCGCGGTCCTCGGCCTCGGCCTCAACTACGGCGCGTACGAGGCGGAGGTGCACCGGGCGGCGATCGCCGCGATCCCGACGGGCCAGACCGAGGCGTCGGCGGCGCTGGGCCTGAGCCGCTCGCAGAGCTTGCGCCTCGTCCTCCTTCCGCAGGCGCTGCGCACCGCGCTGCCCGCCATGACGAACGACCTGATCTCCTTGTTGAAGGACAGCTCGCTCGTTTCGGTAATCACGGTGGTGGAATTGACGAAGCAGATGACGATCACGGCGGTGGACGTCCGCTCGTGGGCGCTGCCCGGACTCGCCTGCGCGGCGCTCTACTTCGCCATGAGCTACCCGCTCGCGCGCCTCGCCGCCCGGCTCGAGGCCCGCCTTTTCGAGAACGAATCGTTGGAGCTCCAAGGAGCGCCGGCGTGAGCGACGCCATCATCCGCGTCCGCAGCCTGCGCAAGTTCCACGGCAAGCGGGAGGTGCTGCGCGGCATCGACGCCGAGGTGTACCCGGGTGAGACCATCGCCATCGTCGGACCTTCCGGGGGCGGCAAGAGCACCTTCTTGCGCTGCCTGAACGGCCTCAACTCGTTCGACGGGGGAAGCATCTCCGTCGCAGGCCTGTCGCTCGATGCCGGAAACCACCCCGACCCTTCGTCGCTCAGGACCCTGCGCACGCGCGTCGGAATGGTGTTCCAGGGCTTCCATCTCTTCCCGCATCTCTCCGCCCTGCAGAACATCTGCCTCGCGCCCATGCACGTGAAACGCGAGGCGCCGGGCTCCGCGGCGGCCCGCGCGAAGGCGCTCCTCGCACGGGTGGGGCTCGCTGGCCGCGAGCTTGCCAGGCCTTCCTCCTTGTCGGGCGGCGAGCAGCAGCGCGTCGCCATCGCCCGCGCGCTGGCGATGGAGCCCGACGTCCTGCTCCTCGACGAGCCGACGAGCGCCCTCGATCCGCAGATGCGCGGCGAAGTCCTGGCGGTGCTGCGCGATCTGGCGCGGGGCGGAAACACCATGCTGGTCGTCACCCACGAGATGGGCTTCGCTCGCGGCGTCGCCTCGCGGATCTGGGTGTTCGACGAAGGCCGCCTGGTCGAGGACGGCCCGCCCGCCGAGGTCTGCGAACGGCCGCGCAGCGAACGGGCCCGCGCCTTCTTCACGGCGGTATGATCAGGCTGATGGTGAGTGCAACGCGCGCAACATCTCTGCCGATTCATTCGTGCCAGCGCTTTGACGGCCCACCAGGCTGACGCCGAGGGCCAGCAACCAGAGCGACCAGGCGGTGAACGCGATCATCGGCAATGCCTTCATGACCGCGCTCTGGATCGGCAGCACCGTCGCGAACCCATCCGCGATTCCCGCGAGCATCGTCAAGCCCGCCGCGACGCCAACCACCCGCAGCGCCCGCGGCAGCGAGGCGAGACCCACGGCCGCGGCCACCGTCCAGAGCGCCAAGAAGAGCTGCCCCAGGTGCTCGCCCAGGACGACTCCCAGCGCCTGGTGTTGCACCATGAAGATGGTGATGATGGCGGACCGCGCCTCTTCCGTGGTCGCCTGGGCGTACTCGTTTCCGAGCACGGGAACGACGAAGACCGGAGCGCAATAGACCCGTCATCTGCACCACCGCCGAGATCGCCGCGAACACCCTTGCGATGCGGAGCGGCAACAGGAGCGCCCCGATCAGGAACAGCGGGATGGTCGCCGCGAACAGGTACCAGTTCGCGATCAGCGCGCTGCCGCCTTGGTGGAACGCCGTCAGGACGTCGCCCGGCGGCTCTCGCAGGATGTCCGGGTACCGGAACGTCCGGGCGAGCCGCAGGAAGGGGATCTGGATCGCGAGAGGAAAGACGATGAACGAGAGGCCGGCGAGCCGTCGCGAGGTGATCATTGGTTGTCCCAGGAGTTAGAAGGACCAGCTGATGCCCGGAGTCGGGTTGACGTACACCTGCCTGCCGGGCGCGAGGAGCACGGCGACTCCCAACCGCAGATCGATGCCCTTCCAGGCCGCCCAGCGGAAACCCGCCTCCGGCATGAAGCCGTTCGACCACCCGCTCTGCACGCCGCGGAGAAATGAGGCCGACGCGTAGAACGACGAGTGGCGCTCCGACGTGAGCCGCATCGGCAGGAAGTAGCCCGTCACGCCAGCCTTGAAGAACCAGGTGGCCTGGCCGGCGGTGTTGAGCACGCTGGTATACGCGCCCGCGTGCACGCCGAAGTGGCCGGCGCGGTACTCGAGACCGATGGAGGGCGCCCGAAAGGCGTGGACCATCAGCTCGCGGGTGTCCGCGAAGTCGGGTTGCAGCGACGTGGTATCGGCGCGAGCGGGAAGGGACAGGAGCAGACCCAGGACCATCGTGAAGGCGGCGCGAACGAGCGTCATCGGCAGCTCCTTTTCCGACGGCGGGGTTGCCGTCATGTGCAGGCAAGGTACGGATTTCGTTGCGCTCCGAGGATGGCGCCGGGCGCCAGAGTCGTGTCCGCAGGCGCCAGCGGCGTAAGCTCCTGCCATGGCGGTTGCCGGATCGATCACCTCGTTCGTTCCGTTCCTCGTCGCTGCGGCGGCCCGGGCGGAAGGGATCGACCCTGCGCGGCTGTTGCGCGAGGCCGGCATCGCCTTCGAGAGGCCGCCCAGCGCCGACGAGCACGTCGACATCGAGCGTTACCTGGCGCTCTGGCGGAGCGCGGTTGCGCTCATCCCGGATCGAGCCTTTCCGCTGCGCGCGGCAGCGGCGTTCAAGCTGGAAGACAACGAGCTCTTCGGCTTTCTGGCCATGAGCTGCGAGACCCTGGGCGAGGCCTACGACCGTACGGCCGCGTGCCGCGGGATCTACGTCGCCGGAGCGCGCTGGGAGCTGCAGGTCGACGCGGATGCCGAGCGGATGATCTGGTATCCGTGGCCGGGCGATCCGAGGGACGAGGGCTATCGGGCCGCGATGGACTTCACCGTCGCCGACATGGCGAATGCGGTGCGCCGGCTGGGCCGCGCTTCGCCGCGGCCCGTGGCGGTTCGCCTGTCGCACGGCACGCCTCCGGATGCATCGCCGTTCGTCGAGCAATATGGCGTCGAGCCGCAGTTCGGCGCGCCGCTATACGAGTTGGTCTACGCATGCGGGCTCCGCGAGATGCCGATCGCGACGTTCAATTCGCGCCTCCGAGATTATTTCGACGTCGAGTGCGGCAAGCTTCTCGCGGATATGGCGTCAGACGTGAGGCTGACGACACGGGTGCGCAAGCACCTGATCGGCGCAATGGGCGGCGGCGGGACCTCGATGGCGCGGGTAGCCAAGGATCTCGGCATGAGCACGCGCGGCCTGCAGCGGCACCTGGCCGCGGAGGCAACCACGTACAACGACTTGGTCGACGCCGTCCGCGAAGAGTTCGCCAAGCGCTATCTCGCTCGAGGGACGCTGTCAGCGAGCGAGGTTGCGTATCTGATTGGCTTCGTCGAGCCACCGGCCTTTTTCAAGGCGTTCAAGCGTTGGACGGGAATGACGCCGCGGGCATTTCAGGCCGGGGCGAGCGCCTGAGCATTTCGGCGTCTGTGCCGGTGTCACCCGTCCCGGGACGGGACGCGGTGCGTCAGCGGCCGCCCGACGCCCGGATCGCCCACACCTTCCACAGCGCCTCGAACACGATGGCGCGACTCATCTTGCTCTTCCCGATCCTGCGATCCGCGAACGTGATCGGCACCTCCACCACGCGGAAGCCGCGCCGGAGCGCCCGGTAGGTGAGCTCGATCTGGATGGCGTACCCCGACGACGTCCCCGTCCCCAGAACGATCGTCTCGAGCACCTCGCGCCGGATGCTTTTGAATCCCCCGGTCCGGTCCTTCACCGGGACGCGGAGGACCAG
>JBJMQD010000307.1:0-25868 GCA_045802855.1 Myxococcales bacterium | reverse complement strand
ACGTCTGGGTGATAAAGGACACGAACGAATACAAGATGTACTACTCGGCGAACGACAAGCAGAACTTCTGGCGCGTCGCCCTCGCCACCTCGACCGACGGCCGCACCTGGACGAAGAAGCCCGGCAAGCTCACCGGCGGCGCCGTCCTCGATCTCGGACCCGCCGGAGCCTTCGACGTCGCCTGCGCCTACCAGCCGTCCGTCTTCAAGGAGCGCGATCAACTCTACCGCATGTGGTACCGCGGCTGTCAGGCCGCGCGGCCCGTCACCGGGGGCCCCAGCCAGGGCGTGATCGGCTATGCCGAATCGAACGACGGCATCACCTGGGTGAAGGTCCCGCAGGACGGCCGTCCCTTTGGAGCCGCGCTCGTCGCCGGCGTCCCGGGCACCTTCGATTCCGGCGGGCTCACCACGCCCTCCGTGTTCCTCGACGGCAACACCTGGAACATGTACTACGCCGGCTTCGACACGAGCGGCGTCTTCCTCACCGGTCTCGCGCGGGCTCCGCATCAATGAGAGTTCTTCCGGTCTGCGCGCTTCTGCTCGCCGCCTTCGCGGGCGCCGCGCGGGCGCAGACCATGCTCGACCAGGAAGAGCGCCTGATCGAGATCGCCTCGCTACTCATCGCGGTGCCTCCGGACAATGCTCCCGGCGCGTACCGGCCGGGTCAGCTCGCGCTGGGGATGGAGATCGTCGGCATTCCGGCCATCAACGGACAGACGGGCGGCAAGACCCAGATCACCCCTCGCGACAAGACGCCGTTGTTCCCCCGGTTGCGCCTCGCGTACGGACTTCCCGCCCCGAACGACTTCCGCTCCTTCGTCGGGCTTGCCTACATCCCGCCCATCCCGATCAACGACGTCCAGTCGCATCTCGGCGCGCTCGAGGCGGGGTTCGCCTGGACTCCGGACAGCCCGTTCACCGCGGGGATACGCGCGACGGTGCTCCTTGCCACCTCCAAGAGCCCGGTGACGGACGCGAACACCAAGGACACGCTCGACGATTTCGAATACGGCGGCGACGTCTCCGCCGGTTATCGATTCGACCTCGGCCGCACGCGGCTGACTCCGTTCGCGAGCGTCGGAGTCACTCGCGTGAACGCCGACTTCACGGTGACGAGCGACGGCTACACGCTCACCAGCGACACCACGAACCTCGGGCTGACCGGCGGGTTTCGGTTCGGTTACGGACGGATCGAGGGTCTCGCGGAGGTGGTCGTCTGGCCGGGTCGGCTCGTCCACCCGACCTTCAGCGTCGCCTGGCTGTTCTAACTCCCCCAAGGCGCTGCTTTTCGCCCGTCTCCGGGCGATTTTTCCCCTTCGATCCTGGGCAAACATCTTGCCGCCGGCCCGCTTGCTGCACAGGTTGCCCAGGGTAAGCCTGGAGGCGGATCAACAGATGTGCGGCATCAGCGGCTTTTTGAATCGCGACTCGAATCGACCTGCGGACGGCGCGCTGGTGCGGCGCATGACCGACGTGATCGTCCACCGCGGGCCCGACGGCGACGGTCATTTCGTCGAGGGGCCGATCGCGCTCGGGCATCGCCGCCTCTCCATCATCGACCTTTCGCAGAACGGCGCACAGCCGATGCAGAACGAGGACGGGAAGGTCACCGTCACGTTCAACGGCGAGATCTACAACTACCTGTCCCTCCGGGAAGAGCTCCTGGCGAAGGGCCACGTCTTCCGCTCGCGCTGCGACACGGAGGTGCTGGTCCACGGCTACGAGGAGTGGGGCGCCTCGCTGCCGGAGCGTCTGGTCGGGATGTTCGCCTTCGCCATCTGGGATTCGCGCAACCAGCGGCTCTTCCTCGCCCGCGACCGCCTCGGCAAGAAGCCGCTCTACTACCATCTCGGCAAGGACCGGCTCCTCTTCGGCTCGGAAGTGAAGTCGCTGCTTTGCGATCCGGACGTCCCGCGGGAGCTCGACGACGAGGCCCTCGATCTGTACCTGAGCGCCCGCTACGTCCCCGCGCCGCTCACCATGTTCGCAGGCATCCAGAAGCTCCTTCCCGCCTCCTGCGCCGTCTACGAGAAGGGGGAGTTGCGGGTCCGGCGCTACTGGAAGTGCGAGTACCCGGATCAGCCGGATTCCCGCTCGAGCGACGAGCTCGCCCGCGAGCTCTGGTCCCGGGTCAAGGCCGCGACTGAAGCGCGGCTCATGTCCGACGTGCCCGTCGGCGTCTTCTTGTCGGGCGGCCTCGATTCGAGCTGCATCGCCGCGCAGATGCTCGACCTGCGCAAGGAGCGCGGCGAAGGAGGGGTGAAGTCCTTCTCCGTCGGGTATCGCACGGAAGACGGCTCCTCCGAGCTCGACCAGGCCCGCTTCGTCGCGAAGGCCCTCGGCACCGAGCACCGCGAGGTGCTGGTCACCTCCGACGACTTCCTCCGCTTCCTGCCCGATCTCGTCTGGCACATGGACGAGCCCGTCGCCGACGCCGCTTGCGTGCCGCTCTACTATCTCTCGAAGCGGGCCCGCGAAGAGGTGGTAGTGGTGCTCTCAGGCGAGGGCGCCGACGAGGTGCTCGCCGGATACCCGATCTACCGGACCATGCTTTTCATGGAGGACCTGCGCGCCGCGGCGCCGCTCGCGGCCGCGCTCCTCCCTCGCTTCCGCGATCCGAAGACCCGCAAGTACCTGCGATGGGCGACGTTGCCGCTCGAGCAGCGCTACCGCGGCGTCTCGGTCGCCTTCACCGACGACGAGAAGTCCATCCTCACCAACGGGCACGCGCACATGGTGAGCGAGCGCCTCGTCCACCGGCTCTCGCGCGAATGGGCCGAGACCCAGGGCCTTCCGCCGCTCGAACGGATGCTGGAGCTCGACCGGCGGGTGTGGCTCCCCGACGATCTGCTCGTCAAGGCCGACAAGATGACCATGGCGGCGTCCGTCGAGCTGCGCGTGCCGTTCCTCGATCACCGCCTCATCGAGTGGTGCGCGGGCCTGCCCGCACGCGTCAAGCTGCGCGGAGGCACCGGCAAGTGGCTCCTCCGGGAGGCCGCCCGGGCCAGGCTGCCGGCTTGCTGCACGGCGCCGGGCAAGCGCGGCTTCACCGTCCCGCTCTCGAACTGGTTCCGGACCACCCTGCACGGCGCCGTTCGCGACGCGCTGCTCTCCTCCGACTCGTTCGCGCGGACGCGATTCGGCGAGAAGGCCGTCCGGCGGCTCCTCGACGATCACCTTCTGGGCAGGACCGACCGCAAGGAAGAGCTCTACTCGCTGTGGGTCTTGGACCTCTGGCGGCGCCGATTCCGCGTGGACGGCGCTGCGGAAGTCGCTTCCGGTTCACGCGTGGAGAGGCCGCAGGCTGCGCGCCCGCCGGCCGCCCGCGTCTCGCCACCCGCCTGACGAGTTGCTGTCACGCTTTCGAATCCTTAATTGCTTCTAAGGGACGCGACGTAGGGGCAGGGGGACGGGATCCATGGAGGGGAAGTCGGCGTCATACGCCTTGTCGGCGGTTTCCGCCTTGGACGGTGCCACGGCGTTTTCTCCGCCAGGCGCGAGCACCGAGGCTCCGGCCTTCCTGCAGCGTCTGGTGGGAAACGGAATCGCCAATCTGCTGCGGGTGCGGGCAGAAGTCCTTTCGTCGCTCTCCGTCAATGGCGTCGTGCTCGCCACGCCGCCGCTCGCCGACGCCCTCCGTCCGGACGCGATACCGTCGGTGAAAGCGGGGGTCCGTTCCGATCGCGTGCTGGCGGAGATCGATCAAGACGGGTTCGCTTTCGCGGTCGATCCGCGGGACGCCCGTTTCTTCGAGCGCCGCAAGCGCCGGGCGCCACGGTCGCTCAACCAGCTCGACATCGTCCTGTTGGAAGGGCGCGTCTGCATCCGCAAGCGCTATCGCCCGTTCCGCGCCGGGGCGCGCGACTGGGGCGAGCGCCCGGTGCCGCTCGGCGTGCGGGCGAAGCGGCGCTTCTGGAACGCGGTCGGATTCTATCTATACAGCGAGGCGGCGGTCCTCTTGCGGCTACAGGACGTACCCTTCGTGCCCAAGCTGCGCGCGATCGATCTGGTCGACCGCGCGATCTACATCGACTACGTGCAGGGGCAGACCCTGCGCTCCTGCGCGGCGGGCACCGGCGCCGCGGTCTACGACCAGGACCTCGCCGCTTCGCGCGACCTGATGCGCCTCAGCGCGCGGGAGCTGGAGCGACGGGAAGTGACGCTTCTCGAGGAGGCAGGGGGAGCGGGCGACTTCCGCCACGAGATCCTCGACATGCTGCGGCAGATGAACGCCCGCGGCGTCGCTCCCCTCGACATCAAGCTCGGCAACTTCATCCGCGGCGCGACGACGGGGCGGCTCTACTGGATCGACTTCGAGTTCGCCCGCGTGCAGTCGCAGCCGCAGTGGGAAGACGCGCTGCGCTTGCAGCGCGACACCATCTGGAACCTCTTCCGCGACGAGGCAGGATCAGGGAAAGCTGCGGAAAAGGTCGCTTAGGTCGGTCGCGTTCGCGGCATCGCCGAGGAACGGCGAGACCCCGAGAATCGTCTGGATGCTGCGCAGCGTGGAGCTGTGCGTGTACCGGATCGTGTTCGAGTAGCCCGCCTTGGCGAGCGGAGAGAGGGCGATGAAACCGATGGGCACGTTGCCGCCTTCGCTCTCGTCCCAGGTGATGAAGAGCGCGCCGCCGTTCTTGTAGGCATTGGAGGCGAGGATCTTCGGGACCTCGCGAGCGAGCCAGGTGTCGCCGTTCCTCACCGAGTTGGTGGTCGCGCAGCCCGTCGAGTCGTGCATGTCGTTGCAGGTGTTCGGCGTGATGAAGCTGTACGCCGGGACGGTGTCGGTCTCCAGATCGCGGCTCAGCTCGGTGTACGGACGCATGTGCGAGATGCAGTCCGCGTTGTTGCGGTCGAGGCCGCCGTTGATGTCCGTGAAGTAGACCGCCGGGTTGTGCCTCGGGGCGTACAGGCCCACGTAGTCGATCGGGCACTCGTTGCCGGTGATGTCTTCCTGGTACGACTTCCAGCTCACGCCCGCCTTGTTGAGGAGCGCCGTGAGGTGCTGGTTCGTCGTGAGCCGGTGGTTGGACGGCGTCGCGTCATCGGTCACGCCCTGATTGCTGCCCGACTCGAGCCAGATGTAGTTCGGCAAGCTCGGGTGGAGGTTCGGGACGTTCTGGTAGTTCTCGGCGTGCGCGCCCTGCGCGAGCAGCGTGCCGTTGATGTACGGGGCCGAAGAGCTGCCCTTGATCTGCGACCAGTCGTGGTTCTCGAGCAGGATCACGAACACGTGATCGATCTTGTTCGTCACGTTCACCTGGACGGGCGCCGAGGCCGTGGCCGTGCCTGCGCCGTCGGTCGCGCGGACCGCGAGGGCGTGCGCCCCGTTCTTCACTGAGAAGCTATCCCACGTCGCGGTGAAGGGGGCGGAAGGCAGCGTGGCGATCGTGCCGCCGTCGACCTGGAACTCGACCTGGCTCGTCCCCGCCGGGACCGTCGCGGACAGGGAGACCTGGCCCGCAACCACCGAGCCGTTGCTCAGGCCGGCGAGCTGCGGCCCTGCAGGGGTGGGGGCGGGAGTCGGGGTCGGCGTAGGAGTCGGTGTAGGTGCCGGTGCTCCACCGGGCGACGTGGGGTTGCTGCTTCCTCCGCTGGCCACCTCGGTGGAAGAACTGCCGCTGCAAGCCAGCGCGGCGGCGATGCTGAAGGCCGCGAAAGTGCGCAGAACGGCACCGCGGGTGATCGAGCTCTTCTGGATGCGGGCTCCGGCTCCTGAAAAAATCGACATGCAAACCTAACCGGCCGCTGATCCAGGATATTCGCCTCGTGTAGGAGGCCCGCGCACGCTCGGTGTGGGACGACCGCGCACCTCCAGCGCGGAGGTGGGTGAATAAAACCTACGCCCGTGGACTAATTACGCCCGCCGCCCGACTTCCGTCCTTTTCTCAGCCGTGCTTCTGGCTCGCCATCCGGCGCTTGATCTCGTCCGGAGAGACGTCCTCGATGTGCGTCGCGATCGACCAGTAATTGCCCCACTTGTCGACGACCCCGCCCATGCGGTCGCCGTAGAACATGTTCTCCGGGGGCCGCACGCCCTGCCCGCCCGCGTCGACGGCCTTCTTGAAGACGGAGTCGGCGTCGTTCACGTAGAGGAGCCCGCTCATCTGCTTCGCGCCGTGCTCGGGAGGGTTCTGGTCGGCGAGCATCACGATCGAGTCGCCGATGCGTACCTCGGCGTGTCCGATCTTTCCGCCGGGGGCCGGCATGCGGAGCGTCTCCTCGGCGCCGAAGGCCTTCTTCAAGAAGTCGATGAACTGGGCGGCGCCGTCGACGACGTAGTACGGCGTGTACGTGTGGTACCCCTCGGGAATCGGTTTGACGGCCATGGCTTCTCCTCTCGTTCGCCCCGCGGACCAGGACCGGGAAGGGCGTTCTAGCGCGCCCGGTAGTCGAGCAAAAGCCCGGCTGGTCGGCGAATGAGGCTCGACGCAATATCGCTCACATGGCATGGATGCGCGCCATGCTTCCCGAGGCACCCATCCGCGTGCTGGTCGTGGACGACGATCCGCGCCTCGTGATGGCGATGTCCGACGTCCTCGCCGCCGAAGGCTACGACACGCAGACGGCGGCCAACGGGGAAGTGGCCGTCCGCCAGCTCGCGGCCTTCACGCCGCACGTCATGGTGCTCGACATGGAGATGCCGAAGATGAACGGCTTCGACGTCCTCCGCTGGCTGAAGTCGAACGGCATCCGGCTTCCCGTGATCATCGCGAGCAACAACGACGACGTCGAGGCCGAGGATGTCGGCGCGACGGTGAAGCTGCCTAAGCCGTTCGACCTCGATCAGCTGCTCGCGGCACTCGCGCTGGCGCTCGGAAGCGAGACGGCCCGCTGAGGGGATGGTCCCCTTCTGCGAACTCCTCGTGCCCGGCCCCGAGGTAGAGCGTCACCCGCGTGTGCCGCTCGTACGCGGGGCGCTCGTCGAGGCGGCAGCGCGCGAGCTTTTCCAGCGGTCCTTCGAGGAATTCGTGAGGGAACCGCCAGCAGCGGATGTCGCCCGTGATCCCCGAGCCCGCTCCGATTTCGAGGACGTGGCGGACGGGAGAACGGATGAGGCCGGCGAGCAGCGGGCCCGGCGGTAGCCACGAGGCGAGGACCAGATCGGGCCGGTGCTTCGCGATGGCCTCGCCCGCGTCCAACCGCTCGACCCCCGCGCCCAGGCGAAGCCCGGCGACGGGTATGCCGCGCAACTCGCGCTTCTCCTTGGCGCTCATGCGAGCCGAAGGTTTCTCCCAGGAGCCGCGATCGGTCATCGAGATTTTCAAATCGGGCGCGACCAGGGCGAGGCTTCTGCCCAGGTGTCCGTCCCCCGCCGCGACTTCGAGGACCCGGCGCGCGCCCAGGGCGCGGATCATTCGCGCGAGCGCGCGGAGGAAGGGCCTCGTCGGGAAGAGATAGAGCGGCCCCATCGGCGTCAACTCCGACAACCAGAAGAGATCGCCGCGAGGCAGCGCCGAAAGCGCCCGGTCGAGCGCGGCCGCGGGCGGGATGCGGCGCACGCCCGAGGCATCCCAGAGCAACTTCGCCAGGGCCGCGCGGGCCCCCACGGCATGCGACCCGCCGCCGCGGGACGGGAAGCCGGCACGCGCTTCGCGGATCTGCGCCGCGGTCGGCGGCTCAGCCAACGGGCGAGGTGCAAGCGCGGCAGCGCTTGGCGAGGAGCGGAATCGCTTCCAGGCATTGCGGGCAGGTCTTCGTGGTCTCGGGCGGCGGGGGCTTCTCCAGCACGAGCTTGAGAATCGCGAACACCACCGCCGAGACGATGGCGAAGTCGATGATCCGCCCCACCAGGTCGCCGTACTTGATGGCGTTGTTGCCGCTCAGCGTCACCTGCGCGGTGCGCCAGTCGCCGCCCGGGAGCACGAGGCCGACGACGGGCATGATCAGGTCGTCGACGACCCCGGACACGACCCTGCCCATCGCCGCGCCGATGATGACGCCGACGGCCAGCGCGAGCGCATTCTGCTTGAGCAGGAACTCCTTGAACTCCCCGGCGAGATTGTTCATCGATTCCTCAGATGGCGGGCCCGCGTCGCCGGGCCCGCCACCGGAACACCGTTACTGCTGTCCGCCGATCTGTCCCCGGATCTCGCCCTTCGGATTGTTCTGCGTGTGGACGTTCACGTAGAGATTGCCGCTCTTCAGGCCCGAGACGAGATCATTCCACGACATGGGAGACCCGTCCGGCGGGGGCTTGATGGCGGAAGCGTCGAACGTGCCTTCGCCGTTCGCGCTGCCCGCATCGGATCCGGCGGAGATGGTGAGCGGCACCACCACGGGCCCGGCCTTTCCCGGGCCTCCGGAGTGGATGTGGGCCGTCGTGACGGGGCTGGTCAGGCCGCTCGCCGTCACCTTGTAGGAGATCTTGTCGCCGCTCGGCGTGAACGTCGCCATCCCGGTAGGGGAAGAAGACCCGACGTTCGGCGGCGGTACTTCGCCCGTGGATTCGAGTTTCGCTTGCGCGGCTCCGGCGGACATCGCCGACGACCCCATGCTGCCGGAAGATTCGGTCGACTTGCTGCCTCCAGCGCACGCCACGACCGCGAACGAAAGCGCTACAGAAATGGCTCGATGCATCGCGTCTCCCCTCTGGTGAGGGCCTCGCCGGAGCGTCCGGGAGCCCGGATTTCGCGCGCAGCCTAGCCGGGCGCAGCCCCGGCGCAAAGTGCGGGGGCCTTTACGCGGCGTTACGATCGGGGCAATCCTCGTGGCGACGGAGGGGCGGATGGACTCGCGGATGCGGCTTGTGGGCCTCGTGGTCGCGGCCTTCGGATGCTCGATCGCGCTCTCGTTTCCGGCCCGGTCCCAGCAGGCGATGGGCGACCTCGCCCCGCCGCCCCCGCCGCCATCGGACGACGAAGACGACTTCGCGCCCGCGGGTCCGGCGCAGCCGGTTCCAGCGCCCGCCGCAGGCCCGCCCGCGCGCGCCCCCACCGTCGACACCTTCGTGCACGAGCTCGCGCCGTACGGCAGGTGGGTCGACACTCCCGAGTACGGCCGCGTCTGGATTCCGTCGAACGTCGATCCCGACTGGCGTCCTTACACGGACGGCCAGTGGATGGAGACCTCCTGGGGTTGGTCGTTCGTCTCGGTCGCGCCCTGGGGCTGGGCCACGTTCCACTATGGACGGTGGGGGTACACGGCCGGGTTCGGATGGTTCTGGGTTCCCGGCTACGTCTGGGCTCCGGCCTGGGTCTCCTGGCGCTACTACCACGGGTACGTTTGCTGGTCGCCGTACGGTCCGGCGCACTACGCCTATCCGCGGGTCTGGCCCGGCTGGGTGGTGGTTCCCTCGCGCGCCTTCTTGAGGCCCATCCGCCATCACGTCGTGCCGCATTCGACGGCCGCCCCGATCGTGCGCGTCGCGAGACCGGCACCTTCGATCGGGCGGGTGCCCGTGCGCGGGAGCTTCTACGGTCCTCCGCGCGCGACGGTCCATCCCCGGTCCGGGCCCGCACGGGCGGGTCCTCCTCCGCGGGCGGCGCGCCGGACCCGGTGAGGGACGGATCGCCGTCGACATCGGAGAGTCGCAAGTGGTGGGTCCTCGCCGCCGTCGGCACGGGCACGTTCATGTCCGCGCTCGACGGCAGCGTGGTGAACTCGCTCCTGCCCCTCTTGCGCGCCGCGCTCCGCACCGACGTCGCCACCGTCGAATGGGTCGTCACCGTCTACCTGCTGGTGGTGAGCGGGCTCCTCCTCGGCTTCGGGCGCCTCGGCGATCTGCGCGGGCACAAGACGATCTACCTGACGGGCCTGGTCGGTTTCGTCTCCAGCTCCGCTCTTTGCGGGCTCTCGCCGTCGGTAGGATGGCTCATCGCTGCCCGCGCGGTGCAGGCCGT
Organism: Myxococcales bacterium; assembly: GCA_045802855.1. Classification (GTDB taxonomy): domain Bacteria; phylum Myxococcota; class Myxococcia; order Myxococcales; family 40CM-4-68-19; genus VBKO01. The sequence continues at coordinate 16,027 of JBJMQD010000307.1, read as the reverse complement.
CTCGGCGGCGATGCTCTTCGCCAATTCGCCGGCCATCCTCACCGGGACCTTTCCGGCGAAACAGCGGGGCCAGGCTCTCGGGCTGCAGGCGGTGATGACCTATCTGGGCCTCACCGCCGGACCCTCGCTCGGGGGTCTCCTCGCGCAGCACGTCGGATGGCGGTCGGTCTTCTACATCAACGTTCCCGTCGGAGCCGTGGCGGTGTTCCTCAGCGCCCATTTCATCGAGCGCGATGCGCCCCAGAGCGGGCGGCCGCCGTTCGACACCGCCGGGGCGGCCCTCTTCTTCTTCGGGCTACTCGCCTTGTTGTTCGGCTTGAACCAGGGTCATGCCTGGGGGTGGACCTCTCCCTGGGTCTTCCTGCTCGCCTTTCTCTCGGGGGCGCTGCTCGTCGCGTTCGTGCGCAGGGAGCGGCGGATCCCGTATCCCATGCTCGACCTGGCACTCTTCTCCCGCCGCGCGTTTTCCAGCGCGACGGTGAGCGCGGTCCTCAACTACGTGTGCGTCTACGGGATCGTCTTCCTGGTCCCCTTCTACTTGATCCAGGGCCGTGGCCTGAAGACCGGAGAGGCCGGCGCGCTCCTCACCGCGCAGCCGCTCGCGATGATGATCTCCGCTCCCATTTCCGGGACGCTCTCGGACCGGGTCGGCGTGCGAATCCCGGCGACCGTGGGCATGGCGGTACTTGCCTGCGGGCTCTTCCTGCTCTCCCGGCTCGGAGAAAACACTCCGTTCCTTCAGGTGGAGGCGGCGCTCGTCGTGTGCGGTCTTGGGACGGGAACCTTCATCGCTCCCAACACGAGCGGTCTGATGGGGGCCGCGCCCAAGGACAAGCAGGGGATCGCCGCGGGGGTCCTCGCCACCGCCCGGAACGCCGGAATGGTGCTTGGGGTCGGCCTTTCCGGGGCGATCCTGACCACCATCCTCCATCAGGGCGGCGACGCGGCGGTCGTGCGGGCGGTAGGCGTGGGCCTGCTCGTCGACGCGGCGCTGGCTTTGGGGGGAGTGTTCACTGCCGCTTTGCGGTAGCGCTGGGGAATCTCCGTTGCGGTTTCCGGTTGAAACACCGGCCCTCGCCGTGCGTGATGGCGGCACCCACCTCACGGGGAGAGCTTCGCGCGTGCTCGAGGGCGAAACGACTGCGATTGCTCCGCCGGCCCACTGGAAGAGCCGGATCGGGCGGCTCATCCACGCCGAACCGCACGAGGTAAAGGCGGTCTTTCTCGCCTTCGCGTACTACTTCTTCCTCCTCTCGAGCTACTACATCCTCCGTCCGCTCCGCGAAGAAACGGGGGTCGCGGGCGGCGTGGAGAAGCTGCCGCTCGTCTTCACCGGCACGTTCGTCGCCATGCTGGTCGCCGTCCCGGCGTTCTCGGCCCTCGCGGCGCGCCTGCCCAGGCATCGTTTCATCCCCATCACCTACCGGTTCTTCACCGCCAACATCGTCTTGTTCTGGATCCTGTTCGAGTTCGGTCCGGCAGGCATCCGCGGAGGCGCGGGGCGAGCGTTCTTCATCTGGACGAGCGTCTACAACCTGTTCGTCGTCTCCGTGCTCTGGGGATTCATGGCGGACATCTTCCGCCACGAGCAGGGCGCGCGGCTCTTCGGCTTCATCGCAGCGGGCGGCAGCGCCGGGGCCCTCACCGGACCGCTCTTGACCACCTGGCTCGTGAAGCCGCTCGGCACCGCCAATCTGCTCCTGGTGTCGGCCGTGCTTCTCGAGATGTCGGTGCTCTGCGTGCGTGCCCTGCACCGGTGGGCGGTCGCGTCGGATACCCTGCGGCCGCGCGAGCGGGGGGCCCAGGAGCAGCCGCTCGGAGGCGATTTCCTGAGCGGCATCCGGCTCGTGTTCCGGTCGCGCCTCCTGCTCGGACTGTGCCTGTACGTCGTGCTGCTCACCACCACGGCGACGGTGCTCTACTTCGAGCAGGCGAAGATCGTCCTGCGCGCGAGCGGCGATCCGCGGGTGCGCACCGCCCTGTTCGCCCGCATCGACCTGGTCGTCAACGTGCTCACGTTGATCCTGCAAACCCTCGTCACCGGACGGCTGGTGCGGCGCCTGGGCATCCGCTTCGGCCTCGGGCTCGTGCCCGTGCTCACCATCCTCGGATTCGCGGCGCTGGGGGCCGCGCCGACGCTGTTCGTGCTGATGGCCGTCCAGGGAGTGCGGCGGGCGACGCATTACGGAATCGAACGACCGGCCCGGGAGATCCTCTTCACCGACGTGAGTCGCGAGGAACGATACAAGTCGAAGAGCTTCATCGACACCTTCGTCTATCGGGCGAGCGACGCCGCGAGCGCGTGGATGTATTCGGGGCTGCAGGCCCTGGGGCTCGGCGCGGTCCCGGTCGCGGGCGCAGCCATCGGGCTTTCCGCGCTCTGGCTCTGGAACAGCCTTTCGCTCGCGCGCAAGGACGAGGCGGCGGAGGAGCGGGCTCTGCCTGCGACGGCCGGAGGCCGCGGGCCGCAGCATACGGGGGAGGCTCGATGACGATGTCGCGACGGGAGGTGCTGGGCGTTGCCGCGGCGGCTCTTGTCGCTCGCCGCGCCCTCGGGGCTCCCGCTTCCGGAGGAGGCACCATGCGCACGAGGCCCATTCCTCGCACCGGAGAAGAGCTGCCCGTCATCGGGATGGGGACCTGGCGCACGTTCGACGTGGAAGGCGCTTCCGAGAAGGAACGGCTGCGCGAGGTGCTGCGCCGCCTGTTCGAGGCGGGCGGACGGGTGATCGATTCTTCGCCGATGTACGGCCGCGCGGAGCAGACGGTGGGCGAGCTTCTCGGTCCGTCGCCGCGGCCGTTCCTCGCCACGAAGGTCTGGACCAGCGGACGCGACGAGGGCATCGCCCAGATGCGCCGGTCGATGAAGCTGATGTGGCCCAAAGGCGGGGCTTTCGATCTCATGCAGATCCACAACCTCGTCGACTGGCGCACCCACGTCCGGACGCTTCGCGAATGGAAGGACGCGGGGACCATCCGCTACTGGGGCATCACGCACTACACCTCGGGTGCGTTCGACGAGATGGAGCAGATCGTCAAGAAGGAGAAGCCGGACTTCGTGCAGATCCCGTACTCGGTCGGGGTCCGGGAAGCCGAAGACCGGCTGCTCCCCGCCTGCGCGGATGCGCGAGTCGCCGTCCTCGTCGAGCGGCCGTTCGAAGCCGGGTCGCTCTTGCGCGACGTCATGCATCGTCCGCTCCCGTCCTGGGCGGCCGAGATCGACTGCACCAGCTGGGCGCAAATCTTGTTGAAATGGATTCTCGGGCACCCTGCCGTCACCTGCCCGATCCCCGCGACATCGAATCCGGAGCACATGGCGGACGACGTCCGCGCGGGATCCGGACGGCTGCCAGACGAGGCTTTTCGCCGGCGCATCGTCGCCGAGCTCACCGGAGGGAATCGATGACTACACGGCGCACTTTCTTGCTGACGGTCGCGGGCGGCCTCGCCGCCGGACGCGCTTTGCTTGCCCAGAAGCAGGACGACGATCTGGCGTCGGCCCGGGCGGCGAAGGTTCCTCACGTCTCCAAGGCGAAGAAGCCCCTCAGCCTGCTGATCCTCGGCGGCACGGGCTTCATCGGACCCCACATCGTCGCCTACGCCACGGCGCGCGGCCACAAGATGACCCTCTTCAACCGCGGCAAGACGCATCCGGAGCTGTTCGCGGACCTGGAGAAGCTCCGCGGCGACCGCGACGGCAAGCTGGACGCCTTGAAAGGGCGGAAATGGGACGGCGTCATCGACCCGAGCGGTTACGTGCCGCGGATCGTGAAGATGTCCGCCGACCTCCTCGCGCCTTCCGTGAAGCAGTACGTCTTCATCTCCTCGATCTCGGTCTATCCCGACGACGTCAAGCCAGGCGCGAACGAGAGCACCCCGGTGCAGGACTTGAAGGAGCCCGGGAGCGAGGAAGTCCGCAAGCACTACGGCGCTCTCAAGGCTCTCTGCGAGAAGACCGTCGAGCAGTCGATGCCGGGCCGCGCCACCACCATCCGGCCGGGCCTCATTGTCGGCCCGGGCGATCCCACCGACCGCTACACCTACTGGCCCGCGCGCATCGACCGCGGCGGCGAGGCGCTCGCGCCCGGCGGTGGCGACGATCCGGTGCAGTACGTCGACACCCGCGACCTCGCCGCCTTCGTGGTCCACACCCTCGAGGACGGGATCGTCGGCGTCTTCAACGCCACCGGTCCGGAGAAGAAGTTGTCGATGAAGTCGATGCTGGAGTCCTCGCGCAAGGCGTCCTCGAACGCGGCGACGCTCACCTGGGTTCCGGAGAAATTCCTCGAGGAGCACAAGGTCGCGCCCTGGGAGGACATGCCCGTCTGGGCAGGCGCCGACGCGGGCTTCTCGCAGATCGACTGCTCGAAGGCGATCGGAAAGGGGCTCCATTTCCGCTCCGCCGACGAGACGGCGAAGGACACCCTGGCGTGGTGGAAGACGCTCCCGGAGGAGAGGAGGGCGAAGCTGCGCGCCGGTCTGTCTCCGGACCGCGAGAAGGAAGTCCTGTCGGCGTGGAAGACGAAGAAGGCCTGACCCCCCGGGGTCAATCAGTCCGAACGGGAGCGGCAACCACGGCTGTCAACAAGAATCGGTAGCATCAGTCAGTTGGCGGATGCTCACGATAGCTTCCGCGCGCCTTTACACAAATTAGCGACGCTGCCGTTCCGGGGCGGGACGCGATGCGTCAGGCGACGTGCGAGGCGAGCTCCGGAGCTGTTTCTACAGCAACTTGTCCGGTGTGATCGGCAAGGTCCGGATCCTCTTCCCCGTCGCGTTGTAGACCGCGTTCGCTATCGCTGCCGCGGCCCCGCAGAGGCCCAGCTCTCCGACTCCCTTCACGCCGGCGGGATTGACGTGCGCGTCCTCCTCCTCGACGAAGAACGGCTCGACGGACGACACGTCGGCATTCGCGGGCACGTGGTAGTCGGCGAGGTCGCGGGTCATGATCCGGCCGAGCTTCTCGTCGAAGACCGAGTGCTCGTGGAGCGCCATTCCGATGCCCCAGACCATGCCGCCCAGGAACTGGGAGCGGGCGGTGCGCGCGTTCAGGATCCGGCCCGCCGCGAACGCGCCCACCATCCGGGACACGTGAACGGTGCCGAGATCCGGATCGACGAGCACCTCGGCGAACTGCGCGCCGAAGCCGTGCATCTCGAATTTCTTCCGCTCCTCCCCCGGCCCGGTTTTGCCTCGCTCCTCGACGGGCTTCCCGCCCGCGCGGCGGAGGAGGTCCACGTACGAATCCGACCGGGAATCCGCGACGAGCCGCCCGTCCGCCACGTGGATCTCTCCGACACTTATCCCGTGCAGCGGCGAGGCGGGATCCGCGACCGCCATGCGCAGCAGCTTGTCGCGCAGCGCCCGCGCCGTCACGAGGACCGCGGACCCGACGCTCGCCGCGGTCATCGATCCCGCCGCGATGGGCGCCTCCGGCATGTCCGTGTCGCCGAGGTCGAACCGCACCTTCTCGAATGGCAGACCGAGCTCGTCCGCGGCGACCTGCGCGAAGACCGTATAGGAGCCGGTCCCGAGATCGATGGTCCCGCTCTGCACCTGCGCCGTGCCATCCGGAAGCATCCGGGCCATGGCCTGCGCGGGCGAGAAGTTCGCCGGGTACGTCGCCGTCGCCATCCCCATCCCGACGAGCATCCCCGCCCGGGTCTGCGAGCGCGGCTGCGAGGATCTCTTCTCCCATCCGAATCGCCGCGCACCCTCTTCGTAGCAGGCGCGCAGCGACTTGCTCGAGTAGGGCTTTCCGGTCGGATCCTTCTCCGCGTACGAAGCGAGCCGGAGCGCCACCGGATCCATGCCGAGCTTCACGGAAAGCTCGTCCATCGCCGACTCGAGCGCGAAGCTTCCGCTCGATTCCCCCGGCGCCCGCATGAACGTCGGCGTCCCGATGTCGAGGCGGACCAGCCGGTGCCGGCTCTCGATGTTCGGCGACGCGTACAGATGCCGGGCCTGCAGCGCGGACGCCTCGACGAAGACGTCGAAGCGCGAGGTGGGCGAGACCGTTTCGTGCTTGACCGCGCTCAGCTTCCCGTCACCATGGACGGCGAGAGAGATCTTTTGTCGCGTCCGCGGCCGCCCGCCCACCGGGCCGAACATCTGGTGGCGGGAAAGCGCGAGCTTCACGGGGCGGCCCACCTGCTTCGCCGCGAGCGCCGCGATGACGACGTGCGACCAGGCCGATCCCTTGCACCCGAAGGCGCCGCCGACGAACTTGGCGATGACGCGCACGTTCTCCGGCGGGATGCCGAACCCCTTCGCCAGCTTCTTCCGCACCGCGAAGACCCACTGCGACGAATCCCAAACGGTCAGCCGGTCGCCGCTCCACGAGGCGATCGTCGCGTGCGGCTCCAGCGGGTTGTGGGTCTCGAACGGCGTCTCGTACGCTTCCTCGATCCGCGCCGCGCCCGCCGCGAGGCCCGCCGCGACGTCGCCTCGCATCTCGTCGGCCTCCTGCAGCTTCCCGCCCGCCATGATCTTGTGCGGGAAGGCGTTTCCCAACTCGTCGTCGATCCGGACGGTGTGCGCCGACGGCGTGGCCTTCACCCGCACGAGCATCGCGGCGTGGACGGCGCGCTCGAAGGTATCGGCCACCGCCACCGCGATCGGCTGGTTGCTGTACCGGATCTCGTCGTCCTGCAGCGCCTGGACCACCCGGTCCGGTCCCTCGAGGTGCGGGTCGCCCGGCAGCCGCAACGCGTTCCGCGGCGTGATCACCGCCACGACTCCCTGCTCGCGCTCGGCGGCGCTGGTATCGATCTCGACGATGCGGCCCTTCGCGATCGCGCTCGTCACCAGCACGCCGTACGCGGCTCCGGGCACGGAGGTCTCGTACGCGTAGCGCGCACCACCTGTGACCTTGGCACGCCCGTCGCGACGGACGAAAGGCTGACCGACGTTCCGAGTCGTCATGCGCCTCCGCTAAGCATGCGGGGTACCGAGCGGCCATGCGTGGCGCTCTGGTCTCGTCCAGTTCCCGACGCGTTGACGCTGCCGAGCGAGGGATCTAGTAAGGCGCGCCATACTCGAACCGAGAGGAGCGTCCATGGGCCAGATGATCTCGTTCGCCCGCAGCGGAGGCGGCGGCACCGCGCAGGGGTATTTCGCCGAGTCCAAGAACGCGAAGGGTCCCGGCATCGTCGTCATCCAGGAATGGTGGGGGTTGCAGGGCCAGATCAAGGCCGTTTGCGACAACCTCGCTCAATCGGGATTCAACGCCCTCGCGCCGGACCTCTACAACGGCAAGGTCGTCCCCTACCACAACGACAAAGAGGCAGCCGCCTCGATGAGCTCGCTCGACTTCAAGGCCGCGACGGAGCAGGCGGTGCGCGGAGCGGTCGCGCATCTCAAGTCGAAGGGCGGCAAGGTCGGGCTCACCGGGTTCTGCATGGGGGGTGCGGTCACCGTCATCGGCGCCGCGACCATTCCCGAGCTGGACGCCGCGGTCACGTACTACGGGCTTCCGCCCCCGAACGTCGCCTCGGGGAAGGACGTCCGTGTTCCGATCCAAGGGCACTTCGCGAATCACGACGACTGGGTTACCAAGGACAAGGTCGACCAGTTCGAGAAGGAGCTGAAGGCGGCGGGGAAGACTTGCGAGATCTACCGGTACGACGCGCACCATGCGTTCCTGAATTCGGACCGCAAAGAGGTCTACAATCCCGAGGCAGCGAAGCAGGCCTGGGATCGCGGCCTGGCGTGGTTCCGGAAACATCTGGGCGCCTAGGAGGTAGAAGCATGACGGTTCGTCCCTCTCGACGCACGCTCCTGAAGCTTGCCGGCGCAGGTCTCGCCGCCTCCGCCCTGCCCGCCACGAGCGAGGCCGCGCAGCAGGAGAGCCCGAACGGGGCGAAGATCTGGAGCGGCGACTACACCGCGAAGAAGGGCGAGGTCTCGCTCTACATGTTCCGCAAGCGGAAGACGCCGCCGCGGAAAGGAACCCCGGACCTTCCTGTCCTCTTCCTCGTGCACGGCTCGTCCATCTCGTCGCGCCCGACGTTCGACCTCACCGTTCCCGGCAAGGGCCGCTACTCGCTGATGGACACCTTCGCCGAGTACGGCTTCGACGTCTGGACCATGGACCACGAGAGCTACGGACGCTCCACGCGCACCGAGGGCAACTCGGACATCGCGAGCGGCGCCCTGGACCTCGCCGCCGGAATCGACGTCGTCGCCCGCGAGACAGGCCAGAAGCGGGCCCACTTCATCGGCGAGTCGTCCGGCGCGCTGCGCGCCGCCGCCTTCGCGGTCGCTCATCCCGAGCGGGTGGATCGACTCGTCCTGATGGCGTTCACCTACACGGGGAAGGGATCGCCGACCCTGCAGAAGCGCGCCGAGCAGGTCGAGTACTACCGGACGCACAACCGGCGAAAGCGCGACCGCGACATGATCCGGAGCATCTTCACCCGCGACAAGCCGGGCACCGCCGACCCGGCGGTCGCGGAGGCGATGGCCGACGCGGAGCTTCCTTTCGGCGAAATGATTCCGACCGGGACGTATCTCGACATGACCGCGCACCTTCCGGTGGTCGATCCAGCCAAGGTGAAGGCGCCGACGCTGGTCGTGCGGGGCGAGTTCGACGGCATCGCCACCGAAGAGGACCTCCTCGACTTCTACCGGAAGCTCCCCAACGCCGATCGGCAGTTCAGCATCCTCCCGGGCCTCGCGCACTCGCTCGCCATGGGGATCAACCGGCACCTCTTCTGGCATTGCGCCCGGTCCTTCCTCGACATGCCGCAGATCGTCACGAGCTGAAAAAGGGCCAGGAAGTCGGCCGAAACGGCCAGGAAGGTAGCCCCGGAGCCTCAGACCAGGGTCTCAAGCGGCCCTCGCAGGGTCGCGCGGTCGGGTAGGGGGCGGACGGGGTGAATAACGCCCCCCATCCATCGTCGGCTCACTGCGCGACGATTCGCTCCGTGTTCCCTGTTTCCCACGGACCGGATGGGATATGACCCGTCCCGTGCGCGAGAGGTGGGTTTGGTGAAGGTCGGTTGCAGCGAGGTCATTCCGCTCCTCGGCGCGTGGCTCGACCGCGAGCTAGGGTCTGCGGACTCGGCTCGGGTCGAGGGACACGTCATGGAGTGCCCCGCCTGCAGCGACCGGATGGCGCTCTTCGCGGCGCAGGGCGAGGCCTTGCGCGTGTCGATGAAGACGCGCGTCGACACCGAGGATCTTTCCGCCCTGACGCGCGCGGTGCTCGCCAAGGCCGAAGTGCGGCGGAGGCGACGGCTCGTGCGGCGCCCTGTCGCAGCCGCGATGGCTGTCGCCGCGGCCCTCGCCGGCGTCACGCTGGGGATGCGCACGCTCTGGACTCCGCCGCTCGAAGTCGAGGCGCCGGTGCGCGTCGCCTCCATCGACGAGGTCGACTTCCGCGGAGAGCAGGGATTCGTGCTGCAAGCCGGGCGCACGTCGATCATCTGGCTGCGCGAAGGAACCGCCCGATGATCCCGCTTCTGATCCTCGCCGCGGGCATCGTCGGGGTCGGCACCGCGGCGGATCCGGCCGCGGACGTCCCGGTGGTGCGCGCCACCATCCGTGCGGTCGCGGCAACCAGGAACGAGGCGCCGAACGATCCCCGCCTCTCGCCCATCGCCAGCTCCCTCGACGACTTCGGGAAGGATTTCCGCTATCGCGGATACCGCCTGGTCGGTGCGGAGAGCTTCGCTCTCGGATGGCGCATCTCGGGCGAGATGGAGCTTCCCGGCCGCCGGAGCGTGACCATCGCGCCGCTGCATCTCACCCCGGACGGCAGGGTGAAGATGCACCTCATGCTGCACGGCGCGCACCCGGAGCACGCCACCAAGATGGAGACGGACTTCAGCCTTCCCGAAGGCGCGACCGTGTTCGTCGGCGGCATGCGCCTCGGGGACGCCACGTCGGATTCCGGCGAGGTCCTTCTCGTCGGCGTCACCATCGACCGCATTCCGGCCCGGCCGCCCATCCGCGCGACCGACCTGAACGCGAACGGGCGCCCGCCGCCCGAGGAGCCCGCGCTGCCGCCGGCGGCGCCCGCTCCAAGCCCTGCCCGCGCGAAGTAATCGCGCCTACCGGGCAGACTTCTTGCCCCGTATCGCCGCGCAGCCGCCCTCGTACGCGCGCAAGAGGCGCTCCGAGGAATCGGCTCGCCCCGCGCCACGCTCGCGCATCAACTCCACCACCCGCTGCTGCAGCCCGGTCGCGGCGGCGCAGTCGCCCGAGCCCGCAAGGGCAGCGGCGTAGGTCTCGAGCACCTCCGGATCGGTCGGGGCGAGCGTCACTGCCCTGCGGGCGACGATCACGGCGTCGTGCGCCTGCCCGCGGGCGAGCTGGTCGCGGGCGAGCGCCTCCAGGGCCGCGGGATTCGCGGGGGCAAGCTCCGCGGCGCGCGCACGGGCGGCGCCGGCCTCGTCCGTTCCCTGGCGCGCGTCGGCGAGCATGGCCCACCCGCGCCAGTCGTCAGGATGGGCGCGGATGATTTCCCGGGCCGCGGATTCACGGTCGAGCGCCGGCGCGCTCGCGCCGTAGCGCCAGTAGAGGCTCACCGCGGCCGCGTCCGCGTTGCCCGGATCTCGCTCCAGCGAGGCATTCGCCTCGGCGTCGGAATCGAGGGCGGCGGAATGCGAGCCGAGGGCCGCGGCGCCGACGAGCAGCAGCATCGCCCTCATGCCGTGCACGTCGGAGGCGGCGAGCGGACGGGTGTCGACCGTGCCTTGCCAGGCGTTGGCGGGGACGCGGATGAGCTTGAGGCGCCCGACGGTCAGATAGCCGCGCAATTCGCCCCGCAACTTCTCGCCGTCGAGGCCACCGAAAGCGACGGCGAAAGCGTGCCGCGGCTCGACGCCCCGGGCGAGCTCCAACAGGTAGACCCCGAACTCCTTGCGACGCTCGTCGACGAGGTAGTGGACGAGAAGCCACGACGCCGATTGGAACCGGGCGTAGTCCCACTCGTTCATGGAGAGCGCGTTCTCGCCCGTCTCCAGGATCGCGTTCCAGTCGGAGGAGGCGTCTGCGAAGCGGAGCCGCTCCCGATCGGGCTCGCCCGCGACGGCTTCCGATCCGCCCACGAAGCGGACCGTCTCGAGGTAGCAGGCGAGGCCCTCGTCGAGCCAGCGTGGCGCGTGCTCGACGAACTCGGAGAGCTGCTGGTGGGCGATCTCGTGGTTCAGCGTCTTGTGGAACGAGTCGCCGCCGCCCAGCTGGACGACGATGCCCCGCGAGCCGAAGAGGTCGCGGTAGAAGATGCCTTCTCGCGAGCTGCCCAGGACCTCTTCCGCGTCGCTCGGACGGTAGAAGGCGATGACCTTCACCCGGGCGAGGGTGTCGTGGGCGGCATGCCAGGAGACGGCGCGCAGGGCGCTGTGCGCGTCTTCCAGCTCGGAGAGAAGCTCGCGGCTGCGGGATTCGGGCGCATCGGTCGCGAGCACGAAATGTTCGCTGACGAGCTCGTGCCATCCCGAGGCAGGCCTCACCGAAGGCCTGTGCGCGCAGGCGCAGGCGAGCAAGCCGATTACGGCGGCCCTGCGCATCCCGACATCGTGGACCAACGACCTGCCGGTACGCAAACGTCGCGGGCGCGGCGTGTCCGCTGGAAGCATGACGGGAATCGCACAAAGGTACGAGGTATTTCACGTGCGAACCGAGGCCCTCTCGCCCTCCGCCTCGGGATGAGGTAAGGAGAATTCATGACCCTTCCCGGCGGAGTCCCTGCCGGTTCGTCGGACGATGATGCTGCCCTCGCTTTCGCGGCGGGGCGCGGCGACGCGAAGGCCTTCGGGAAGCTGGTCGAGAAGTATCAGGTGCGGATCTACCGATTCGCCTTCGGCATGGTGAAGGACCGCGACGACGCGTGGGACATCGCGCAGGAGACCTTCCTGCGCGCGCACGTCGCGCTTCCCGGATTCCGCGGGCGCTCGGCGTTCTCCACCTGGCTGTACCGGATCGCCGCCAATCTCTCCCTCGACGGGCGGCGCCGCCGGCAGCGGGAAGAGGCCCTGCGCAACGCCCGCGATGCCGAGGTGGACGCGGCGATCGGGCCCATCTCCGCCGCGCTGGCGGGGCCCCACAAGCAGGCGCTGCGGCGCGAGCTGCTCGACAAGCTCGACGAGGCGCTCGCCTCGCTCCCGCCCATCCACCGCGCGATCCTGCTTTTGCGCGAGGTGGATGGGCTGAGCTACGAGGAGCTTGCCACCGTCCTCGAGATTCCCAAGGGAACCGTGATGAGCCGGCTGTTCAATGCCCGGCTCCGGTTCCAGCGGAAGCTGCGCGCGTATCTCGCGGTGGACGGCGAGATCGTGAAGAAGCAGGAGCGGGCTCCGCCTGCGTCGCCAGTCGCGAAGGCCGGCAGGCCGGAGCCCACGGAGGAAACCTGAGAGTCACTTCTCCGCGCGCGGCTGCCCTCCGGCGAGCTGCGCGAGAGGCGCGTAGTCGGCGACAGTGCCGTGCCCTCCGGCGAACCGCTCCGGCGTCGAGCTGAATTTCGAGACGCCGTTGACCAGCGCGACCTGTCCCGGGGTCGCCTTGTCGCCCAGCTTGTCGCGCCCCGGGCTCCAGATGTCGGCCACCCAGCCGAGCCTCGCGTCCGGGATGTAGGCGATGAGCATGCCGTCCGCGTGCGGATTGTCGATGCGCACGATCTCCACCTTGCGCTTGCCGTCATCGATGACCTTCCGGTCGGCGATCTCCTCGACGTTCGGCTTGCGCGGGTTCTTCTCCAGCATGTCGCCGTCGATCTTGTGGGGAGCCGAGAAGATCTTCTCGAAGTGGGTCTTGTTCCCTTGCCCGACGAGCACGTCCGCTCCCTGCGCCACGAAGGTGCGCGAGCCGCCGGCGTGATCCATGTGGTGGTGGGTCGCCACGAGCGTCTTCACCGGCTTCGACGGGAACTTCTGCTTGATCTGGTCGAGGGTGAACTTCGACTGCACCTCGCCCACGGGGGCGTCGAAGACGACCACCTGGTCGGCCATCTCCACCACCAGCGAATTGTGCGAGCCCGCGACCTGGAAGATCCCCGGCGCGAGCTCGTTGAACTTCAGCCCGCCGGCGGCCGGGTCGGCGGTCACGGCGTCGGTGTCCAGGTAGGTGCCGATGAACTGGCGGCGGATCACCCATTGATACGGCACATTTCCGCGGGCGGGCGGCGGGGCGGAAAGCTCCGCGGGCACCTGGAAGTCGCCCTGCGCGACCGCGGCTCCGTTGGTCTGCACGTCCTGGACCTGGATGTGGATCACTTCCTTGCCGTTCAGCTCGTAGCTCTGGGTGTAGGGGATCTTCACCCCGCCCGCGTCGCGGTAGTCGGAGAGGACCAGATCGTAGGTCGAGTCGCCGTAGATGTTGTCGGCATCCATCGTCCGGACGCGCGACGGGAGCCCCGTGCCGTCGAAGGCGACGAGGAACGCATTGTCGCCCGCCTGGTAGCGGACGGCCGGAACGCTCTTGCCGGCCATCGTCATCTCGTCGGCCGTGAGCTGGTCAGGATGCGCCTTCATGTCCGCGAGGAGCCGGGGAGAGGTCCGCAAAAGCTCGCGCTGGGAGGCGGCGAGGCGCATCCCGGACATGGCGTGCCGCGGCGGGTTCGACTCGAGGTCCTGCTTGGTCCGGCCGTTCGAGTCGATCCCGCTCACGTAGCCGGCGTTCTTCGTCACTACCTCGGTGAACTTGAATTCCCGCGGCGACGGATAGACGAAGTTGCGATCCCACTCCGTACGCGCGGCGTCGTTCGCGAAGTCGCGGGTCTGCACGAACGTGGAATCGCCGGCGAGGCGCATCTCGCCGTCCGCCTTGACCGACTGCTCCGGCTCCCAGTGCCGCGCCGTTCCTTTGACGGTCATCGCCTTGACACTGGCCACCTTGTCCGCTCCGCCCATCGCGGCGAGCCCGCGATCCACGCGGTCCATCGCATCGGACGAGGTCTTCGAATTGCCGTTCATGGTGCAAGAAGCCGCGCACAGCGCGACCGCAATCCAGGATTTCATTGGGCGCCTCCTCCAGACTTCCGGGGCGGATTGTCTATCGCAACGCGGAGGTCGCCGCCTAGTGGGGGCCCCCGGTGTAGGCTCCGGTGCCGCGAAAGGAGCGCTGATGCCTGCCTACGTCGTCGTCGACATCGAGGTAACGAACCCGACTGATTACGCGCGTTATAAGGACCTGGCCGGCGCCGCGGTCGAAAAGCACGGCGGCCGGTATCTCGCGCGGGGCGGGAAGACGGACGTGCTGGAAGGTTCGTGGCAGCCGAAACGCTTCGTCATTCTCGAGTTCCCTAGCGTGGAGAAGGCGAAGGCCTGGTGGGCGTCCAGCGAGTACGCGGAGGCGAAATCGATCCGGCAGAAGGCTGCAAAGACGTCCCTGGTCGTCGTCGAGGGCGTTTAGCGCGCGCTGACCTTCGGTCGCGGCCAGCCCGAAGGCCACATCGCGGGCTTGAGCTCCGCGCCGAAACGCTTCCGATAGCGCGCGGCCAGGTCCAGAGCGGCGCGATCCTCGCCGAGCTTCCCGTGGACGGCGGCGAGGGTCGCCCACGCGTTCGTGGTCGAGTCGTCGAGCTCGAGCGCGGTGACGAGATGGACCCGGGCATCGGCAAAGCGGCCTTCCGCGCAATCAAGTAGCGCGAGCACGTACCGCGGCAGGAACGCCTCGGGCGCCGCGTCTCGCGCCGCCTCGCAGGTCTTGCGAGCCGCGATGGTCGTCTTGCTCCTGCCGTCGACGACGCAGGCGATCACCGCTCCGCCGGGCGCTCCGGAAAAGGTCTCCTCGAGCGATCGCGCGGAGCGGAGGGCGTCCGCCTGCCGCCCGCTCAGGGCCTCGCGTTCCGCGCTCTGGACGAGGCTCACGTACTCGTGCTCGCGCTCGATGGCGATTCCGCTCGCGGGCAACGCCGCGAGCCGGCGCAGGCGCTTGCAGTCGGAGAGGATCTGCGCCGCGCCGGGCACGTCCGCCGCGTGCGCGACGGCACGCTCCGCTCCGGAGCATGTCCCGGCGCCGTCGTAGAGCTGGGCAGCCCGGAGCCACGAGGCCTTCGGGGCGGAGTCCGCGAGCAGCCTCTGCTCGGCTCGCGAAAGGTGCACGACGGCGGAAGACCGGTCCCCCACGGCGAGCGCGGACTGTGCGGCGAGCAGCATTGCTTCCCCCGTCGCGCCAGGGAGCGCGGCGGCGTCGCGGCAGGTCCTGGCGGTCTCGGAAGCGCGGGGGCGGCTACGCAAAGCCAGGTAGCAGCCCAGTTGCTGGACGCGCGCGTTGCCTGGATGAGCGGCCGCAATGGGGGTTAGGAGCCGCGCCGCCCGGTCGGGCGTTCCAGCGTCGTCGGCGCGCAGGACCTTTGCGATCGCGGCCCGGTCCGCATCGGAGAGCTTGTCCTCGACCGTCGGCGGCTCTGGGGTGGGCTTCGCGGCGACCGTCTCGCGCGGATCGGGCGCCGCGACCGCGAAGAACTGGTCGGCGGCGGCGGTCGCCTGCGCCCGCATCTGCGCATCGAAGGCGGCGGACTCGTCCGCAAGCCCTTTGCGATAGACCTTCGCCCACGCCGCGCGTCCTTCGGGCGTCCGATCGTTCCGGTAGGCGAGCCCCGCCTGGAGAAGCCGGATCGTGCCCTCCGTAAACATCGATCGAGAAGGCTCGTAGAACGGCGCCATCAAAGAGCCCGGGACCGCGTCGTGGAAGACGCCCAGCGTGTGGGCCCACTCGTGGAGGAGGACGGACGTCTCCTTATGGATGCGACGTTCCCGCGCGAGCGCGGCCCGCTCGTCGCGGGGGAGCTTGTCGAGGGCGGAGTCGATCTCGTCCATTTCGGCGGCGTTCGAGATGCCGCGGACGACGAGATGGCGAGAGAAGAGCGCGGCGATGCCGAGCTGCTCGTGGGTCGCGCTGAAGACATCGAGCGAGGAGACGAACGCGACTACCCAGTCGACTTCCGTATGCTCCGGCCTTCTGGCCTTCGCGACTGGCGACGCCGGCAAAGCCGGCTCCTCCGCGCCGCCTGGATCTCGCGCGGTCAGATCGGCCAGCGCACTCTCGAGGCCGCGAAGACCGCCGTGGCGATCCCAGACGC
>JBJMQD010000280.1:0-6183 GCA_045802855.1 Myxococcales bacterium | reverse complement strand
GCTGCTGGTCTGGACGCCGGCCTACGCGTGGGGATACGGGTGGGCCAATTTCCTGCAGCTCTGCGATCTGGCCGTGATCCTCACCTGCGTGGGCCTGTGGCGCGGCTCGCCGCTGCTGCTGGGCATGTCGGCGCTCTCGTCGCTGGTCATCGACGTGGCCTGGGATCTCGACCTGGCCTTCCGGTTGCTCACCGCAGGCCATCTCTTCGGCGGCACCGAGTACATGTGGGATTCGCGGTTTCCGCTCGCTCTGCGCCTCCTGTCCCTCTTCCACGTGGTCTGGCCGGCGCTGCTCCTCTGGTCGCTGGGGCGCGTCGGCTACGACCGCCGCGGATTCCCACTTCAAATTGCGCTCGCTTCCGTCCTGCTCGTCGGCTCGCGGTTCGCGGGTCCGGCGCTGAACCTCAATTACGCTTTCCGCGACCCGATCTTCCACCGCTCTTTCGGGCCTGCTCCGGTCCATCTCGCCGTTTCGATCCTGGGACTGGCTGCGCTGATCTACCTGCCTGCGCACCTCGGCCTCGCTCGCCTGTTTCCTCGAGAGCAACTTTCTCCGAGCAGATGACGATGCGGAACGGTACGGTTCGCCGCCATGAATCCGAGCAGCCCGCAAGCGAAGGAGATGGCGGACGAGTCGATGGTGCGGAACCTCGCCGCGCAAGCGGAAGCGATCTGGCCGCAAGAGGAACCGATCTTCGCCCGGCATCCGCCCCCGGCGGGAAGCCGCGTGCTCGACGTCGGGTGCGGCACGGGCGAGATCGTCGCGCGCCTCGCCGGCCGCTTCGAAGGAGCGTCCTTCGTCGGGATCGATCTGGAGGAGCCGCATCTCGTTCGCGCTCGCGATCGCTGCGCAGGCTTCGGAAACCGGACCCTCTTCGAGGTGGGCGACGCGCTCGCGCTCCCCTTCGGTTCCGCGGAGTTCGATCTCGTCGTCTGCAGGCACGTCTTGCAGGCGGTCCCCGACGCGCGCCGCGCGCTCGCCGAGATGGTGCGCGTCGCGAAGCCTGGCGGGCGGCTGCATCTCATCGCCGAAGACTACGGAATGCTGTGGTGCCATCCGACCGAGCTCGATTCCGACGGTTTCTGGCAACGGATCCCAAACCTGTACGGCGCCGCGGTCGGGTGCGATCTGCACGTCGGGCGCAAGACGTTCACGCTGCTCACCGATCTCGGCCTTGCGGACATCGCGGTGGAGTACGTCGTCGTCGACACGCTGCGCGTCGCACGCGAGACCTTCGCTCGCATCTGGGAGGCGTGGCGGGACGGCTACACCGATTCGGTCGTCGAGCACACCGGAGTTCCGAGACCGGAAGTGGAAGAGCGCTGGCGGCAGCTCATCGCCTGCGTCCGGGATCCCCGCGGCTACGCGCTCTGGTTCGTCCCTGTCTGGACCGCGCGCAAGCCTTGAGTCACTTGCGTTTCGCCGTTCGCAGGGCGCGGCGGATGATCTTTCCCGTCGCCGTGAGCGGCAATTCCGCGGCGAATTCGACGATCCGCGGGTACTCGTGGGCGGCGAGCCGCGAACGGACGTGCTCCTGCAACTCCGCGGCGAGGGCCGGCGATCCGACGTGGCCAGGTTTGAGGACGATCACCGCCTTCACCACCTCGGTGCGGATCGGGTCTGGCTCGCCTACCGCCGCGGCGAGGGCGACCGCCGGGTGCTTGAGCAAACAGGTCTCGATCTCGCCGGGACCGATTCGATAACCGCCGCTCGTTATCAAATCATCGTCCCGTCCGACGAAGCGGAAGTACCCTTCGTCGTCGCGCACCCCGAGGTCGCCGCTCACCAGCCAGTGGCCGCGGAACTTCGCCTTCGTCGCGGCTTCGTTGTTGAAGTAGCCGAGGAACATGACCGGATCGGGGCGATGATAGGCGATGCTACCCATCTCGCCCGCCGCAAGCTCGCGGCCCTCCTCGTCGACGATGGCGACGCGATGACCGGGAATCGCGGTTCCGGTCCAACCCGGCCGGACGGGCGGCAGTTCCGCGCCGTTCCCGATCACGAGGTTGCACTCGGTCTGTCCGTAGAACTCGTTGATGGTGAGGCCGAAGGTCTCGCGGCCCCACTGGAGGAGGTCCTCGTCGAGGCTCTCGCCGCCGCTCGCGAGGGTGCGCAGTCGCACGCCTTCGTTGCGGGCGCCGGAGGCACGCAGGAGCTTCAACGCCGTCGGGGGCATGAACACGTTTCGCACCCCGTGGCGGGCCATCAGATCGAGCGCCTCGCCCGGCACGAACTTTCGCGCCCGATATGCGACGACTGCCACGCCGTGGTGCCAGGCGGGAAGGAGGACATCGTAGAGGCCGCCGATCCACGCCCAGTCCGCCGGCGTCCAGAACCTGTCGCCCGGCTGCGGGAACCCGTCGTGCGGGTACTCCACTCCGGGCAGGTGTCCGAGGAGAACGCGGTGCGCGTGGAGGGCCCCCTTCGGCTGTCCGGTGGTGCCGGAGGTGTAGATGAGGACGGCGGGCTCCTCGGCGTTCGTGTCGAGGGGCTCGAAGCGATCGGAGGCGTGCTCGAGAGCGGCGTGCAGGTCGAGCGCGCCCACGGCGGGTCCGTCGGTGCAGAACACGACGTGCAGCTCGGGCAGTCGATCGCGCAGCCGCTCGAGCTTCGCCGCCCCTTCCGCGTCGGTGACGATCGCTCGCGCGCCGCTGTCCTGCAGCCGGAACTCCAGCGCCTCTTCTCCGAAGAGCGTGAAGAGCGGCACCGCGACGAAACCGGCCTTGTAGGCGGCGACGTGCGCGAGGGCCGTCTCGTGCCGCTGCGGGAGGAGGACCGCGACGCGCTCGCCGCGCTCGACGCCGTGGGCGCGGAGCACGTTCGCAAGCCGGTTGGCGAGCCGCGCGACCTCGCGGAAGCCGAACGTGCGCACCTTGCCGGAAGGGTCCACTTCGACGAGCGCCGTCTCGTTGCCGGCCGAAGCGTGCCGGTCGACGACGTCCGCGCCGATGTTGAACCGCTCGGGGATCGACCAGCGGAAATCCTTCGCGGCGGCCATGGGCGGAGTGTACCGCGCTTGCTTCGCGGCCCCTGGATCTGATTCAAAGTTCCGACCTCTGGAGGACCAACGCCATGTTCACTACTCGCGCAGTCGCCCTCCTCGCCGTCACATGCGCCGCCGCCGCGTCCGCTGCGCCCGCCGCGAAGCCCGAGCAGTCCAAGGTCGTGATCGCGGTGGGCGGGCGCAGCCTCTTCTACTACTTGCCGCTCACGCTCGCGGACCGGCTCGGGTACTTCAAGGACGAAGGGCTCGACGTCGAGATCCCCGACTTCCCCGGGGGCGCCAAGGCGCTGCAGGCGATGATGGGCGGCAGCGCGGATGTCGTGTCCGGGGCGTTCGAGCACGTCGTCAACATGCACGCGAAGGGCATCGACGTGCAGGAGTTCGTGCTCCAGGGCCGGTATTCGGGGATGGTCCTCGGACTCTCCAAGGAGAAGGCGAGCGCCTACAAATCGCCCAAGGACCTGCGCGGCCTCAAGATCGGTGTCACGGCGCCCGGGTCCAGCACGAACTTTCTCGTCAATTCGATTCTTGCCCGCGACGGCCTCGCTCCGGATTCGGTCTCCATCATCGGAGTGGGCGCTTCTTCGGGCGCGGTGGCGGCCATGCACCAGAAGCAGATCGACGGATTGTCGAATCTCGATCCCGTCATCAGTCGCCTGGAGAAGAACGGCGACCTGGTCGCTATCATCGACACGCGCACCGCGGCCGGAATGAAGGACGTCTACGGGGGCGCCTACGCCGCAGGTTGCCTGTACGCGCGGAGCGAGTTTCTCCGCAAGAACCCGAATACCGCCGCGGCACTGGCGTCCGCCATGGTGCGCGCGCTCCTCTGGCTGGGGAAGGCGAGCGACGACCAGGTCGTCGCGACCGTGCCGCCCGAGTATTACGGAAACGAGCGGGAGATCTACAAGATCGCCCTGCAGCGCAACCGCGAAGGCTTCTCGCCCGACGGACGCAACTCGATCGAGGCGGCGCAGCATGTGTACAAGGTCCTCGAGGCGTTCGAGCCGGCCGTGAAGGGCGCGAAAATCGATCTCTCGAAGACGTTCGACAACCACTACGTCGAGGCGGCGCTGAAAAGGCACAAGTGAGGACGCCTGATGCGAAGGAGGGCACGGAGGAGGCGGCTTTGCCGGCGTCGCCAGTCGCGAAGCCCGGCAGGGCGCAGCATACGGCGGTCCTCGCGCTCGATCACGTGACCGTGGCCTGGCCCTCGCCGCGCAAGGGCGAGGCGGACTACGTCGCGGTCGAAGACGTGAGCCTCTGCGTCGAGCGCGGAGAGTTCGTCTCCGTGGTCGGTCCGACAGGATGCGGGAAGTCGACCTTGCTGAACGTCGCGGCGGGGCTCCTCGCTCCCTCCGGCGGGACGGTCTTCGTCTCCGGTCAGCCCTTGCAGGGGATCAACCGGAGCGCCGGATATCTCTTCCAGGGAGACGCGCTGATGCCCTGGCGGAGCGCCCGCGAGAACGTCGAGGCCGGCCTGCTCTTTGCGCGCGTTGCGCCCGCGGTTGCGCGGGAACGGGCTCTCGGCTGGCTCGACCGGGTCGGGTTGCGCGGATTCGGCGACTCGTATCCGCACCAGCTTTCCGGCGGGATGCGCAAGCGGGTGGCGCTCGCCCAGATGCTGGTGCTCGAACCACGGATCCTCTTGATGGACGAGCCCTTCAGCGCGCTCGACGTGCAGACGCGGCAACTGATGGAGAACGAGCTTCTGGAGCTGTGGTCGTCGGATCGGCGCTCGGTCGTGTTCATCACCCACGATCTGGAGGAGGCGATCGCGTTGTCGGACCGCGTGGTGCTTCTCTCCGCGGGCCCGCGGACCCGGCCCATCGGAGAGTTCCGCATCGACTTGCCTCGCCCGCGCGACGTCTCGGAGATCCGGCTATCGCCGCGGTTCGCGGAATTGCAGGTCACCATCTGGCGCGCGCTGCGCGCAGAGGTGCTCAGGGCTTATGCCCGCAGCGAGCAGCGCGCGTAGAGAGATCAGGCCCGCCGCGCTCTTCGCCTTGCGGGTGCTGCTGCTCGTCGTCGTCTTCTTCGCCTGGTGGGCGCTCGTTTCACTTGACGTGCTACCCGCGTTCTTCTTCGGGCAGCCCTTCACCGTATTGCGCAAGGCGGGAGAGTGGTTCGCGAGCGGAAAGATCTATCCCCACCTCGGCGTCACGCTGGTGGAGACCGTGCTCGCCTTCCTGGTCGGAACCCTGCTCGGCGTCGCGGCAGGCCTGTGGCTCGGATTGCGGGCGCTGCCTTCGGCTCTTCTGGAGCCCTACATCAAGGCGGCGAACGCGATGCCGCGGGTGATCCTCGCCCCCATCTTCGCGGTCTGGTTCGGGCTCGGGATCGCCTCGAAGGTGGCGCTCGGGGTGACGCTCGTCTTCTTCATCGTCTTCTTCAACGTGTACCAGGGAGTGCGCGAGGTGAGCCCGACGGTCCTCGCCAGCGTGCGGATGCTGGGAGCGTCGCCGCGTCAGCTCGTGCGGTACGTGTACTTGCCCTCGGCAACGAGCTGGGTCTTTTCCAGCCTGCACACCTCGGTGGGAATGGCCTTCGTCGGCGCGGTCGTGGGCGAGTATCTCGGCTCCGCCGCTGGCGTCGGTTACCTCATTTTGCAAGCGGAGGGGAGCTTCGACATCGATACCGTGTTCGCGGGGATCCTGGTGCTGACGGGATTCGCGCTCCTCCTCGACTACGCCGTGACCGTCGTGGAGCGGCGGCTCCTCGTCTGGGTGCCACGCGCCGACGTGCGCGCATAGAGAAAGGGTTGCGAGCGGGCCGGCGCGCGCGCATCACCCCCGCTCGGAATCGATCCGCGTAAAGCCAAGCCGAGGAGGAGCACATGTTCGTTGTCGCCGGAGTCACCGGGCACGTCGGGTCGGTCGTCGCGAAGACCCTGCTCGAGCAGAAGAAGCCAGTCAGGGTCATCGTCCGGGACGCCGCCAAGGGCAAGGAGTGGTCGCAGAAGGGCGCCGAGGTGGCGGTCGGCAGCCTCGACGACGTGCGGTTCCTCAGCCAGGCGCTCAAGGGCGCTGGCGGTTTCTTCGCGCTCCTGCCGCCGAACTATCAGGCGAAGGACTTCATCGACGCGCAGTACGCCGCGGCCGACGCAATCGCCGCCGCCGTGAAGGCGAGCGGCGTGCCGCACGTCGTGCTTCTCTCCTCCATCGGGGCGGACCTTCCT
>JBJMQD010000261.1:0-15327 GCA_045802855.1 Myxococcales bacterium | reverse complement strand
CGGCGGGAGGCGCTACGGACCCTCGACGCTCGAGCGCCGCCGGGCAGCGCTCCCGCGAGCGCACGCGGCTACCACCACGCCCTGCGGGCCGACTATCGATGGGGCGATGGCGACCCCGAGCTCGTCTGGCAGGAGATCGTCCAGGAGATGATCCTGGGCGTCCCGACCGCGATGTGTGGAGCGCAGTTGCTCATCTCGCTAGGAGATGTGGAGCGGGGCGAGCGCGTCAGCTCCCTGTTCGCGATCTCCCCAGACCATACCCGCATGCTCTGCCCGAAGGTCGCGCTCCACCTCGGCGCGTGGAAGCGCGGCGATCGCGATGCGGCCATCCGGGGGCTCTCGGCAATGGCGATGCCCGAGGCTACCTATCATCTGGGCGAAGTGCTGGCGGAGGCGGGCCGCGACGCCGAAGCGGCCGAAGCGTTCCGGAAGTTCCGCCGGTGGCCCGAATGGGACAACAACTGGGGCGGCATCGGGGCCGCCTATCCGCTCAGCCTCTACCGGGAGGCGTTGTCCGTCGAGCGACTGGGAAATCGGGAGCAGGCGCTGAAGCTCGTCGATCGGCTGCTCCTCCTGTGGAAGCGCGCCGACGACCTGCCGGCGCTCCGCGAGGCCAAGGCGCTCCGCTCCCGACTGTCCCGATAACCACGGTCGCGGCCCTGTTCGCGCAGACGTAGCGGTCAGTGTGCCGCCGGAGCCGCGCCCGGGCGCGCCTTCTTCGTCACGAAGACGAGGGGCACCATCAGCGCCGTGAAGATGGCGAACACGAAGAGCACGTCGAGATAGGCGAGCGTCTGCGCCTCGCGCAGAAGCCGCCCGTACACCGCCGCGTAGGCGCGCTGGGTGGCGTCGGTCGCCGAGATGCCCGCGTGCTGCAACGCCTGCGCGATGCCGCTCACCTGGGAGGTGAACGCCTTGCTCCAGGGATCGGCGTGGGCGGCGAGGCGCGACTGGTGGAATTGCGAGCGGCGCGCGATCAGGGTCGTGACGATGGCGATCCCGATGTCGCCCCCCATGTTGCGGGAGAGGTTGACGATTCCTGAAACGGCATTGTTCTTGGAGGGCGGGATGCCGACGTAGACGATGGTGTTGATGGGCACGAAGAGGAAGGCGAGGCCCACCGACTGGTAGATGCGCAGCCACACCGCCGTCGAGAAGTCCATGCCGGGATGGATGGTGCGGGCCATGTGGTACAGCGCCGCCGACAGGACGGTGAACCCGAAGGCGATGAGATACCGGGCGTCGTATTTGCTCACCAGGCGCCCGACGAAGGGCAGGAGCAGGATGACCGTGATGCCTCCCGGCGACAGCACCATGCCGGCCTGCTGCGCCGAGTACCCCATCCAGATCTGCATGTATTGCGGAAGGAGCACGGTGGTCCCGTAGAGGGCGATGCCGAGCACCAGCATCATGAGATTCGCGCTGGCGAAGCTCGGGTTCTTGAAAAGGCGTATATCAACGACGGGATGCTCGGCGCGCAGCTCCCAGACGATGAAGCCGACCAGCGCCAGCGCGGCGATGGCCGCGAAGAGCACGATGGTATGCGAGTGGAACCAGTCGTCCTCCTGCCCCTTGTCGAGGACGTACTCGAGGGCGCCGAGGCCGACCGCGATGAGCCCGAGCCCGGTGTAGTCGATGCTGCCGGCCCGCTTCTTCGCCTCGATCAGGTGGGGCGGGTCCTGCACGACGCGCGCCGAGAGCAAAAGCGATGCGATTCCCACCGGAATGTTGATGAAGAAGACCCAGCGCCAGCTGAAGTGGTCGGTGATGTAACCACCGAGCGTCGGCCCGATGGCGGGAGCGAGGACCACGGCCATCCCGTACACGGCGAAGGCCATCCCGCGCTTTGCCGGCGGGAAGGTGTCGGCGAGGATCGCCTGCTCGCTCGGTCCGAGACCGCCGCCGCCGATCCCCTGCAGCACCCGGAAGAGGATGAGGAGGCCGAGGTTGGGCGCGATTCCGCAGAGGAACGAGCTTGCCGTGAAGAGCACCACGCAGCCCATGTAGAAGCGCTTGCGGCCGAGCTTGGTCGCGAACCAGCCGCTCACGGGCAGGATGATTGCGTTCGAGACGAGATAGGAGGTGAGTACCCAGGTGCTCTCGTCCTGGCTTACCGACAGGTCCCCGGCAATGTGCGGCAGCGAGACGTTGGCGATGCTCGTATCGAGCACCTCCATGAACGTCGCCATGGTGACGGTGAGGGCGATGACCCACGGGTTGTGACCCGCCGTGAACCCTTGCTCGTGGGTGCGACGCTCGGATTCCGCCGCGCTGGCCTCGCTCATCGCACCCGCACCTTCGGCTCGACGGACATCCCGGGACGCAGCCGCTCCATCCCGGGCTGGCCGGGATCGAGACGGATCCGGACGGGCACGCGCTGCACCACCTTCACGTAGTTGCCGCTCGCGTTCTCGGGCGGAAGCAGGCTGTAGCGCGAGCCCGTCGCTCCGGCGAAGCTCTCGACGGTGCCCCGGTAGTCCTTGTCGATCGAGTCGACGTGCACCTCGGCGGGCTGCCCGACCTTCATCCCCTCGATCTGCGTCTCGCGGAAATTGGCGGTAACCCACAGATCGCCAATCTGCGTCAGCGCGAGAAGCTGTTGGCCCGTCTGGACCCGCTCGCCGACGTTTACCGATTTCTTGCCTACGATTCCGGCCGTGGGAGCCGTGATCTTCGTATAGCCCATGTTCAGCTGCGCCTGCCGCAACTGCGCCTGCGCGAGCTCGAGGTTGGCCTTGCGGACTTGCAATCCCGCCTCGCGGGAGACGAGCTGTCGAGGCGCGTTCTGCCGCGCTTCCTTCAGGCGCGACTCGGCAGCGGAAAGCTGGGCGCGCTTCTGCGCGATCCGGTGCCGCGCCGCTTCGACGTTCGCCTTGGTCACGTCGGCCGCGCTCACTCGCTGGTCGTAATCGGCCGGGCTGATGGTCTTCGACGCCACCAACTGCCTCGCCCGCTCCCGCTGCGACTGCGCGTACCGGTCCTGCGCCTCGGCCTGATCGAGGTCGCGCTGCGCGGCCAGGAGATCCGCCCGCGCGTCCGCGACGTCGTCCTCGGTGCTCTGCACCTGGGCTCGATTGGAGGTCACCGTGATGGCGACGTTCGGGTTCTCCGCCTCGTACGCCGCCTGCGCCTGCGCGACGTTCGCCCTCGCCTGCGCAAGCGACACCTCGAGATCGGCGGGATCGAGATCGACGAGCGGATCGCCGGCCTTGACCTGCTGGTTGTCGACCACGTGGACGGCGACGACGGTGCCGGGCACGCGGGCGCTGATCGCGGTGATGTTGCCGTCGATCTGCGCGTCATCGGTGTCCTCGAACTTGCGCTCGTGGAGCCACCAGAGGAGCACGACGATGCCCGCGAGGAGGACGCCCGCGGCGATGCGCAGCCGCATCTTGTTGCCCTTCTTCGGGTCCGGGGGGGGCGCGGCCTCGGGTGATCCCCTCGGAACCTCCCCCTCCCTGCCGTTCGCGACCGGCGCCCGCTCGTCCGCCATGCAGTCCTCCACGCCTTCGATGACGCCGGCGCCGTCGCGATGCGCTCAGCGGCCGCTGCCCGCCAGCGCGCGTTCGAGGCTCGACAATTCCTCGCGCGCGAATCCGGCCTGGGGCCCGTCCGTATCCTCCTCGATCGACTTCTCGAAGTACTTGCGCGCGGTGGCGAGGTCGGGCGGCGAATCGGTCGCTCGCAACAGACCGAGGTAGTACTCGGCCTCGGCGACGCGCTGCGCCTTGTCGTCCTCGTCCTCCTCTTCGTCGGCGGTGGCGGAAGCCGCGTTGAGAGCGTCCTGATCGCTCGCGCCTCCGCGATAGGTCTTGACGAGCGTTGCATACCAGTTGCCACGCGGAAGCGTCTCGGCCGCTCCGGGCAAGAGGCCGTTCGCCTCGCCCCGCCGCCCATCACGACAAAGCATCGCAAACAATTCGAGGCGGGCGGGCACGAAGTCGGGACGCTTCTCGATCCACTTGCGCAGCATGCGCTCTGCCTGCTCTTTGCGATCGTTGCGCCACAAACCGCGCGCGCCGCTCACGAGCGCCCAGTCGGCGCCGCGAAGCGCGGCCACCGGAACACCGGGGAAGGTCTTCGGATCGAGCTGGGGTAGCGTGGACGGGTCGAACGGAAGCGCCCCTTGGTGCGCTGGCTCCGGAGGAACGGGCGGTTCAGGCGCCTGCGCGTGCCGTCGCGTGCGCGCGAAATCGCGTTCGAGCGCGAGGAAATCCTCTTCCTTCGCCCACCAGGGCGCCTTTTGCGAGGCGCTCCTGCCCACCAGAAGCGCGGAGACCACGGCCGCCGCCAGCGCGACGGTCGCGGCGGCCGCGTACCAGCCGGCGCGTCCGTGCCGGCGGGCGGGGCGCGAGACGTCGACCGCGCGGACGGAGGCCGCGAGCGGCTGCCCCTCGATCGCGCGAGCAAGCTCGGTGCCGTCGCGGAACCGCTTCGCGGGATCCTTCTCCAGCGCGCGAAGGACGATGGTCTGGAGCTGCGCCGGGATGGAATCCGGCAGCGGCGGAGGAGCGCTCTTCATCGCCGCATGCGCCGCCTCGACCAGCGACTCCCCGGGAAACGCGCGAAGCCCCGTGAGCAGCTCGTAGATCACGGCGCCGGCCGCGAAGACGTCGGAGGCGGGACCGGCACGCTCGCCGCGCGCTTGCTCGGGCGAGAGGTAACCCGCGGTCCCGAAGACGGCACCGGTAGCCGTGAGACCGGGCGCGGGCGTCGTGTCGTCCATCGAGGTGAGCTTCGCCAACCCGAAGTCGAGGATCTTGAGCCGCCCGTCCGCGGTGACGAAGATGTTCTCCGGTTTGAGATCGCGGTGCACGACGCCTCGCGCGTGCGCGGCTCCGAGCCCGCGCGCGAGCTGCAGCGCGAGGCCGACCACTTGATCCGGCGACAATGGGGCGTCCCGGACGACGCCGCGCAGGGTCTTTCCTTCCAGCAGCTCGGTGACGAGGAAGGGAACGCCCTGCTCCTCGCCGAGGTCGTAGACGGACAAGAGATTCGGATGCTCGAGCGCGCCCGCGGCCCGCGCTTCTTGCTCGAATCGCTGGACCCGTCCCGGATCGTGAAGGAGCGTGACGACCTTGACGGCCACGCGCCTGCCGAGCTTCGTATCGAGCGCGCCGAACACCTGGCCCATCCCGCCGCTGCCGAGGGACCGTTCCAGGCGGTAACGCCCGGCGAGAACGCTTCCCACGGCGATCGACGGTGGCGGCTCCGTGAACGCCGCGGCGGGTAACGGCGGCGTGCGCACGCGGCCTGCAGGCGCCTGGGTCCGGACGAACCCGCGGCGCGTGAGATCGAAGAACCAGCTCACCACCAGGGTCACAGGCAGACCGGCGGCGGCGAGCCAGACGACGACCCTCATCGTCCACGGCGGCGCCTCCATGGCGTGGGTGACGATGTCGAGCAGTTGCAAAAGACCCGCGGCGGCCACGCCGTAGGCGATGAGCGCTCCGAAGACGCCGCGCCGCCTGAGCTCCGCGACCAGTGTCACGGGCGGGAAACTAACACGGGAGCCGCCGGATCCGGCCCCGCGCGCTCCTCGAGCGACGAGGCGAGCCGCCCCTCGATGCCTCGGGCGCGCAGGGCCATCGCGAGGGTGCGAGGGAGGTCGAGCGCCTTGCCCCGCCGCGCATCCTCCGCGTACCGCCTCTTGAAATCGGCAGGAATGCGCGCCGACCAGTTCTCGTCGGAGATCGTGCCGGGCCGGTTGTAGGGCTCCTTCATCCCCAGCAGGTCGGAGAAGAACATCGACACATGTCGCGCCGGGCCGAGAAACAGCTCGGCGAGCCGCGCCCGCGCGAGTCTGGTCGGCTCGCTCGCGACCGCCTCCACGAAACGCGCTCGATCCGGGGCTCCGAACCGCTCCGCGAGGTGGGCCGCGTGCGCCTTGGCGACTCCGCTCTCCTGCCAGCGCTCCGCGACGCGCCAGATGGGCTCCGTGTCGTGGTTTCCCACCATGATCCAATCTTCGGGTCTCGCGTTCTCGCTCCGGTACACGTCGCCGGGATCGTCGAGACGCATCTTCTGCACTACGCGGAACCGTCCGAGCCCATGCCGCGCGATGACGCGCCCCACGGGATACGGAAGCGTGCTCAGGACCTCCGCGACCAGATCGTCCGTCTCGAGCCCATGAGCGCGGGCCGCTTCGACGAGGGCATCGAAAAGGATTGCGTATCGTGAAACCTGCTCGTCGCTCAGGTCACGTACCCATCCGTCGGCGTGCCGCGGCAGCGTGCGATCGAGCTGATCGTCTCGCGCGATCGCATGGGCCGCGAGGTGCGCGACGTCGGGAGACGAGAAGAGCCGCGCGCCGTTCTGCACGGCGTGGAAGGGGTCCGGCTCACCGGTCGGGTAGACCCACGGATCGATGAGCCCGTGCGGATGATCGATGCGCAGGCCGTCGAACTCGCGCAGGCTCTTGTCGATGCGGCGCCGGAAGAAGCGCAGAGCCGCGTCGCGGTACTGCGCGGGGTCGAGCAGCGCGTAATTCCAGGGCTGCCCGGCCGGATTGGTGCGGCTCGGCGGCGCGCCCATCCGGAGCGACGGCAGGAAGACGGCGGCGTAGCTCCAGATGTCCTGGTGCGAGATGCCGATCTGCAGGTCGCCGTAGAGACGCAGGCCGAGGGACCTCGCCTCGGCGCGGAAGGCCTGGTGCTGCTCGTGCGCCAGGAACTGGTCGAGCTGGTAACGCTGGACGAGCGCGGCGTGCCTTTGCAAAAGATCGGCGCGGCGTGCGCGCGCGGCCGGCTCTTCGCCCGGAGCGGGATGGAACAGCCTCCGATCGCTCGCGGGCCAGCGCAGCCAGTCGCCGTCCCGATGCTCGGTGCAGAGCGCCTGGTACAGCGCATCGCGCTCGAGCCAATCGGCGTTTGCGGCGACGAACGCGAGCCGCTTCTCTTCCAGATCGGATGCCTTTTGCAGCGCCCGGTGGATGTTCCGAAAAACCGCGGCATGGGCGACGCGTGCATCCGATCCCGGTGGGCGCTCGAGGAGCGCCTCTTCGAAAGCTTCCTCGGGCAGGATGCCAGCGGCCCGCAGCGGCCCCAGGGCGAGCGAGAGGGGATTGCGGGAGAAGAGCGTGCCGTCGTACGGCGACGCGTCGATCTCCGTCGTCCGCCCCTGCGGGCCGAGCTGGATCCCGTCGAATCCCAGATCGTGCGCGAAACGCAGGAACTCGAGCCCGCCGAGCGAGAGCGGCGCTCCGCGGCCGGCATCGTCCGCGGGATTCCCGGGAAGCGCCGCATCGTGTACGCCGAGAAGGAGCCGCCGGATCCCGAGCGCCTCGAGGGCGCGGCGCACTAGAGACCGCATGTCATGCGGTCTTCGGTCCGGGACTCGTTCACTTCGGTTCGAGCCAGACGACCGAAAGCGGAGGTAGCGTCATCGCGGCGGAGGCCGGCTGTCCGTCCCACGCCGTCTGTTCCGCGAAGACGCGCCCGTGGTTGCCGATGCCCGATCCACCGTACTCGCCGGCGTCGGTGTTGACGATCTCGGCGTACTCGCCCGCCCTGGGCAGGCCGACGCGATACCCGTGGCGCACGACGGGCGAGAGGTTCGCGATGCAGGCGAGGTGGCGCTTGCGGTCCTTCGACCAGCGCAGGAAGGCCAGCATGTTCTCGTCGGCGGCGTCTGCCTTGAGCCACTGGAAGCCGGCAGGATCGCCGTCCATCTCGTACAAGGCGGGCTGCGCCTTGTAGCGCGCATTCAGATCGCGGATGAGCTTCTGCACTCCGGCGTGCGCGGGAGCGTGGAGCAGGTGCCAGTCGAGGCTGCGGTCGTGGTTCCACTCCGCTCGCTGGGCGAACTCGCTGCCCATGAAGAGGAGCTTCTTGCCCGGATGCGCCCACATCCAGGCGTAGAGCGCGCGCAGGTTGGCGAACTTCTGCCAGTCGTCGCCCGCCATCTTGGCGAGGAGCGATCCCTTCCCGTGCACCACCTCGTCGTGCGAGAGGGAAAGGACGAACTGCTCGCTGAAGATGTACATCATCGCGAAGGTGAGCTGGTTGTGGTGCCAGCGTCGATAAACGGGATCGGTAGCGAAATACTTCAAGGTGTCGTGCATCCAGCCCAGGCTCCACTTGTAGTGGTAACCAAGACCACCATAGGCCGCCGGGTGGGTCACCTTGGGGAACGCGGTCGACTCCTCCGCGATCATCAGCGCGCCGGGGTGGAGCGCCTTCACCCGCTCGTTCAGCTCCTTCATGAACGCGATCGCTTCTTCGTTCTCGCGCCCGCCGGATTTGTTGGGGATCCACTCCCCTTCCTTGCGCGAATAGTCGCGGTAGAGCATCGAGGCGACGGCGTCCACCCGCAGGCCGTCCACGTGGTACTGGTCGATCCAGAAGAGGGCGCTCGCGAGGAGGAAGTTCCGCACCTCGTTGCGGCCATAATTGAAAACAAGCGTACCCCAGTCGGGATGCGCGCCTTCGCGCGGGTCCTCGTGCTCGTACAGCGCGGTGCCGTCGAACTGGGCGAGCGCGTGCGGGTCGCGTGGGAAGTGGGCCGGCACCCAGTCGACGATGACGCCCACGCCGTGCGCGTGCATCACCTCGACGAAGGCGCGGAAGTCGTCGGGGTGGCCGTAGCGCGCGGTCGGCGCGAAATATCCCGTCACCTGGTAGCCCCACGATCCCCCGAAAGGATGCTCGGCGACCGGCATCAGCTCGATGTGGGTGAAGCCGAGGTCCTTCACGTACTCCGCGAGTTGCCCCGCGGCCTCGCGATAGGTGAGCGCGCGATCGCCCTCCTCGACGTTCCGCGCCCACGAGCCGAGATGCACCTCGTAGATGGAGAGCGGAACGTGCGGATACGGCGCGCGCGCGCGTTGCTCGATGAACGCCTGGTCTCGCCAGTGCCAGCGGGTCGTGTCGTGGACGATCGAGGCGGAGAGCGGGGGCGCTTCGGTGCGGAACGCGTACGGGTCGGCCTTGAGGAGGTGGACCCCGTTGCGCGGACGGATCTCGAACTTGTACCGCTCGCCGGGTCCTACCTCGGGGATGAAGAGCTCCCAGATGCCGGTCGACCCGATGGACCGCATGGGGTGCAGGCGCCCGTCCCAGGAGTTGAAGTCGCCGACTACCGAAACGGAGCGAGCGGTCGGCGCCCAGACGGCGAACGAAGTCCCCGATGCTCCTCGATGATGGGTCGGATGCGCGCCGAGCCGCTCCCAGATCCGCTCGTGCCGCCCTTCCGCGGCCAGGTGGCTGTCCAGCTCGCCGAAGGTGGGCGGGAAGCTGTACGGATCGCGCAGCGTGAAGATCTGCTCGCCCGGATACTTCACCTCGATCAGGTAACCGAACGCTTCGGGGCGGTTGTTGAGGCGCGCCTCGAACACGCCGTGCCGCCGGTGCCGGCCGGGGACGCGGCCGCCAAAATCCGGCAGGACGGTCACGGACTCGGCGTCCGGACGGTAGGTGCGTACGATGATGCCGTCGCCGTCGGGATGGATGCCGAGCACCGAGTGGGGATCGTTGTGCGAGAGCTGGACGAGCCGGTCGATCTGCTGCTCGACCTCTTGTGCGCTGACAGGGCGTCTCATCGTTCCGTCTCCGAGAAAAGGTCGCGCGCGGGGATCCGCACCCAGTCGGGCCGATGCCCGACCTCGTAGCGGATTTCGTAGAGCAGCTTTTCCAGCTCGAGCGCGCGGAGCATGACGTCGGCTCTACCTTGGTCGCTGGGGACGAGCTTCCCCGCCGCCCCGCGCCACCCGCGCAGGAACTCCTCGCGCGCCTGGGCGAGGCGCTCGCGCTGCGGCGGCCCGCCCTCCACTTCCACGGCGCCGGCGGCGTAGGCGAGCGATCGCAACATGCCGGCCACGTCCTTGAACGGGGTGTGTTTCGCGCGCCGCTCCTCGAGAGTGCGCGCGGGCTCGCCCTCGAAGTCGAAGATGAGCCACTGGCCCTCGCTGCGAAGCACCTGTCCGAGATGGAGATCGCCGTGCTGGCGGATCCGCACTCCGCCCGGCTCCGCGGTCGCGAACGTCCGGATCCGCTGTTCGAGAAGCGGCTTGCGGGCCTCGATCTCCGGAACCGAGCCGCGGGCGACGCGGACCGTCTGGTCGAGCTCGCGAAGGAGGTTCTCGCTCCAGCGGACGAGGTCCTCGCGGATGATCGACTCGGGAGCGAAGGCCGGATCGGCCGGATCGGAGGCGAGCGCGGCGTGCATCTCGCCGACACGCGTCCCGAGGTCTCGAATCTCCTCGAGCGGCAGCGCGCCCTTGCGGAAGGCCTCGAGCAGATATGACCACCCGTCCGACTCGACCCGCACGAACCGGTGCGCCACCGCGGCCGTCGCGTTCACCGCTCCTTCGAGGGCGATGCCGCCGAGGAGCGGCGGAGTGGCGGTGAATCCACGCCGGGCGAGGAACGCGCCCATCTCCAGCTCAGGGTTCACGCCCGGCTCGAGCCTGCGGATGAGCTTCACGATCACCTTGTCGTCGAAGACGATCGACGTGTTGCTCTGCTCCGCGGACAGCCTGCGCACCCTGGGAGACGGCGTCAGCTGACCGAGGTCGGAGCCGCCGGCGTCGAAGCGCAAACCTTGCAAAGCGCCGGCGGCGGTGGCGATGCGCCGCTTCTCGCGCACGATGCCGAGGAGCGCGCGAGCCGCGTCGTCGTCGAGGCCTTCGACGATGCCGGGCACGCCGGTCCAGGGCTTCAAGGCGAGCGCGTACCGCTCGGGCGGACGCCCTTCGCGATACGAGACCTCCACCGTGGCGAGGACGAGGCCGGGCGAGATCTGCGCCCGATCGACGTCGCGCACCGAGGCGATCGCCGCACCCTTTCCCCCGAACCAGCGCTGCTGCGGCAGCCACCCGGCGAGGAGCGACATGTCGATGGGAAGCATCTCGTTTCCGATCGTTCGTCAGAAGAAGTAGTCGAACCCCTGCTCGCTCTTGCGGAAGCGGAGCAGCGACCAGATGGCGGCGGGTTTCTCCAGCGTGAGCCTCACCTGCGTGGTGGGGCCCTGCCAGAGGGATCGTTCGTCGCCGAGCAGCTCGTGCACCTGGTAGGTCTCCTCCGGGTCGATCCCCAGATCGTACAGCGGGAGATCGAGGATCGCCTCCTGCGGCGCGTACGGATCGAGGCTGACTGCGCAAAGCAGGACGTTCGAGCGGTCGGGCGTCGTCTTGGAGTAGAAGAGGACCCGATCGTTGTCCGCCTTGTGGAACCGCAAATTCCGGTAGAGCTGCAGGGCAGGATTCTCCTTGCGCACCCGGTTGAGCGTCGCGATCCAGTCCTTGATGTTGCCCTCCTGGTCGCGGTCCCGGTGGACGAGCTGGTACTTCTCGGAGTCCAGGTACTCCTCCTTGCCCGGGACGGGCTTGTTCTCGCAGAACTCGAACCCCGCGTACATGCCCCACGACGACGACAGCGTCGCCGCCAGCGCCGAGCGCAAGAGGAAGGCAGCCCGGCCTCCTTCCTGCAAATGCTCGGGAAGGATGTCGGGCGTGTTCGGCCACAGGTTTCCGACCATGTAATCCGCGGGAGGACCGTCGGTGAGCTCCTTCAGGTAATCCTCCATCTCGTGCTTGAAATTGCGCCAGGTGAAATAGGTATACGACTGGTTGAACCCGACCTTGGCGAGCGCCTTCATCATCTTCGGGCGGGTGAAGGCTTCCGCGAGGAAGATCACGTCGGGATGGCGAGCGTGCACTTCGCCGATCACCCACTCCCAGAAGGGAACCGGCTTCGTGTGCGGATTGTCGACGCGGAAGATGTGCACGCCGGCGTCGACCCAGTGCAGGAACACCGAGCGCAGCTCCGCCCAGAGCGATTCGCGAGCCGGTCCCAGCCAGTCGAAATTGACGATGTCCTCGTAGCGCTTGGGCGGGTTCTCCGCCGTCTTGATGGTCCCGTCCGGCCGCCGGTTGAACCACTCCGGATGCTCCTTCACGTACGGATGATCCGGCGAGCACTGGAAGGCGATGTCGAGGGCGACCTCGATATCCCGCTCCTTCGCCGCGGCGACGAAGCGCTTGAAGTCCTCCATGGTGCCGAGCTGCGGGTTCACCGACTTGTGACCGCCCTCGGGTCCGCCGATCGCCCAGGGGCTGCCGACGTCGTCCGGCGCCGCCTTGAGCGAGTTGTTCTTTCCCTTGCGCGCGGTGCGGCCGATCGGGTGGATGGGCGGCAGGTAGATTATGTCAAACCCCAGCTCGTCGATGTAAGGAATCATCGACTCCGCGTCGCGGAAGGTCCCATGGCGTCCCGCGGGGCCCGTCGAGCGGGGGAAGAACTCGTACCAGGCGCTGAAGATGGCGCGCTTGCGCTCCGCGAAGACGCGAAGCTCCTGCGGATGGCGCACCGCGATGGCCCGGTCGGGGTGCCGCGCGGCGATCTCGGCGAGGCGGGGATCGAGGGCGGTCGCAATGGCCGCTGGCGACTGGCCGGCGCGCAACTGCTTCTCCGCTTCCCGCAGCCGCATCGCGTCGAGCGCAGAAGCCTGACCGGACGCGGTAGCTCGCTCGGCTGCCGAGGCCAGGAGCGCCGCCCCTTCCAGAAGCTCGGAATGGACCTCCCGGCCGGCATCGACCTTCCGCTTGAGCTCTCCTGCCCAGCTCCGGAACAGGTCCGGCCACGACTCGATCGTGAACGCATAGAGGCCGTTTCCGAAGAGCGGGAACTGCCCCTCCCATGCATCGTTGCCGAGGGGGCGCATGGCGACTTCGCGCGCCTCCGTCTGCGACGGAGACAGCTGCCGCCAGCGGAGCACCACCGCCAGCTCGTCGTGGCCCTCCTTGAACACGTCGGCGGTGACCCGTACCGGCTCGCCGACGGCCCTTTTCACGGGGTGCCGGCCGCAATCGATCTGCGGCTGCACGTTCTCGATCAGAATGCTCCCGATGCGTCCGGCCATCCGGCCGCCTCCTGCCGCGGACGTCGCATCTTGCCGCGAGCGGGGACAATGTGGGCATTCCTACGAATGGCGCAGACCAGACGTGAAGGCGAGCGAGGGACCGGGCGGGCTTTTGCCAGACGGGCGCTCGCGCCGTACGCTCCGCGCGCGATGGAACGGGACGAGTTCACCTTGCTCCACACGCTGCGGGTGCGCTGGGCCGAAGTCGACCGGCAAGGCGTGGTCTTCAACGCCAACTATTTTTTGTACTTCGACGTGACGATTACCGAATATTGGCGCGCCATCGGGTTCGACTACCCGGACGGCATCGTGAAGAAGTTCGGCACCGACATCTTCGCGGTGAAGGCCGCGGCCGAGTTCCACGCCTCCGCGGGGTATGACGACGTCGTCGACATCGGCTGCCGGACGACTCGCGTCGGACGATCGTCGCTCCGGTTCCGCCTCGGCGTCTTCCGCGGGAAGGAGCCCCTGACGACGGGCGAGCTCGTCTACGTGAACGTCGACCTCCGTACGCGCAAGTCGGCGCCGTGGCCGAAGGAGCTCGTCTCGGCCATCTTCGCGTTCGAGAAGGTGCGGCCCGGCGACGTCAGCGACTGACCTGCACCGCGCCCCGATCGATCGCCCCGGCCGGCCGCGGCGTGCCGAAGAAGTCGTCCGCGGGGGCGAGCGTCGCGGTGCCCGATCCGATGGCGGGCGATCCGGGAGCCGGCGCGAAGTTCCCGTTCGCGGGATCGGTCAAGTGCGCGGCGCCGAGCACGTCGTTCGGACCATGTCTGGGCGCCTTGCCGCCCTCCCACACGTTGAAGTCGTAGCGGTTCCCTTCGTCGAAAGTGAGGTCCTTGCCGACCAGGTTCACCGAGACATTGTTCAGGAACTGCACGTCGCTCGAGTCGAACCCGTCCACTTCGCCCCAGTCGAGGAACTCCGACGTCGTCAGGATGTTGTTCCACGTCGTGTTGTTCACCACGTCGACGTGCTCGGACCGGTACACGTGGATGCCCCGCCCGCCATTGTCGTGGACGATGTTGTTGGCGATGTATGTGCGCCCGGTATAGCGAACGCCCACCACGTCGTTGGCGCCCAGGGCGTCCTGCGTGTGCCGCGAATCGTCGATGATGATGCCGTTCCCGTCGTAGACGGCGACCGGCTTGCACGCCGCGCAGGGCATCTCGTTGCGGTTGCCCCAGACCTCGTTGCCCACGATGAAGTTCTTGTAGCCGTTCTTGACCGTGGCACCGGCCGCGTCGGTCAGATGGTAGAGGCCGATGCCGCTCGTGTCGAAGACGGTCCACCAGGAATTGTTCGCGACTTTGTTGTGCAGGATGGTGATCGCGTCGCCGGCGTTCACTTCGATGCCGGCGCTGGTGCAGTTTCGCAGAATCGAATTCCGGATGACGATGTCGTGCGGGACCTTCGGATGGACATCCGCCGACCCCACGCCGTCGACGTAGATGCAATTGTGGTTGTAGAGCGGCTTCGTCGGCCCGGATTCCGCGACCGCGCGCGCTTTGGTGATGGATGCGCCTCGTCCCACCACCTCGAATCCGTCGATGATCACGTACGAGGCGCCGAGCAGATGGATGCCGGACCATGCGCCCGGCCCTTCCGGAATCTGGATGACCGGATGCTGGCCTTCGGCGGCGGCGACGGTAATCCACGCGTCGGGAGTCCCGGAGACGTCTAGCAGGAGCGGTTCGGTCGACCCATCCGTCGTATACGTGCCGCTCATGACCTTGATGGTCCACCCGGGCCGCAGCTCCCGCACCGCCCGCTGCAGCGTGCGGTACGCGGAGCGCGGGGTCCGGCCGTCATTGGTGTCGCGACCGTTTGCCGCGTCGACGTAGGAAACCGGCGACGACGGGTCCTGCGTCGCGCCGCTTCCCTCTGGAGTGCCGGTAGGAACAGACCCGCACGCGCAGGCGACCAGCAGCAGGAACGCTTTTCCGCGAGCGGCGATACGTCCGATCCTGTGCGGCAGTTCCATGGTGGCGCTCCTACGCTGTGCCTTGCGACCGCCGAGCGCACCCCACGGTCACCGGGCGCCCTCACGCTCGCCGGGCGTCCAGTCGGCACCCGATCGCCCCCGGCCGCGGCGCAAGGCGAAACTTCGTGCAGTAGTCCATCTGCTGCGACCCCGGGTGCGCGACATCGGGACGCCGGCACCCCCGCATGTTCGTTTCGTCACGAACGATTACAAAGCACTTTATGGCGCCGGAGAGGTTGGCAGCGCCGGATCCGGTTCCTACAAGTTTTTGTGCACGCGCTGGAAATCATTCGTCAGGCTGGCGCGGGCAGATCGATAAAACGCAAGATCAAAAGAGGAGAACATAGGCAATGCCTAGAGCCATTTCATACCTTGTCGCCCTCGGAGCGGCCCTCTTGCTGCCCCTCGCTGCCGCGCGCGCGGCGCAGCCGGCCTCGGACGGTCCGGTCCGGCTTTCCGATCAGGAGCTCGAGCAGGTCAGCGCC
>JBJMQD010000237.1:0-22482 GCA_045802855.1 Myxococcales bacterium | reverse complement strand
AAATCGCCGCGACTCTATGACGCGCGACCCGCGGCGTGCAAGGCGCCCTCACCTCAGGATCGAAAAGATCTGCACGCGGTTGTTGTTGCGATCCGCGACGAACGCGTACCTGTGCGTCAAGCAGAGCTGTCCCGGATAGTTGAGCAGGCCGTCCGCCCGTCCGTAGCGGAGCGCGCGGGAGAGCAAGCCGCCGTCCTTGTCGAGCAGCACGATCGCCTGCTCATTACGGTCGACCACGAAGAACCTGCCGGTCTCGTCGATCGCGACGTACGTCGGAAAACTCATCTGGCGCGCCGGACCCGGCGTGAGCTTCCGGAAGGAATCCGCGCCGTCTTCCTCGGCGAAGAGCGTTCCGGATACGGAGTCGATCACGTACACGGCACCCGCGGGTGCGGCGGCGACGTCCATGAACTCGCCTTCGCTGGGAAGGGCCACCTCGCGCCCGATGCGGCGCGCGCTGTCGAGGACGAGGACTCGTTTCGCGTCGAGGACGTACAACTTCCCCGCGACGAGCTTGAACGCCTTCGGCGTGACGCCCGGGATCTCCAGGAACCTGACGAAAGCGCCCCTCGCATCGAGCACGGCGATCCGCGCCGTCTTGCGGTCGAGCACCAGCATGTTTCCCGCGGGATCGAGTTGGATCATGGTCGGGCGCGGCACTTCCGGCAGCTTGATCTCGGACCCGCCCTCGAGCCGGCCGTCATTCCAGGTGAAGAGAAGAAGTCTTCCGTGCGCCGTGTCCGCGACGACGAGCCTTCCGTCCTCGGCGCATCCGACCCCCTCCGGGCTCTCGAGAGGCTTGCGGGCGCCGTCCGTGTAGATCGATTTCTCGTGCACGAGTCCGGCGGTGCCCGCGCGCGCGGCGCAAAGCATCCCGCACCCGCAGGCAACGACGAGCGCGATGGCGGCGCGGATCGACACGAACGCTCACCCTTTCGTGCGGTGACAGTTGACGCAGAGATGCTCGAGCTTCGCGACCGGGAGCAGGTTTCCATATCCGGTGTCATGGGCCCGGTGACAGCTCGGGCATTCGAGCTTCAGGTTCGGGTTTCTCGGGTCGCGGGTACTGCCGACGATGTGCTTGTGGCCCTGCGTCGTGTGACACGGCCGGCAGAGCTGGTAGGGACTGCGCGTCACCAGCAGGAGAGGAACGTCCGATGCGTGCGGGTCGTGGCACTTCGTGCACAGGCCGTCGCGCAGCGGGCCATGCTGCAAGGGCGACCGCCTCTGCCGCTCGATCGTGTCGGGATGACACCCGGCGCAGCCTGCCGCAACGGCTTTGGTGAGGAGCCCGCGGTCCTTCGAGGCGTGCGGCGTGTGGCAGGACAGGCACGCTCCTTCCGCTACCGGCCCATGGAGACGGCTGCGAGCGAACACCTTTGCCAGCATCGGCTGGTGGCAATCGCGACACAGGTCTGCGCCGGCTTTCTTGACGGCGAGAGGCGCTCCGGAGGTGGCGGGCTCGTGGCAGGCGGCGCAGTCCCCTTTCGCGACAGGCTCGTGGACGTGTCCGCTCAGGAGCGCCTTCCGCGGCGACCCATGTGGATCGTGGCAGCCCGTGCAGCGCGCGCCGGAGACTTCGTATCCGGAGTGCCGGCTCGCGAATCCCGGGGTGCGCGGCTCGTGGCACCGCACGCACAGGGCAGGCACCTCGGCTTTGAGGAGCGCGGCGCCCGTCATCGATCCATGTGCCTCGTGGCAGGTGTTGCAGGCGAGGTCGTGGCGCGACGTCACGTTCGCGAGCGCGGCGGCAACCCGCTCGTGGCACCCGGCGCAAAGCGCGTCGCCGCCCTTGCGGAGCCCAGACTTGAACCCGGACCCGTGCGGGTCGTGACACTCGCCGCAGCGGCCCTCCGCCGCTGGCCGATGGACGCTCTTCGCGTTCGCCGGAACAACTTCGCCATGGCACGTCGAGCACTGGTTCTTCCCGGCGCCGGAATGCGAGTCGTGGCAGGTAGCGCACGTCGCGCGCACAAGGGCGGTGTGGACGAACGGGGCGCGCATCTGTCTGCGGACGTCGCGGTGACAGCCCAGGCAGATCTTCGTCTGCGCGCCTTGCCGGAGCTTCTCCGGGTTGTCCGCGGTGGCATCGCCAATCTGCGGATCGTGGCAGCGATCGCACCGGCGCTCCGCGAACGGACGGTGCAACCTCGTCTTGAGGAGCGCCCGATCCTTCGACCCGTGAGCCGCGTGGCAGCTCACGCAGTCCCGCTCCCGCGCATCCGAGACGAGATGGACTTTCGCGAAACGGACACTCGTGCCGTCGTGACACTTCTTGCACCCGTCGTTCGCGGCCTCTGGCAGTAGCCGCGGCTCCGCCCCGCGGTGTTGCTTGTGGCACGAGAGGCATTCGCGGGCGTGCGGGCGTCCGGCGGCGTTCTCGCGCTTCATGGCGTCGTGGCAGCGGAGGCAGAGGTCGGTCGCGTCGGCGAGCAGCAGCTTGGGACGATCCGATTCGTGCGGACCGTGGCACTTCGTGCACTCGCCGCGCGCGAACGGCGCGTGGACGCTTTGCGCCTCTCCCTGCTCCTCCTTCTCGTGACACTTCGTGCACGTGCTCTTCGGATCCTGACGGAGCATCCCGGGTACGTCCGACGCATGCGCGTCGTGGCACGCGAGACAGTCCCCCTTCGCGAATGGCTCGTGGGTGGACTTCGCGGGCCCGCCCTTTTTCGGATGGCATCCGACGCAGAGCGCGGCGCCTGACGCCTTGAGGAGACCCGGCGATGAGCTGCCGTGGCTCGAGTGGCAGGCGCCGCACTTGCCTTCCCAGACGGGGGCGTGGGTGTACCTCTTCGTGAAGCGCGGCTCCGCGTCGGCATGGCAGCCGAAGCAGAGGCGGTCCTGCGGCCGCTTGATCATCGCGGGCAGCGCGGAACCGTGAGCGTCGTGGCAGGAGGAGCACAGCCCCGCGGCAACGGCCGGATCGCTGCCCTTGCGGCCCTGCGAGTCCGGATGACAGGAGCGGCAGAGAGTCGCGACCGGGGTCGCGAGCAGCTTCCTTTCCGGCGCGTTGTGGGCCGTGTGGCAGAAGAGGCAACCCTTCTCCATCGGCGAATGGGGATGAGGCCTCTTTCCGATCATCGCGCGGTGGCAAGCGAGGCAAAGCGCGTCGCCCCCCGCCTTGAGCAGCATCGGGGCCTGCGATGGATGCGGAACATGACACGACAGGCACTCCGCGCTCGCCACCGGCTTGTGCCGTACGGGTCCGCCGTGGTCGAGTCGCGCCACGTCGTGGCATTCGAGACAGAGCTTTCCCGGCGCGGTCCGGATTTGCTCGATATCGATCTGCGCCGCGGCCGGTAGGCTGCCGAGGCAGAGGACGACGATCGAGGACGACGCTAAAGTGAGCTTCCGCAAT
This sequence comes from Myxococcales bacterium, assembly GCA_045802855.1. Lineage (GTDB taxonomy): Bacteria > Myxococcota > Myxococcia > Myxococcales > 40CM-4-68-19 > VBKO01. The sequence continues at coordinate 19,121 of JBJMQD010000237.1, read as the reverse complement.
TGTTAGCTCACCGCGTCACTCCCCGCCCCGGAATGGAACGTCCCTTCCTTCGAGCAAGCGGCTGGCCATGACCAGGGTCCGACCGGGGCCGAATTGCGATCCGGGTCCTCTTGGCAATACCGTGTACGTTTCTCCGCCGAGGGCCGGAGGTGTCATGGCGACGCGATGCCGCACGTCAGGATTGTTGGCGGTCCTTGCCGCCATCCTGATCCTCGCCCCGCCCGCCCGGGCACATGTGCGGCTCGAATCGCCGGCCTCGCGCTACGGGGACGAGATGAAGTCGCGTCCTTGCGGGAGGCCGGGAGGCGTGCGGACCACGCGGGTCACTACCGTCCGGCCGGGGCAAGCCGTCACCGTCATCTTCGACGAGATCATCGACCATCCCGGGTACTTCCGGATCGCCTTCGACAGGACCTCTGACACGGCGCTCGGTCCGCCCGTCTGGAACGGCGCGGCGTTCGTGAACCCGTCGAACGTCGAGGTCCTGGTAGACCTGATCGCGAATCCGCCAGGCCTCACGCACGGCGAGATCCGCGTCCAGCTCCCGGACGTCGAGTGCGACGCCTGCACTTTGCAATTGATCCAGGTGATGACCGACAAGCCGCCATTCGACGGGATCGACGACTTCTATTACCAGTGCGCCGACCTGCGCCTGAGCGCGACGGCTCCGCTCGGCGGGCCGCCGCCGCTGCCGCCGCCCTCCTTCGCGACGACGTCGCAAGCCGGCACGCAGAGTGGCGGCTGCTCGTCCGCCGGAAGCTCCTGGATCGCTCTCGGTGCGCTGGTTGCCGCGCGGCTCGCGCGACGACGGAGGGAAGGGCGGGCACCGGCGGCGTGAGTGCCAGCGGCTAGGCTGGCGAGGGGGGTGAGCCACCCCCATGGTGGCCGCCGGGCCCCTTTCCCGGAACGAACGATAGCAACGCTCGTGCCTCCGCATGAGCTGCGGCAACATCTCGTACTGATTCCAAATCGGAGCATCGCGCCGTGCAGAATCTGCGCATACCGATCCCGATTAGCGACGCGGACGCATGCGGTGCGCGACGAACTCCGGCAGCGAGGCGAGGCGGGTGAAGTACGGATTGCGCTCCCGCTCCCGCTGTACGGTAGAGACGGGAACGTCGCCGTAGTCGTGGCCCGGATACAGCCGCGTCGCGGGATCGAGCTCCGAGACCTTCTTCAGGCTCTGGTACATCTGCTGCGGGTCGCCTCCGCGCAGATCGCATCGCCCGCAGGCATTCACGAAGACCGTGTCGCCCGAGAAGATGGCGGAGTCCGTGCCTTCGATCTGCCAGCAGGTGGATCCCGGAGTATGACCCGGCGTGTGCAGCGCGCGGATGCGCAGCGGTCCCACCTCGACCGCATCGCCTCCCGAGAGGAGCTTCAAATCGCCGCGCAGCTCCGCATCGAGCTCCCCCGCGTCCGCCGAGTGGACGTGGATGGGAACCCCCTTCGCTTCGAGCAGCCGCGGAAGTCCGTTCACGTGATCGAAGTGGTGATGGCTGACGAGCGCGTGGGTCACCGTGCGTCCGTCCTCCTCCGCGGCGCGCAGAGCGGCATCGACGTCCCAGGCGGCGTCGACGATGGCGGTCTCGCGCGACCCTTCCGCGCCCACCAGATAGACGAAGTTCTCCATCGGCCCGAGCTTGAGCTGGCGTACGTAGAGTCCCATCCGGGTTCCCCAAACACACCTGCCGCCGCGCGGCAAGGGCGGTTGCGCCGCCACCCCCGGCCGGCGAGGCTGTGCAGCGCGGAGCGCTCCCAGAGCGTCCGCGAAACCACCCCCGCGGCTAGTGGACTGCCTTCGTCGGGGGCTCGACCGCGACTAGCTGGACGGAACGCCGGATCCCGTCCGCGATGCGCTCGACCTCGGCGGTCGATCCCTCGACGAGCGCGTACTCCTCGCCGCTCCGCGTCTCGATCCAGGCGCGCGATCTCCGGCCGGAAGTCGTCACGCCCACTTCGCGGATCGTCCGGGCCTTGAGCCTGAGCTCTTCGAATCCGAGAGCCGAGAGGGAGAAGCGGCGGCGGACCAGATTCGATCCGTCGAAGCGCCATCCGTCGAGCTCGGCCCGGATCTGCACGACGAGGAACACGATTCCCATCGTCAGCTGGATGGCCGCGACCAGCGGCCGGCGGGCCAGGAGGTCGAGCGCCGTCGCGAAGAATGCCGCCGCGACCAGCGCCCACGAGAGCACGCGTGCACCCCACCGCCGCCGGAGCCGGAAGCTCGCCCCTTCGCCCGTGGCAAGGGTCAGATCGCGCCGAAAGGTCCCCCGCACGTCACGAGCTTAATCGCACCCGCGTCCGCGACGCGAGCCCCATCGGGAACCGTTCAGTTTGCAATTGACGGGAGCGCAACCGCCTTACACGTCCAGCTCCTTCACCTCGCCCGCCCGCTCCATGATGAACTTGAACCGGGCCGAGACGTCCTTCCCGAGGAGATCGTTGATCGTCCGGTCCGTCTCCAGGTCGTCGACGATCGTCACCCGCAGGCTGATGCGGTGTTTGGGGTCCAGCGTCGTCGTCTTCAGGTCGTCGGCGCTCATCTCGCCGAGGCCCTTGAACCGCATGATGCTCGGCTTGGCGTTGCCCTTCACGTTCTCGGCCAGGATCCGGTCCCGGTGGGGATCGTCGAGCGCCCAGTACGTCTCCTTGCCCACGTCGATCCGGTACAGAGGTGGCTGGGCGATGTGGACAGCCCCGGCGCGGATCAGATCCCGCAGGTGCCGGTAGAAAAACGTGAGGAGCAGCGTCGCGATGTGGTGCCCGTCGGAATCGGCGTCCATCAGCAGGAAGATGCGGCCGTAGCGCAGTTTCGAGGCGTCGAAGTCGGCCCCGATGCCGCACCCGAGCGCCGAGACGATGTCCTGCAGTTCCTTGTTCTGCGCCACCTTGTCGGTCGACGCCTGCTCCGCGTTCAGCACCTTCCCGCGCAAGGGCAGGATCGCCTGCGTGCGCCGGTCGCGGCCCTGCTTGGCGGACCCGCCGGCGGAATCTCCTTCGACGATGAACAATTCGCTCTCGGCGGGATTGGTCGAGGCGCAGTCGGCGAGCTTGCCGGGGAGGTTCAGACGGTGCGAGACCGCGGTCTTCCTCGACACCGCTTGCGACGCGGCCCTCGAGGCCTCTCTCGCGCGCGCGGCGAGGATGATCCGCGCCACGATCGCCTCGGCGAGCGTGCGGTTGTCGTTGAGCCACTTCTCCAGCGCCGGCCGGACCACGCCGTCCACCTGCGCCGAAGTCTCCGGATTGTTGAGCCGCCCCTTGGTCTGTCCCTGGAACTGGGGATCGACCACGTAGCAGGAGAGGATCGCGACCAGCCCTTCGCGGATGTCCTCGGCGGTGAGCGTCACGCCCTTGGGCGTGAGGTCGTGCGTCTCGATGTAGTTGCGCACGGCCTTGACCACGCCGGAGCGCAAACCGGCCTCGTGGGTACCGCCGTTGGCGGTGGGGATTCCGTTCACGTAGCTACGGACGTTCTCGTCGGTCGCCTCGGTCCACGAGAGCGCGACCTCCATGCGGACATCGCCCTCGGACGATTTGTAGAAATGGGCGCCTCCTTGCGCCGGCACCGTCGGCTTCCCGCGCTCCGCCACCACCTTCCCGAGGTACTCGGCAATCCCGCCGTCGTGCTTGAAGACGTGCTCCGCTTTCGGGTCCGCCGTCTTGTCGCGGAACACGACCTCCATTCCGCGGTGCAGGTAGCTCTTCGCTTCCAGCCGGTCCCTGATCAGCGCCGGATCGAACTTCTGCTTGAGCCCGAAGATCTCCGAGTCGGGCTCGAAGGTGATGCTGGTGCCCGTCGCCCTGGTCGCGCCGTCGGCCTTCAATTTCGATAACGCGTGTCCCTTCGCGTACTCCTGGGTCCACTTGCGTCCGTCGCGCTTCACTTCCGCGATGAGCTTGGAGCTCAAGGCATTGACGACCGAGGATCCGACCCCGTGCAGGCCGCCCGAGTGGATGTAGTTCCCCTGCTCGAACTTCCCGCCCGAGTGCAGCGTGGTGAGGATCACCTCGATGGCCGGCTTCTTGTACTTCGGCATCGTGTCGACGGGGATGCCGCGGCCGTCATCGTCGACGGTGATGGTCCGGCCGTCCTCGTGCAGCGTGACGACCACCCGCGAGGCGAAGCCGTTGATGACCTCGTCGACGGAGTTGTCGACGATTTCCCACAGCAGATGGTGGTACCCGGTCGCGTCGGTGCCGCCGATGTACATGGCTGGGCGCTTGCGGACGGGCTCGAGGCCCTCCAGCACCTGGATGTCTTGCGCCGTGTACGTGGTCTTCCGCGCAGCCACTACTTCTTCTCCTCCGGTTTCTGCTCGGGCAACGGAACGAACAGGATGGGCCGAACGACGGTCTTCACCGCGTCCTTCTTCGCCATCTCACGGCCCTTGCCGCCGCGCGACGCCACCTCGTACTTGCGCGGGCTCAACTCCAGCTTCCGTCCCTTCTCGGTCTCCAGCTCGAGCTTCGCGTTCTTGTCGGAAGTACAGAGGAAGGCGACCACCGGATCGTCGTCCGCCGTCTTGATCACGGTGACGCCGCGACCCGGTCCGGCAAGCTCGTTCACCTCGTCCACCTTGCAAACCAGCGCGCGTGTCGTGCGCGTCACGACGGCGAGGAAATCCTTGTCGCCTGCCGGCGTCGTCCCGATCAGTTCGTCGCCCTCGGCGGGCTTCGCGTACCGCCGCCCCGCCCGCGTCGACACCTCGAGATGCTGGCCGAGCGCGAAGCGCAGCCCGTACCCGTGCTTCGACACCGCCACCAGCTTCTCGGGCCGTGGCAATCGAGGATCGAGCGAGAGCGCGCCGACGATCCGCTCCTGGTCGTCGAACTTGAAGAATTTCTGCACCGGGTCGCCGTAGCCCGTCGAGGCGGGCACGTCGTTGAAGCGCGTCACGTACGCGGCGCCGAAATTGGAGAAGATGGCGAAGTTCGACCGCAAGGACCCCGCCAGGACGGCGAGCACCTCGTCGCCTTCGCGCAGGCGGGTCTGAGACGGATCCTTCATCTCCCGCACGCGCTTGATCCACCCGTCCCGGGTGAGGACCACGTGCGCGTCCTCGTCGGCGATGAACGCTTCCTCGCTGTAGGCGACCTCCTCGCCTCCTCCGCCGATGCGGGTGCGCCGCTTGTCGCCGTACTGGGTGGCGATCTCCTTGATCTCGTCGCGGACGACCCCCCACCTCAGCCGGTCGGAAGCGAGGAGCGCCTTCAACTCCTTCTGCTCGGCCCGCTTCTCCTTCGCCTCCTTCTGCACGACCAGGATCTCGAGACGGGCGAGCTTGTAGATCCGCATGTCGAGGATCGCGTCGGTCTGCACCTCGTCGAGCTCGAAGCGCTTCATGATCTTCGCCGCCGCGTCTTCCTTGCCGTCGCTCTTGCGGATGATGCGGATCATCTCGTCGAGCGCGTCGTAGACCTTCTCGAATCCCTGCAGGATGTGGAGCCGCCTCTGCACCTCGGCCAGGTCGAACTCGAACCGGCGCGTGACCACCTCGAAGCGGAAGTCGAGGAAGTAGCGGAGGATCTCCTTCAGGCCGAGCCGCTGCGGCGTCCCCACCTCCGGGTTGTCGGTGGGAACGAGGCAGGTCATGTTGACGTTGAAGTTCGTCTGCAGCGGCGTGTGCTTGTAGAGGTACGCCATCACCAGCTCGGGATCGGAATCGCGCTTGATCTCGAGGACGATCCGGACGTCCTTCGTCGACTCGTCGCGCACGTCGACGAGGTGCGCGAGCTTGCGCTCGCGGACGATGTCGCCGAGCTTCGCGACGAGCGACGACTTGTTCACCGTGTACGGGATGCTGGTGACGACGATCTGCTTGCCGCCGCGGGGAAGCTCCTCGAGCTTCCACTCGCCGCGCATCCGGACGCCGCCCTGCCCCGTCTCGTAGATCTCGCGCAGCTCCGCGCGCGAGTTCAGGATCAGCCCGCCGGTGGGAAAGTCGGGACCCTTGATGTGCTTGAGCAGATCCTTCGTCTCGAGCGTTCCGTCCTTGCTGAGGTCGATGAGGGCATCCGCGAGCTCGCCGAGATTGTGCGGCGGCACGTTCGTCGCCATGCCGACTGCGATGCCGGTGGTGCCGTTCATGAGCAGCTGCGGCACCCGGGAGGGAATGACGATCGGCTCCGAGCGCGTCCCGTCGTAGTTCGGACGGAAGCCGACGGTCTGCTTCGAGAGCTCGGTGAGCAGCTCGCTCGCGAGCGCCTCGAGGCGGCACTCGGTGTACCGGTACGCCGCGGGCGAATCGCCGTCGAGCGAGCCGAAGTTCCCGTGTCCGTCGACGAGGGGGTAGCGGAGCGAGAAGTCCTGCGCCATCCGCACGAGCGCGTCGTAGATCGCGGTGTCGCCGTGCGGGTGGTACCGGCCCATGATGTGGCCGACGACCTGCGCGCACTTCTGGTACTTCGCGTCCGCGGTGAGCCGCAGGTCGTTGTACATCCCGTACAGGATGCGGCGCTGCACGGGCTTGAGGCCGTCGCGCACGTCCGGCAGCGCGCGCGAGGTGATGACGGAGAGCGCGTAGTTCAGGTACCTGCGCCGGGCCTCCTCGTGGAGCGGAGCGGGGATGGGTTCGCCGCCGCCGCCACCGCCGCCCGGGGGTGGAGCCCCGCGCCCCTTGCGCGGCGGCGCTGCGTCGCCGAATTCGAGCTGCTGCTGTTTTCGCGCTGCCTTCGCCATCGGGGGCGGTCTACCAAATGCCAGGATCCCTGGCTTGGAGATTGTGACCGGGCACTCTGACGCTCGCCACTTTCCACCCACCGCGCTAGAAGCGGGCTACAGGAGGAAACACACCATGGCAGGACTGCGCGTCCCTGGTTTCCGGCTCGGAATCTACGTGTTCAAGGACGTCGAGGTCGTCGACTTCGCCGCGCCGCACGGAGTGTTCTCGGTCGCACGTCGCTTCGATGCGGAGCTCGATGCGTTCCTGATCGCGGACGCGATGCGTCCGGTCCAGGCCCAGGCCGGGTTCACCGTGCTACCGAACTACAGCTTCCAGGATCGCCCGGCGATGGACGCCTTCCTCATCCCCGGCGGATACGGGACGAGGCAAGAGTTGCACAACGAGCGGCTGCACGAGTTCATCCGCTCGCTCCCGGAGTCGTGCCTTCTCACGAGCGTCTGCACGGGCTCGTGGATCTACGGAACGATGGGCCTTCTCGACGGACTTTCCGCGACGAACCGCAAGGAACCGGACAAGGCCGAGGCGAATCCGCCCGGGATGGTTCCCATCGATCGCCTGGCGAAGATCGCGCCCAAGGCGAAGATCAGCCGCGCCCGGGTCGTAGACAATGGACGGATCATCACGGCAGGCGGGATCACGAGCGGCATGGAGATGGGCTTCCATCTCCTGCGACGGGCCGGCTACGAGGAAAAGTTCATTTCCGAAGTGGCGCGGGTGATGGAGTATTCGGCGGCGTACGAAATCTATAGAAACGATCGAGAGCCCGCGCCGGAGCGGTCCTAGAACCTTACGGACAGGGCGGCTCCCGGGCCGCCCTGGAAGTCAGGCCGCAGGACGACGCGGCGCGCGTGCTTGCCAGTCTCGAGCGGGTCCAACTCCATGACCGTCACGCCGTCCATGACGGTATGCGCGAGGCGGTCGAGCTGGATCAGCCGGGGTGGCTGCTCGGCCTTGGGCGCGGCTTGCACGGCGGCCATCGGCTCTCGTGGGGCCGCGGGTCGCGGGTCGACACGACCTACGCTCGCCATGGCCGGGAGCGCGGCGGCCAGTATCGACAAAACAAGGATTTTCTTCACGTAGCGAATCTATTCACCCCGTCCAGCATCGTCACGCGCCAACAACCCTGAGACAGACGGACAGGCAGGCAAGCGACCCCGCCTGTCGGCTTTCTAGCAAAAAACAAACGGAAGATCGGACGGCATTCCGGAAGTGCCCGGAATCAGGGCTGAATCATGCCCTGCCCTTGGGATGATTCGGGACCGGCTCGCCCTTCCCCTGCTCGGCGCGGCGCTGGTCGAGGACCTTCTGCGCCTCGTGGGTGGGAACCTCGTCGTAATGGTCGAACTCCATCGTGAAATAGCCCATCCCCTTGGTGAGCGAGCGAAGCTCCGGTGCGTAGGTGCGAAGCTCGGCCTGGGGGGCGTGCGCATGGATCAGCGTTCCCTTGGCGGTCGGCTCCATGCCGAGGATCTTCCCCCGCCGGCTGGTCACATCTGCAATGACCTCGCCAAGCATCTCGTCGGGAACGACGATCTCGAGCCGCATCATCGGCTCGAGGAGGACGGGCTTCGCCGAGGCGAGCGCGTTCTTCAGCGCCATCGACCCCGCGATGCGGAACGCCATGTCGCTCGAGTCCACGGTGTGGAACGAGCCGTCGACGAGTATGGCCTTGAAGTCCACCAACGGGAAACCGCCGAGCGGACCTTCCTTGGCGGCGTCGCGGATGCCGTGCTCGACCGAGGGAATGAACTGCCTGGGGATGACGCCGCCGACGATTCCATCCTCGAACTCCACGCCCCCACCGCGCGGGAGCGGCTCGAGCTCGATGTGGCAGTCGCCGTACTGGCCGCGCCCGCCGCTCTGACGCTTGTACCTTCCTTGCGCCTTCGCCTTTCCCAGGATCGTCTCGTGATAGGCGGGGTGCGGCAGTTCCAGATGCACGTCCACCTCGAACTTGCGCTTCAGCTTCTCCACCGCGACTTCGATGTGTACCTGCCCCATCCCCTTGAGGAGCGTCTCGTTGGTCTCCGGGTCGCGGGTCATCGCAAGCGACGGATCCTCCTCGATGAGCTTGTGGAGCGCGACGCCCGCCTTCTCCTCCTGGTCGCGATCGATCTTGAGCGCGTAGGAGATCACCCGTTTCGGCTCCCCGATGAAGCCGAGCCGCATGGGCGCGTCCGCCGCGGTGAGGGTGTCGCCGACGTGGACGTCCTTGAGCTTCATGAGGCCGACGATCTCGCCCGGCCCGGCCTCCGCGATTTCCGAGGTGTGCGAACCGTCGATCCGGTAGACGTGCGACACCGGCTCTTCGTGGTTCGTGCGCGGGTTGAAGAGCTTCATTCCCGGCTTGATGCTGCCGCTGAAGATGCGCGCCGCGGTGAGGCGCCCGACGAAGTGATCGACCGTGTTGCGGAAGGCGAGGAGGGTGGGCGGCGCGTCGCGCTGCGCGTTGCGGACGATTTCTTTTTGATGCCCGTCGGTGCCCTTGATCTCGCGCCGTGCGGTGGGCGCCGGCAGATACTTGACGATGGCGGAGAGCACGTCCTTCACGCCGACCCCCGGGCGAGCGGCGCAGGCGAGGACGGGGAGGAAGCGCCGTCCGAGCACGGCGTGGGCCAGGGCATGCTCCAGCTCTTCCAGGGTCGGCTCCTGCCCGTCGAGATACCGTTCGAGGAGCAGGTCGTCGGTCTCCGCCACCGCCTCGACGAGCCGCGTGCGAAGCCTTTTCGCGTCGTTCTCCAGCTCTTCGGGAACGTCCTGGTCGCCGAAGACGCCGAACCTCCCGTTGCCGCCCTTCTCGTACACGTGGGCGCGCATGGTGAGCAGATCGATGATGCCGGAGAACGAATCGCCCAGGCCGATGGGCAGATGCACGGCGATCGGCTTGATCCGGAGCGTCTTCTCGATGTCGTCCAGGGCGCGGAGGAAGCTCGCCCGCTCCTTATCTAGCTTGTTGACGATGGCGATGAGCGGCAGGCTGCGCTCCATCGCCAGGTCCCAGTGGGCTTCCGTCTGGTGCTTGACGCCGCTCACCGCGGAGACGAGGAGGATGCCTCCCTCCACCACCGCCAGCGACCGGTCGGTATCGGTGAGGAAGTCGGAGAAACCTGCCGTATCGAGAAGGTTGAGGAGGACGCCTTCGTGCTCGGCCCAGGTGATGTGCGTCGCAACGGTGAAGTTGCGTTTCGCCTCCTCCGGTTCGGCGTCTAGATGGCTGGTCGATCCGTCCTTGCTGGCACGCGCCGGGGCCGCGTGCCGGAGAAGCGCCTCGGTGAGGGCCGTTTTCCCCGCACCGTCGTGCGCGATGATCGCGACGTTGCGAATCTGCTTCGAATCGAGCATGGGAGTCTCCGGGTTGGGCCGCTACAGTAGCTTAGTCCGAGACAAGTGATCGAGGTCTCCATGAGTCGTTTCCGTGTCGCCGCGGTCGCCATTCCCGTCTGGGTGGCGGCGGCCGCGGCCGTCGCCCAGGTGCGCGAGCCGTCGTCGGGCGTCGAGATTCCCGCCACTTCTTTCGCGCTGCTCGACGACATCACCGCGCTCTCCGCGAATCCCGCGGGACTTTCCTTCGTACGCGGCCTCGGCCTCGGTTACGTCCACGAACGGACCTTCGAAGAAGGGCTGCATTCGGACGCGCTGTTCCTCGCCGGCGGCGCGGGACCTCTCGCCATCGGCACCTCGCTCGAATGGGTGCATCTCGGATCGGACTGCAGTGTCGCGACACCCTGCTTCAGGAGATTTACGATCGGCGGCGCGCTGCGCTTCGGGGAGCTCTCGCTGGGGGTCGCCCACCACGGGTTCTCGAGCGACGAAAGCGCGGCGTATGACAGCCTCGGCACGTGGGATTTCGGCGCGCTGCTGCGCCCCGCCCGCTGGCTTTCGCTCGGGTACACCGTCCTCGACACCAACGAGCCGAACTTCTTGAGCGGCCCGATTCCGGGTGTGCTCGTACCTCCGTCCCATCTGCCCCGCCGCCACGTCGCGGCCGTCGGGCTACGGCCATTCGGCGAGAGGGTTTCCTTTGGTCTCGATGCCGCGTTCCGCGCCTGCAGCGACGACTTCCAACCGTGCGGAATCGGCTCGCCGGACGCGGCCCTGACGCTGGAGGCGCGCGTCGTTCGCGGCCTGACTTTCCTCGGGCAGGTGGGCTTCGACCAGCGCCGCAGCGGCGCCGCGTTGGCTACCGAGACGAACTGGCGCTTCCTGGTCGGCGCGCAGATCGATCTCGCGCACCTCGGTGTCCGCTCGGGTCCGCAGTTCCGTGGCAGCGATCCGGGAAACCTCGCCACCTCCATCCGCCTGACGTCGCAGGCCTGGCCCGGATTCGAGCTCGCGCCCCCCACCGCCGCCGATGTCGATCTCGACAAGGCGCTGCGCCGTCCGGGGTTCGAGCCCGCGGACCTCTTGTTCGGTAGCGAGCATCGCGATCCCCTCGCGCGGACGCTGGAGTTCTTCTCTCGGCTCTCCCAGGACGGCTCGGTGAAGGCGGTGGTGCTACGGACGGGAGGGCTGCCGCTCGGCGGCGGACGCTCCGAAGAACTGCGAGCCGGAATCGAAGGATTGCAGCGCGCCGGGAAGAAGGTCGTCTTTTACCTGGAATCCGGCGGTGACCTCGACTATGCTGTCGCCTCGGTAGCCGACAGGATCTTCGTGGCCCCTCAGGCCATCCTGGCGGTGAACGGCTTCTCCGCGACGGCGCTCTTCGCCGGCGCGGGCCTCGAAAAGCTCGGCGTGAAGGCGGAGTTCGTCCGTGTCGGCGCGTACAAGAACGCGCCGGACATCTTCACCCGCGGCGACATGTCGGAAGAGCAGCGCGAAGTCACGAACGCCCTGCTCGACGACGTGTTCGGACGCTACGTGCGCGAGGTGTCGCGCAAGCGACACGTCGACGAAGGGAACTTCCGGCGCCTCCTCGATCGAGGACTCCTCACTCCGGAGGAGGCGCTGCGGGCGGGACTGGTGGATTCGCTGGTGTATCCCGACCAGCTCGAGGAGGAGGTTCGGAAACTGCTCGGCGGCGGCACCGTGTTCCTGCGCAAGGCGTCCCTCGATCCACCTTCGGTCCGCGATGACCGATGGGGACCGAGGCCGCGCATCGCCGTCGTCCGCGTCGAGGGCGACATCGCGCGCGGCGCGGGCGGCTCCTCGCCGTTCGGCGGCGTGCAGATCGCGGGCTCCGACACGATCGCCCGGCGCATCCACGCGCTCGCCGACGATCCCGGTGTCCGCGCGATCGTCGTGCGCATCGATTCGCCCGGCGGAGACGGCACCGCGTCCGATCTCATCTGGCGCGAGCTCGTTCGTGCGCGAGAGGAGAAGAAGAAGCCTGTCATCGCCAGCATGGGCGACGTCGCCGCCTCGGGCGGATACTACGTAGCGGTAGCCGCCGACCGGATCTATGCCGAACCATCGACGATCACGGGGTCGATCGGCGTGTTCATCGGAAAGTTCGATCTGCACTCGCTCTATGGTGGCCTCGGCCTCACCCTGGTGACGAACAAGCGGGGCGAGAGCGCCGATCTGTTCAGCACCGCTCGTCCGCTCACCGATCCCGAGCGCCAGATGATGCAGGGCTGGGTGCAGGCCTTCTACGAGCAGTTCGTGGATCGGGTGGCGAAGGGCCGCAAGTTGAGTCCGGCACAAGTAGACGCGCTCGGCCGCGGGCGCGTCTGGACGGGGGCGCAAGCCTTGGAACGCGGGCTAGTCGATCGGATGGGTGGTCTCACCGACGCGCTCCGCGAGGCGAAGGTGCGGTCGGGCTTCGGACCTGACGAGGATGTGGCCATCGACGATCGCGGCCGGTCGGAGTCGAGGCTGGGACCCGACGTGGAGCTCCTTCCGGCCCAGCTCCGCGAAATCTCCCAAGGGACGGCGCGGGTTCTCGCGCTCGTCGGCGAACCGGGCACGCTGCGCGCCGCGCTGCCCTTCGATCTCGAGGTGCGATAGTGGCGCGCGACGAGGCGAGGAATTAGTGGCGCAGAAAGTCCTCATCGTCGAGGACGAGCCGATCGCATCGCGGCTCGTCGGCTCCCTCTGCGCCGAGGTGGGGCTCTCTGCCTCTTCTACCGCCTCGGGCACCGAGGCAACCGACATGCTCGAGCGCGCCGCGCAATCGGGCGAGCCTTTCGCGGCCGTGGTCCTCGATCTCAGCCTCGCCGAGTTGGACGGATTCCGCGTCGGACAGTTCCTCCGTAGCCGCCCGTGGGGCGCGAACACTGCGATCATCGTCGTGAGCGGCATGTACAAGCAGCCCAATCCAGATCTGATGCGCGAACTGCGCCCGCTCGCATATTTCGCGAAGCCGTTCGAGCGAGCGCAGCTGCGGGACGCGCTGGTGAAGGCGTGCAATGTGCAGGGCGTCCCTATGGTGGTCGAGGGACTTCTCTCCGAGAACCCCGCCGCGGCCATCTTCGTACAGCTGCTCCGGCAGAAGGCTACCGGGATCCTCACCCTGACGAGCGGCCCAGACGTGCGGCAAATCTATTTCCAGCAAGGCCAGGTCCGGTTCGCGACGAGCAACGTCGTCGCGGAATTGGTGGGTTCCGCGCAGGTCTCATCCGGCGCAATCAAGCAGGCCTCCTTCGACCGCGCGCTTGCCATGTCGAAGCAGAACAGGATCCCGCTCCACGAGGCGCTCGCCAATTCGCGGGTGATGAGCCCCGAGCAGCTCAAGGTGGCGGTCCGGCAGCAGAGCGTGGACGTCTCCGTGAGCGGGCTCTTCCTGGAATCGGGTACCTACCGTTTCGCGCCGCACACGGCCGTCGATTCCGTCCCCGATGCGCGGGTGGGGCCTGCCACCTTCATCATCGAGGCGGCGAAGCGGTACAAACCGCCCGCCGCGTCTCGGAAGTGGCTGGAAGCGCGACAGGACGCGACTCTCTTCCGGACCCCGGAGCTCGAGCGCGAGCTGTTCGCGGTCCGGCAGGCCTGCCCGGGCGAAGGAGTCACCGCATTCGCTGCCGGAGGACGGACGGTCGGCGAGGCGCTGTCGAGGATCAAAGAACCCGAGCTGCCGCTCCTGCACTGGCTGTGCCTCTCGGGCCTCGTCCAGCTCGCCGGCGGGCAGAAGACGGAGCCCTCGCCCGCCCCTCCGGAGCGGACTGAGGCGGACCCTGATCGAGGAAAGGCATTCGAGCCGCGCGAGCAAGCGGCGCGCAAGCTGCTTGTCGAAGCACGCGAGCGATTCCGGCTCGCGAATCATTATCAGGTGTTGGGCGTCAAACGAGGAGCCGACGCCGATACCGTGAAAGCCGCCTATCTCGAGGCGGCGAAGAGGTTTCACTCGGACGCGTTCAGCGGGATGGAGCTTGGTTCCGCGCGTCCCCTCGTCGAGGAGCTCTTCGCGAGGGTGGGCGAGGCGTACGCCGTACTGAGCGACCCCGGGAAGCGGGCCGAATACGAGGTCTATCTCGACCGGAAGGCAAAGGGACTCCCGACCGACGTGAGCGCGATCCTCCGGGCCGAGGAGGTGTTCCGCGGCGGAGAGAAGCTGTTCAAGAGCGGCAAATGGGACGAAGCGGAAGCTGCCTTTCGCGAGGCCGTCAGCCTGAATCACGCGGAGGCGGAGTTCCACGCGTACCTGGGCATGGCCATTTTTCGCAGGAAGGGCGACGGCGATGAAGCAGCGAAGGTCGTCGAGCGCTCCCTTGCCATGGATCCCCGCCTGAAGAGCGGGACGTTGTTTCTCGCCCAGATACGCGAGGCGCAGGGCGACCTGGAGAAGGCGAAATCGATCCTTCGCAAGGCGGTCGAGCAGGACCCGGATTTCGGCGAGGCGCGCAACGAGCTGGCAAGGCTCCGGCGCGTGTCGAGCGAGCCGGCAAAAAAGGGCCTCCTGACGAGGCTCCTGAAGAAGTAACGCATGGAGTCTAGACGATGAACGGTGAAGAGCAGCGCCCGTCGGGCAGCGCCGCGGAGGCGCAACCGCACGACGCGCCCGAGCCCGGCAACGCACGGGTCGCGCAGGCGCAACCGCAGCAAGGTGCGAACGGACAGCAGCAGGGCGAAGGAGCCGGTGGCAGGCGGCGGTTCCGCCGGCAGCGGCGGGGAGGCCGCGGTCGCGGGCGTCGCAGCCAGCACGGGCAGCAGGTGCAGCCTCCGCTCGACGCGCAGGGCCGCATCGTCGACGTCGAGAACGACGCCGGCGCCGCCGACGAGGTGCCGCAGCCCGGCGACCCGCAGGCCGCGGTAGCCGCCGGCGAGCCGATGGGATCGCAAACGGGAGCCGACATCGCCGGAGGTCCTTCGGCACCGCCGAAAGAGACTCCCGCGGCCGGCGAAATCGCTGCGCCGCCCGCGCCGCCCCAGCAGCAGCAGCACCATCCGCGCCAGCAGCAGCAGCCGCAGCAGCGGGCGCCACAGCAGCAGCGCCAGCAGCGGCAGGAGCCGATGACGGCGGTCGAGGGCATCCTCGACGTCGATCACCGCGGCAACGGGCGGCTTCGCTCGTCGAAGTACAGCTTCGTTCCGAATCCCGACGATCCCGACGTTCCGCGCCACATCATCGATCGCGATCGCCTGCGTCCCGGCAACCTGATCACCGGTCAGGCGCTGCGGCGCAACGGGCGCCTCCAGCTCGTCAAATCGGAGACGGTGGAGGGACTGTCGCCGCAGCAGGCGGCTGCGCGGACCGCGTTCCAGAACCTGACCGTCGTCGACCCGGACGACCGGCTGGTGATGGAGACGAACCCGAAGGAGCTTCTCACCCGGGTCATCGACATCGTCGCGCCCATCGGCCTCGGCCAGCGCATGCTGATCGTCTCGCCGCCCAAGGCGGGCAAGACGATCATGCTGCAGAAGATGTGCCTCGCCATCACCCAGAACCGCCCCGACGTGCACCAGATGGTGCTGCTCATCGACGAGCGCCCCGAGGAGGTCACGGATTTCCGGCGCACGGTGAAGGCCGAGGTCTACGCGTCCTCGTCCGACCGTCCCACCGAGGAGCACCTGCACGTCGCCGAGACGGCGCTCGAGCGGGCGAAGCGGCTCGTCGAGGGCGGCAAGGACGTCGTCATCCTCCTCGACTCCATCACCCGCCTCTCGCGGGCGTACAACAAGGAAGTCGAGTCGAGCGGCCGCACGCTCTCGGGCGGCGTCGATTCCCGCGCTCTCGAGCGCCCGAAGCGCCTCTTCGGGGCCGCCCGCAATGCCGAGGAAGGCGGCTCCCTCACCATCCTCGCGACCGCCCTCATCGACACCGGGTCCCGGATGGACGAAGTGATCTTCGAGGAGTTCAAGGGCACCGGCAACAGCGAGATCAATCTCGACCGCGCCCTCGCCGAGAAGCGCATCTTCCCGGCCATCAACATCCAGACGAGCGGCACCCGCAAGGAGGAGAAGCTCTTCTCGCAGCACGAGTACGAGAAGGTGAAGAAGCTCCGCGGTGCCCTGTACGCGCTGAAGCCGGTCGAGGCCATGGAGCGACTGATCAAGTCGCTGAACGAGTACCGCTCGAACGCGGAGTTCCTGGAAGCCATCTAGCGCCCGCGCCAGAGCCCGGTTCGTACCCGTCCAGGGACGGGTTGCACCGCGTCAAAGCCCCGCTACATCGCACACCGCGGTCACCCCGGCGGCGCACCCCTCGGCTTCAGCTCCTGCTCGAGGAACCACATCGTCGCCGCCGTGTAGTAGTCGCGGTTCTCTTTCTTCTGGAACCCGTGCCCCTCGTTGACGCCGAGCAGATACCACACGTCCTTCCCCCTTCCGCGCACCGCCTTGACGATCTGCTCCGCCTCGCTCTGCGGTACCCGCGGATCGTTGTGGCCCTGCACGACGAAGAGCGAGCTCTTGATCTTCTCCACGCTGTTGAGCGGCGAGATCCGCTCCTGCACCGCTCGTACCGCCGGGTCGCGCTCGTCGCCGTACTCGACGCGCCGCAGGTCCTGCCGGTAGGCCTGCGTGTTCTTCAGGAAGCTGACCAGGTTCGAGATCCCCACCACGTCCACCCCGGCGCGGATCCGCTCGCCGTAGAACGCGACGCTCGCGAGCACCATGTAGCCGCCGTACGATCCGCCCCAGACCGCCACCCGATCCTTGTCCAGATCGGGCCGCGAGGCGATGAAGTCGAGCGTCGCTCCGATGTCGGTGAGCGCCTCCTCGCGCCTGACGCCATTGTCCATCGCGACGTAGGCCTTCCCGTACCCGGTCGAGCCGCGCACGTTCGGCGCCAGGACCGCGATCCCCATCTCGTTCGCCAGGAACTGGCTCGACGGAGTGAAGCTGGGACGGCTCTGCCCCTCGGGGCCGCCGTGCCAGACGATGACGACCGGGACGCGGCCGCCGGTGCGCGGCTTCCAGAGGAACGCGGGAACGGAGACCCCGCCCTTCCCCGGATACCGGACCAGTTCCGGCTCGACGAACGAATCCGTGTCGAGCCCGCCAACCTCGCTCTTCGTCCAGCGGACCGGCTTCTTCGTTTTTAGATCAATCGACCACACGTCCGTCGGCGATCGCGCCGTCTGCTGGGCGATGAACAGGACATCGCTTCGCTTCTCCGGAAACTTGAGCACTCCGCCAAGTCCCTTCGGGAGCGGCAGCGCCTGCGGCGTCCCGCCGTTCGCGGGAGCGAGGTAGATCCGCGACCACCCGTCCTCGTTGATCGACGCCGCGAGGAGTTTCCCGTCCGGCGAGATGGCGAAGTCCTCGACGTCCCACTTCTGCCCGCGCCCGAACGGAGTCGACGCTGGCGCCTCGCCGATGCGGGCGAGATCGATCCGCCAGACGGCGTTGAAGTCCCCGTACCGGTCGGTCGCGACATAGACGCTCTTCCCGTCGGGCGCGAAAGCCGCCCCCGCGACGCTGCCCTTCCCTTCCTTCGGCGTGAGCTGTCGCATCTCGCCGGTGGTCAGGTCGACGACGTGCAAGTCCGCGTCGTCGACGGCGCGCTCCTGGACGACGAGGAGCTTCTTTCCGTCGTAGGAGAAATCCGCGGGCTCCCACGAGCCCTCGCGCTCCGTCAGCCTGCGCACCTTCTTCGGACTCGACGTGGTGCCGGCGTAGACGTCGTGATCCTTGCCGTTGCGGGCAGTGCTGGCCCAGGCGATCCCCGATCCGTCGTGCGAGAGGAGCAGGGACTGGTGCCTGCTCTTCCCGTCCGTGAGCAGCTCGGACCGGCCGCTGCGGCGGTCGAGCCGATAGACCTGGAAGAACTCGCCGCCGCCCACGTCGCGCAGGTAGTAGACGGAGCGTCCGTCGGGAGCGAGGTGCCCGCGGCTGATCGGCTCCTCGCCAAAAGTAAGCTGCTGCCTCGCCCCCATCGGATGCTCGACCACGTGGAGCTGGTTGGTGGAAGCGAAGCGGGTTGCGATGAGCGCCGCGCTTCCGTCCGGCAGGACGTCGAGGAGCGCGGCGGCCCGCGCGTTCTGGTACTGGTCGAGCCGCTCTCGCAAGCCGCGCGGCACTTCGGGAACTCCGCTTTGCAAGAGCGAAGGAACGCCGGGCACCGGCGCCATGCCCGGAACGCCGCTCGGCGGCGGCTCCGACGGCTGGGCCTGGGCGAGCAGCAGCGCGCAAACGGTCAGCAGCATCTCGGGAGACCTCCTCAGGACCACTCGCGCCGACGCAAGACGAGAGAACGGCCGCGGGCGACGGCGGCGGCAGAGTATCCGGGAGCTGGATCGATGGGGAAGACCGAATATTCGGAGGCATCCACGCCGCGCGCCCAGGCAAGCCTCGCTGCGCTTTGCGAAATCTCCATCTCGTACGAGCGGAGCGACCGGCCGAGCCCTTCCCCCGTGCATTTGAGGAATGCTTCCTTGCACGTCCACGTCCGGAAGAACCGCGTTTCCTGCTCTTCCGCGGGAGGCGCGAACACCCGCTCCTGCTCGCCTTTTGCGTAGAACCGACGGGCGATGTCAGCCCACCGCCGGGGCTTGTGCCGTTCGATGTCCGCCCCCACCGGGCAGCGGGCAAGGACGAGGAGAGCAAGCGCGCCGGAGTGTGAGAGATTGAACTCCAGCCCTTCTTTCGACTCGATGCGCGGCTTCCCGTGCTCGCCGTAGAGGATGGTCACCTCGCGCGGGTCGATCCCGACCGACGCCCCGAGGACATCGCGGAGGAACCCGCGACCGGTCGCCCAGCGCCGCCCGTGCCCGGGGTCCTTGAAGGAATCCCATCTCTGCCGCTCGCGCGGCGAGAGCGAGGCGGCGAGAGCCTGGAACCGCTCGTCGGGAACGTCCAACGGAAGGACGAGCGCCACGACCTCGGCGGGTCCCGGAAAAATGCTGGCTTCAGTGGACACTTGCGCGGAACATCGGCGCTTTGTAACGGTCGCGCAAGCGGAAGCCGTTGTGTCTGGAGGGTGTGGATGACCGACGAAGATCTGAAGGCGGAACTGGAACGACTCAAGGCCGAGAACGAATCGCTGAAGTCCCGCGCGGTGCGGGGCATCTCCATGAAGGTGAGCGAGAAGGGAGGACTCTCCATCTACGGTCT
>JBJMQD010000202.1:0-4268 GCA_045802855.1 Myxococcales bacterium | reverse complement strand
AGGCAATTCGCCGGCGGACGGCAAGGCCGCGGCAGCCGCCGACAGCACGGAATCGAGGTCGGGTTCCTCGGAAACCGGGCTCAAGTCGGCGACGATGAGGCCGGCGCCTTGCGCATGCTCGACGAGATCCGCGCCGAGGATGGGCGCCTTCCGGTCGAGCCGGGGAAAGAAGACGAGGCTCGCGATCTCGACCCCGCGGGCGGCGAAGATCGTCACCCGGCCGTAGCGGACTTCCGTCCCCTCGTAGCAGCGCGACAGGAGGGAGGCCGGCTCGCCGCGCCATTCGCCGTCGAGACGCGGTTGCTCCTTCGCGCACGCGAGCGAAAGCTCGCCGCGCAGGAACGACTCGATCTCTCGCGCGAGCCTTTCGAAGTCGAGAGCCATCAGCGACTCGCCGCCGCCGCGGAGATGGCTTGCAGAGCGGCGGCGCGCTCCTCCCCCGTCAGTTCGGGAAGCTCCCGTACCGAAGCCGCGAGGCGCTCGACCAGGCGCGGCACGAGATCCGCGCCGGCGCCCGTCCGGCCATGATGCGCGCGCAGCCAGGCCACGTGGCCTACGAACGATGTCGTCATCGAGAGCGCGACCGCGTCCGCGAGGAACGACGAAAGCGCCATCGCCTCGCGCAGCCGATCCGGCGACATCCCCTCGGCGGCCTTCGCTGCGAGGCGGGAGGTAGCCGCCTGCAATCCCTTTCCGGAGCCCCGGTAGCGGAGCGCCGCGCTCGCCGCGGCGAGATAGCGCTGCGCGACGCCCTGCTCGTCGAGGCCGCGGGCGCGGATCGCCTCGGCAAGGCGCGCGAAGTTCTCCTCGATGTGCAGGGTACACATGCCTCGCGTCGTCAGGACCGTCTGCAGCCACCGCGCATAGTTCTCGAGCGTCCCGGTTCCGCCGATCGACAGCGCGGTCGCCAGATAGGTGAGGTGGTACAGGCCGTCGGCGCGGGCGAAGTCGCGGCCTCGCTCGCCGAAGCGATCGAGCCAGAAGGGGTCGCGGTACATCGCTTCCAGCGATTCGCGCACGAGCTCCTGGGCGTGGCCTTCGAGACGCGCCGCGAGGGCGTTCATTTGCGCTCTCCCTCTGCGCCTTGGCCGCACCATTCGCGCAAGGTCCGGAAAGTCTCGACGGCGGCAAGGGCCATCGCCGCCTCCTCGCCGGCGCTCATTGGACAGGCGAGGAGCGCTTTCCGGAAGGACTGCCACATCTCGCCGGTCCGCGATCCGTATCCGTGGAAGAAGCGGGCGCCATTCACGGGTCCGAGGCCCAGCGTCTGCTGCAGGTGGCGGCTCAGGATCTGCCCGCCGAGCGTCGCTCCTTCGAGGACGTAGAGGACCCCGAAGGCCTCGGCCCGCGTGCGGGGCCGGGGCCGCTCGACACAGAGGGGTACCCCCGACGGATCCACGCCGAGGGCGACCAGATCGGTCTTCAGTAAACCGGTCTTCGAGCGCGCGGCGAGGTCGAGTCCGTACGCCTCCCAGCCGCCCAGAGCGCGGATGTCGTCCTCCAGACGCAGGTAGAAGCCGTAGAACCGCAGAAGGACGCGGCGGTATGTCGCCGCCGTCAGATCGGCCCCGGCGAGACCGAGCGCGGACTCGATCGCCTGGTGCTCGGATTGAGTCGCGGTCCGTAGCTGGTCGAGGCGCGAGCGGCGAGTCTCGCAGGGCGCTGTCATGTCGCCCGCGGACGCTTCGCCTTTCCCAGCGCCGCGATGGTCTCCGTGAGGCGCTCCGTCTCGACGGGTTTCGTCAGGTGCACGTCGAATCCGGCCTCGATTGCGCGCCGCCTGTCCTCGGCCTGGCCGTAGCCCGTCAGCGCGATGAGCGAGATGGTCCCGTTGCGCGCGGAGCGAAGCCTGCGCGCCACCTCGTAACCGTCCATGTCCGGAAGGCCGATGTCGATGAGCGCGACTTCCGGAGCGACCCGCTCCGCGAGCGCGAGGCCGCTCGCGCCGTCCCTCGCGTCCTGTACCTCGTGGCCGTCCAGGACGAGCCACTCCCGGAGCATCTCCCGGGCGTCGTCGTTGTCCTCGATGAGGAGGATGCGCCGCGTGCGCGGCGGAGGAATGGAGGGGACGGGCGTCTCCACTACGTTCCCCGCGCGGACCGCGGGCAGACGCACCGTGAAGGTCGCGCCGTGACCCGGTCCGTCGCTTTCGACCGACACGCTGCCGCCGTGCATCTCGGAAAGGCGCTTCACCAGGGCGAGGCCGATTCCCATTCCGCCCTTGCCGCGATCGATCCCGCGCTCGCCCTGCACGAAGAGGTCGAATACCCGCCCTATCAAGTCCTTGGCGATGCCCTCGCCCTCGTCGGCTACGATGATAACCGCCGCCCCGTCCTGCGGCGTAACCGTAACCGTCACCCGCGCGCCCTGCGGGGTGAACTTGACCGCGTTGTCGAGGAGGTTCGAGACGATCTGCTCGATCCGCTCCCGGTCGCCGTCAACCCATACGGGAGACAGGGAAACGTCCACCCGCCGCCCGGCGAGCCGTCCGCCCTCGCGCCACGCGTCCACGACATGGGAGACGGTGTCGCAGAGATCGAGCGGCCGGCGCGTCAGGGAGGCCTTTCCCATCGTGATCCGGCTCACGTCGAGGAGGTCCTCGACGAGGCGCGACATGTGCTTCGTCTGCCGCTCGATCACGGCGCGCGCTTTTCCGGCCGCTGCGTGCCGGGGATCGACCACCTGGAGGAGCTGCGCCGCGGAGTTCATGGAGGCGAGCGGGTTGCGCAGCTCGTGGCTGAGCATGGCGAGGAATTCGTTCTTGGCGACGTCGGCCGCCTGCAGCGCGGCCTTTTCGCGCTCGAGGAGAAGCTCCCGCTCCCGAACCGCTTCCGCGGCCTCCCGCAGCGCCACCGCGACGTCGGACAGCTCGCGGACCCGTCTCGGACCCTTCACCGGAATCTCGCCACCGCGACCGAACGTGCGCGCGGCCGCCGCGAGCGACGCCATCGGACCCGCGATGCGCTCGGCGATGAGCATGGTGAGGATGAGCGCGAGGCCGATGGAAAACACGGCGCCAAGGCCCATGAACCAACCGCTGCGCCTTGCCGTCTGCTCGACGAGCGCGGTGGGAACGGCGAGCCCCACGCTCCATCCGGTCACCCGCGAGGTGACGTGCGCCGTGAAGGTGTCGCTTCCTTCGAGCGTGAGCCCGCGATACCAGCCTTCCGCTTCCTTCTCTACCGCGCCGCGGAATCCGACCGATGCGAGGCTGCCGACGGGTACCGGCGGCGAGCGGGCGACGAACTGCATCTTGCGGTCGATGACTCCGGATGCCCATCCCGGGGGAACCTGTTGCTTGGCGATCAGCTCCGCGAAGGCGTCGGGCCGCACCATCGCGGTGAGCACGTAGACCGCGACGCCGTTTCTCACGACGGGAACGCGGATGGGGATGGCCGACCGGCCGAGCGACTTCTCGACCGTCACGTCGCCGACGACGGGCTGCAACGTCGCGGCGGCGCGCGCGATGGTCGCGGGATCGTCGTCCGCGAACGGCACCGCCCCCCAGGGCTGCGACGCGTTCACGAGCTGCTTTCCCGAGGGCCGCGCGAGCGAGACGTCGAGCCAGGCGGGCTGCGTTGCGAGCGCCCGGATGGCGGCGGTGTGGAACGCGGGCAGGTCGTCGTCCGAGAGCGAGCGGAATGCCGTGACCGCCTGCAGCGCCGCGATGGATCCGTTCAGCTCCGCGTCGATGGCGGTCATGATCGCCCGCGTGCGATCGAGGGCGCCGTTTCGCTGCGTCTGCCTGTCGTGCTCGACGAGAAGGAAGGACGCTACGGCCCCGAAGGCGAGCACCGGCAGGAAGGCCGCCATCGCCAGCAGGAGGAGGTGGGAACGGAGCGTCAGGCCACGACCAGAGGAAGTACTGCTTTCGCTGGGGGTCGGCATCCGGCGCGCGCGACCATACCGCAGCGTCGGGGTTGCCGGCGGAATTTCTCGCCGCAGGCGGCACCGCTCCGCGCCGGCGTACGGCAGACGCGGTAGCGCAGCGTTCCAGGCGACACGGGCGAGGCGCCGCGCGAGGCGCGGTGCGCGGCGCCTTCCGTGTGGCGCTCCCCACTGGGAGCGAATCAGGCGTTCCCCTTCTCCTTCGCGCCGAGAACGCCCTTCACTTTGTCGCCAAGTCCCTTGATGGAGATCTTCTTCGGCTGGTGCTCCGGATGCTTCGGGACCGATAGCGTCAGCACTCCGTTGCGCAGATCGGCGTCGGCATGATCCGGATCCGCGCCTTCCGGAATCGTGAAGGAGCGCGAGAACGAGCCATAGCT
>JBJMQD010000193.1:0-4715 GCA_045802855.1 Myxococcales bacterium | reverse complement strand
GGCGCGGTCCTCATCCTGGCCATCGTCGGGCTGCGCAGCGCGGGCGCGCTGTCCAAACAGGCCACCGACCAGGCCTCGCGCGTGATCGCGCTCGTCGCCAGCGCCTCGGTGCTGGTCATGGCGGGATACCTGTGGAAGGCGTTCGATCCCTCGCGCAGCGGCGTCCAGTTCGTCCAGCATGCGCGCTGGATCCCGGCCTACAACATCCGCTACTTCGTCGGTGTCGACGGCATCTCCATCACGCTCGTCATCCTGACCGCGCTGATCAGCTTCATCGCGACCATCGCCTCGATGCCCTGGTGGCCGGGCAACGCCCACCTCGACGACCACCACTTCACCCAGCGCGCCGTTCCCGGCTACATGGCGATGCTGCTCATCCTGCAGACGGGCATGACGGGCGTCTTCGTCTCGCTCGACATGTTCCTCTTCTACGTCTTCTGGGAGGTGATGCTCCTCCCCATGTACTTCCTCATCGGCATCTGGGGCGGAGCGCGCAAGGAATACGCCGCAATCAAGTTCTTCCTCTACACCCTGGCCGGCTCCGTCCTCATGCTCCTCGCCATCATCGGCCTCTACTACAACGGCCCGGCGGTGGCGGGTCCGGGCGGCGGGCACACGTTCAATCTGCTGAAGATGGCGGAATGGGGACGCGCGGGAGGGTACGACAACGCACCCCTCGTGATGGGCCTCAACTTCGCGCGCGTCGCCTGGGTGGGGCTGTTCATCGGCTTCGCGGTGAAGATCCCGATGTTCCCCTTCCACACCTGGCTGCCCGACGCGCACGTCGAGGCGCCGACGCCCATCTCCGTCATCCTCGCCGGCGTGCTCCTCAAGATGGGCATCTACGGCATCCTGCGGATGAACTTCGCCATCCTCCCCGGGGCCACCCGCTGGGCCTCGACCGCGATGGCGGTGTTCGGCACGATCAACATCGTCTACGCCGCCTTCGTCTGCCTCGCGCAGAAGGACCTGAAACGGATGATCGCGTACTCGTCCGTCTCCCACATGGGCTTCTGCCTCCTGGGAATGGCGAGCTTCACCCAGCAGGGCATCGACGGCGCCGTCCTGAACCTCTGGACCCACGGCCTCATCAGCCCGATGCTGTTCCTCATCGTCGGCGTCATCTACGACCGCGCCCACCACCGGAACATCGAGGGCTTCGGCGGCCTCGCGCAGCAGGTCCCGGAATACGCCGGCCTGCTCGGCCTCGCCTTCTTCGCTTCTCTCGGCCTTCCCGGGCTGTGCGGGTTCGTTTCCGAGTTCACCGTCTTCCTCGGCTCGCTCCCCGTCTTCCTCACGCTCACCATCATCTCGGCGACGAGCGTCATCATCACCGCGGCGTATTATCTCTGGGCCATCCAGCGGATGATGCTCGGCAAGCTCAACCCGGCGTACCAGACGCTCGCCGACGTGAACTGGAGGGAGCGGTTCACGCTCTATCCGCTCGGCGTCCTCATCATCATCTTCGGGTTCTATCCGTCGGCGATCTTCACGCTCATCGAGGGATCGGTCCGCAACCTCCTCGCGGGGCTCGCCTGATGGACAACGCCTCTTCCCTGCGCTTCTTCTGGCCCGAGAGCGTCCTCACGGTCGCCGTGCTGGGGATGTTCGTGCAGGACCTCCTCACCCGGCGCAGCGAGCGGCGCGTCGTATTCCTCACCATCGGCGCGCTGGTTTGGCTCGCGCTCGTCGCGATCGCCACGGCGCAGACGCCGGGCGGGTCGGCGACGCTCTTCGGAGGACTCGTCCAGCACGACGCGATGCGGATGTTCTTCGCCTGGGTGTTCCTCGCGGCGACGCTGCTCACCATCCTGATCGCGCCGAACAGCGGGCAGATCTCGCCGAACCGGATGGGCGAGTTCTTCGCCCTCCTCTTCGCGCTCGTCCTCGGCATGTATCTGATGGCGAGCGCGAGCGATCTGCTCACCATCTATCTCTCCATCGAGACCGTCTCGCTGGTGAGCTACGTGCTCACCGGTTTCCGCCGCGGCGACCGCAAGTCGAACGAGGCCGCGCTGAAGTACGTCATCTACGGCGGAGTGGCCTCCGGAGTGATGCTGTACGGCATGAGCCTGCTGTACGGCCTGTTCGGCACGAGCCGCATGCTCGGCGACGGCGGAATCGCGGCCCAGCTTTCCGACGTGACCTCGCGCCTGTTCCTCGCCCACGCGTTCGGCGGCCAGCCGGCCGCGCAACTTGCGCTGGTCGTCGCCGTCGTCTTCGTGCTCGCGGGCGTCGGGTACAAGATCGCCAGCGTTCCGTTCCACATGTGGTGCCCCGACGTGTACGAGGGCGCGCCGACGCCGTTCACCGCCTTCCTCAGCGTGGGTCCCAAGGCGGCGGGCTTCGCCGTCGCCATCCGCTTCTTCTTCGCCGCGTTCGAGAGGAAGCTCCCCGGGGGCGGCTTCGCCCACGTGGGCGACGTCCCGTGGCCCGCGATCATCGGCATCATCAGCGCGGCCACGATGACGCTCGGAAACCTCACCGCGCTCGTGCAGACGAACCTGAAGCGGATGCTCGCCTACAGCTCCATCGCGCACGCCGGCTATCTGCTGATGGGGCTCGCCGCCGCGAGCGCCGCCGGGGTGCAGAGCATCCTCGTCTATCTGGTCATCTACGTGATGATGAACGTCGGGGCGTTCCTGGTGGTCATCGCCGTCGCCAACGGCCGCGGCGGAGAGCAGATCTCCGACTTCCGTGGACTGTCCGTCTCCGCGCCGATCGCCGCGCTCACCCTCGCCGTCTTCCTCTTCAGCCTGACTGGCTTGCCGCCCCTCGCGGGGTTCACCGGCAAGTACCTCGTGTTCGCGGCCCTGGTTCAGCGAGGAGGGTTCTGGAACGTCATCCTCGCGGTGATAGGCGTGCTGAACAGCGCGGTATCGCTCTTCTATTACGCGAAGATCATCAAGGCGATGTACCTCGACGAGGCCATCGACACGACGCCTCTCGTGGTTCCCCGGCTCTACACCGGACTGCTCGTCGCGCTGGCCGTGCCGCTCCTCGTGTTCGGAGTGTACTGGGGTCCGCTCGTCCGCTGGGCGGCGAGCGCGTTCGGAGGCCCCGCCGCGATCTGATCGGGCCGCCTGGTCTAGACCCGCGACCTGCGGGAGCGCTCTTCCAGCGCCGCGAATCGATCGGCGGAAAGCGTTCGATCGCCGAGCTTGCGATCGGGCTGCACGGCGGGGCCGTGATAGTCGCTCCCGGCGGTGACGAGGAGCCCCAGCTCTTTCGCCCACCGCTCGTACGCCTCCGCTTGATTCGGCACGTGATCCGGGTGGAACGCTTCCACCGCGTCGAGCCCGAGCGCAGCGCACGTCTTCATCTCTTGCCGGGAGACCTCGTTCGCGCCCGGATGGGCGATGCTGGAGGTGCCGCCGGCGGCGTGGATGAGGTCCACCGCCTGCTGGACCGAGAGGCGAAGCCGGTCCACGAACAGCGCGCCGTCGTTCCCCAGGAAGCGTTCGAAGGCGTCCTTCATGCTCTTGCAATGCCCGCAATCGAGGAGGACCCGGGCGAGGTGCGGCCGCCCGAGGTTCTTGCCCCCGCTCGCCGCCACCACGCGCTCCATGGTCACGCCGGAGAGACCGGCGACGCGCGCCCGCTCGACCATCCTCTCCATGCGCAGCCGTCGCTCGTCGAGCATCTGCTCCGTGATCCGCCCCACCCCGGGGGAGCGCGGATCGAGGAAGTGCCCGAGGACGTGCACCTCCCTGCCGTGCAACTCGCAGGAGAGCTCGATTCCCGGAACGAGCCGCAGGCCGTGGCGGGCCGCGGCCGCAATCGCGTCGGCGATTCCGGAGACCGTGTCGTGGTCCGTGAGGGAGAGGACCGTCAGGCCCCGGGCCGCCGCCTCGGCAAGGAGCTCTGCGGGCGAGCGCTGCCCGTCGCTGTGCGAGGTGTGGCTATGAAGGTCGATCAACTGAGCGCTCTCCTTGACGGCCCGCCGAGGCGGGGATTAAGTCGAACCGGTGCAGCACGTCCTGCAGATCAGCCGGAAGATCGATTACGGCCTGCGCGCGATGATTTACCTGGCCGGCCTTCCGGCCGGGAAGGTCGCCTCGCTGCAGGACCTCTCCTCGACGCTTCATCTTCCCCGCGAGTTCCTGGCCAAGATCCTCAAGGTGCTCGCCGCCCGCGGCCTCGTGCGCAGCTCTCGAGGAGCGCATGGAGGCTACCAGCTTGCCCGGCCCGCGCGGGAGATTTCCTTCCTGGACGTGATCGAAACGGTCGAGGGACCGGTGCAGTTGAACGTCTGCCTCGACCACAAGGACCGTTGCGACGTCAGCGCGAGCTGCACGATGTATCACGTCTGGAAGGCTGGACAGGATCGGATGCTGGACGTCTACCGGAATACCACGCTCGCCGAGCTCTCGATGCCTCTCGATCTGGAAGCCGCTCCCGTAATCCTGGGCGTTTCGGGCGCGCGGCGCGTCTAGCCACATCCCAACTGCCGTGCCGGTGCTAGTCCTCGTGGAGGGGACTCGTGGCTCGCGCTCGTCCTCGTTGATGGCGTCGTGCTGGCGCTGGTGGTCGTGCTGGCGCTGGTGGTCGTGCCGTCGCGACAGCCGTACACGGGCGCTCGCACCGGCACCGGCACGCGACCCCGGAAACGAGGACGGGCACGAGCACCAGTCCCCCCAAACCAGCACCGGCACAAGCACGGCAGTTCAGGTTTTCGGGAACTTGGCTAACGCGAGCTCGAGCGAGTCGCGGTG
>JBJMQD010000182.1:0-15395 GCA_045802855.1 Myxococcales bacterium | reverse complement strand
GGCAGTGCATTCACCGCAACGCCCATGGCCGTGAACACGTCGATCGAGATTCCGACCGTCCGATACTTGAGGCCCTTCATGTCCTCGGCCTTGGTGATCGGCTTCTTGAACCAGCCGAGCGGCTGGGTGGCCATGGGGCCGTACGGGTACGACACGACGTTGGCGCCGATCGAGCCATAGAGCTTTTGTAGGAGCTCCTTGCCGCCACCGTAGCGATGCCATGCGAGCAGCATGTTCGCATCCATGCCGAACGCCGGGCCCGATCCCCACAGGGCCAGCGCGTTCTGCTTGCCGTAGTGGTAGACCAGCACGCCGTGGCCGCCGTCGAGCGTGCCTTTCGACACGCCGTCGAGCAGATCGAAAGGCTTCACCACCGCGCCTGCGGGGAGCACCTCGATCTTGAGGCGCCCGCCGCTCATGTCGTTCACCTTCTTCGCATAGTCGAGAGCGTACTCGTGGAAGATGTCCTTGGTTGGCCAGGTGCTTTGCCAGCGCCAGGTGATCTGCTCGCGCTTCTCTTGCGCGCTGGCGATGGCGGGCACCGCCACGGCCGTCGCGGCGGAGGCCGCCGCTGCCCTGCGCAGGAACTGCCTGCGCGTCGTCTTGACGCCGCCCGTACCCTTCGCATCGGCCTTCATGCTGGCTCCTGGTCAGTGAGTCGTTGTGCCGTGCTCCTCCGCCTCCCCGGTACACGGGCATGGTACCAAAGACCTTAGTCTGAAGTCATGCTGGCGACGCAGCCGTGCTAGGAGACTGCATGTTTTCGGTGCTGTTCGAAGTCCGCCCGAAGGACGATCGGTGGGACGCGTATCTCGGCTTCGCAAAACTGCTCCGCCCCGAGCTGGAGCGAGTCGAAGGTTTCGTCGATAACGTCCGGTATCGGAGCCTCACCCGGGAAGGGTGGATCCTGTCGCTCTCGGGCTGGCGCGACGAGAAGGCTCTGGTCCGCTGGCGCACCCATGCCGGACATCACGCGGTGCAGGAGAAGGGCCGGTCCGAGGTCTTCCGCGATTACCACTTGAGAGTGGGTCAGGTGACGCGCGACACGCGGCTTCCTTCCGGGCAGGGTTTGCAAGAGCAGAGGCTCGACGAAACGGAGGCCGGCGAGGGAACCACGGTCGTGCTCGTGGACGGCGAACGGCCCGCGGATTGGGTCCGGAAGGCAGGGGCGGACGACGTCGCGCGCTGGCTGGGGTTTGGCCCCGGTACAGAAGGGCTCGTCGGGTGGGATGTCTTCGACGCGGTCCTGACACCGGGACAGATCATCCTGCTCCAGTCGTTTCGCGACGAAGCCGCCGCGCGGACCTTCGAGGACGCGGCGCGGCTGCCGGACGGGGCGAGGCTCCGGCGCGTCCGCATCGTGCGCGACTACGGAATGTTCGATCGGCGAGAGGCGCCGCAGTTCTACCCCGAGGTGCGGCGCGCGTAGAGCGACCCGGGCACGCGACCTCACAAATCGGGTACCTTCTGCGTTGTAGAAGGCATGACATCGACCCCTCCATCGTCGCGGGGGAGGATGGGCCGGAGCCGCCTCGGCGGAGTCGCCACCGCCCTCCCGCGGGCGCATGCGCCCAGGCTCCGGCAAGGTCCCGAGGGGCGCGTCGCGAGCCTGGACTGGGCCGCGATCGCGCGGAACCTCGACGAAACGGGATCCTCGATCGCGGGCGTCGTCCTGGGCCCTTCGCAGTGCAGAGGAATCGCGGACCTCTACGCCGACGAGCGGCGGTTCCGCTCGACCATCGACATGGCCCGCTATCGGTTCGGTCAAGGTCAGTATCGGTACTTTGCTCGTCCATTACCCAGATTGGTATCGGATCTGCGAGCCGCGTTCTGGCCACATCTGTTGCCGATCGCCAGGATCTGGGCGGAGCGCCTCGGACGTCCCGCGCCCTGGCCGGACCGGTTCGACGAGTGGATCGATCAGTGCCACGCCGCCGGGCAGACGCGGCCCACGCCGCTCCTCCTCCGCTATGGTCCGGGCGACTGGAATGCCTTGCACCAGGACCTCTACGGCGATCTCGTCTTCCCGTTGCAAGTCGTCATCGGCCTCGATCGGCCGGCGGACTACACCGGCGGGGAGTTCCTCACGCTCGAGCAGCGTCCCCGCGCCCAGTCCCGCGGGACGGCGAGCGCGATCGCGCAGGGCGAAGCGCTCGTCTTCACCACCCGCGACCGCCCGGTGCCGTCGCGCCGTGGCTGGTCCGCGGCGCCGATGCGGCACGGAGTGAGCGTGGTGCGCTCCGGGCAGCGCCGGACCCTCGGCCTCGTCTTCCACGACGCGCGGTGACGGCGCGGCGGCCGTTCGAGGAAATCGTGGCGGAGCACGGAGACCTCGTGCTTCGCGTCTGCCGTGCGCTGGTCGGTCCGGCGGACGCGGCCGACGCGTGGTCGGAGACGTTCCTCTCGGCACTGCAGGCGTATCCGAGGCTCCGTGCCGGCAGCAACGTGCGCGGGTGGCTCGTCAGGATCGCGCACCGCAAGGCGATCGATGAGATGCGCGGAGCCGCCCGCAGGCCGCGCCCGGCACCCGAGCTACCCGAGGTCCCAGCCCCCGACCCGGAGCCCGCTGCCGACGAGGAGCTGCGAGGCGCTCTCGACGCGCTGCCGCCCAAGCAGCGCGGCGCGGTGATCTACCGGTATCTCGCCGGGCTCTCGTATGCGGAGGTGGGCGAGCTCCTGGGGTCCAACACGACCGCCGCACGGCGAAGCGTATCCGACGGAATCGCAAATCTCCGCAAACGTCTTTCGAGGAGCAAGCCATGACTACCGACAAACAGATCATCGATCGACTGGAGCGGTCGTTTACCGGAGGCGATGAGGCCGCGCTCCACGACCGGCTCGCCGCCCTTGCGGAGCGCCACGGCGCTCTGGACGTGGCGTATCGGACGGTGGACAGCCCGCTCGGACCGCTCCTCCTCGCGGCGACGGCAAAGGGCCTCGTGCGGGTGGCATTCAGCCGCGAGGATCACGATTCCGTCCTTTCGCGCCTGGCGAGCGCCGTCAGCCCGCGGATCCTGCGCACGCCGCGGCGGCTCGACGAGGCGGCCCGCCAGCTCGACGAGTACTTCGCCCGCAAGCGCCGTTCGTTCACGTTGCCGATCGATCTGCAACTCGCGCACGGGTTCCGCCGCTCGGTGCTCCTGCGGCTGCGCGACATCGCCTATGGCGAGACGCGCAGCTACGCCGCGGTGGCGAAGGCCGCCGGTAATGCGACCGCGGTCCGCGCGGCGGCCAGCGCCTGCTCCCACAATCCTCTTCCGCTGGTCGTTCCCTGCCATCGCGTCGTCCGCAGCGACGGCGCGCCCGGCGAGTACCTGGGCGGGCCCGCGGCGAAAACGACCCTCTTGAAGATGGAATCAGCTCGCTGATCGCGTACTCCCTTGGTCGCATTGGACCTGAGGGCAACGGATGGCCGGGCCTCGTACGCTCTAACCTTCCGTCGTCGCGGCCAGGGCCGCACGTCCCGGAGGGAGCGAACATGAGGTACTTCTGCGCTTCGCTGGTCGCGCTCGGCGTCGCGGCGTGTGCATCTGCCCCGACGGTGCCGCGGCAGAAGCTCGGCGAGATCGAGTTCCGCGACTACGCACGGCCGACCCAGACTCCCATCACCTACAGCGTCCAGACGGGCCGCGTCTTCAATCCGACCGTCGACATGAGCGTCGGGACCGACGGGAAGGTGAGCGGCAGCGTCGGGTCGGGGATGCTACAGCTCCTCCCGAGCGACAAGGCGCCTCCGCCATCCACCCCCGGGAACGTCGTGCAGACGTGGCGATGCCCCGCGGGCGGAAACGTCACGCTCGAGGTCACGAGCGACGGGAAATGGATGTCGATGAGCGGATACGCGACCACCACGAACCGGGTGCAGATCCGCATGGACGCGAAGCTCCAGCTCGGCACCGGCCCTGCGTGGGAGGAGATGCGCAACAATCCGGCGCTTCTCGCCGTCGCCGCGGCGATCGCGGGCGTGCGGGGCGAACCCGTGAACTCGGACGCGCCGCCTCTCGCGCAACCCGCCTCGGCGCGCTGATCAGCGCCGCAAGAGCGCGTCCAGGAACCGCGGTCCGTAGGTCGCGAGCTTGCGGTCCCCGACGCCCTTGATCCGGCGCAGATCGGAGATCGTCCGCGGCTTCGCCGCCACCATCTCCCGCAGGGTCGAGTCGTGGAAGATGACGTAGGGCGGCAGCTTCTGCTCGTCGGCGATCTGCTTGCGCAGCGAGCGAAGCGCCTCGAAGGCGAGCCCATCCTCGCCGGCGAGGACCGGGGCGATGGTCCGCTCCCGGAACCGCTGTGGCTGCATGTCTTCGCGCAGCCGGACTTCCGTTTGCTTGCGCAGCACTTCCCAGCTCTTCTCGTTCAGCTTGAGCGCGCCGAACGCCTCCGCGTCGACGTCGAGAAATCCGCCCGCCACGAGTTGCCGGTAGACGCTCGACCACCTGCGCTCGTCGACGTCCTTCCCGACGCCCCAGACGCTCAGCCGCTCGTGCTGGTTGCGCGTGGTCTTCTCCGTTTCGCGCCCGAGCAGGACGTCGATCAGGTGTCCCGCGCCGAACCGGCCACCGGTGCGCGCCACCGCGCTCAGCGCCTTCTGCGCCGCGATCGTGCCGTCGTACGTCCGTGCGCCGCCGAGGCAATTGTCGCAATTGCCGCAGGATCCGGGATGGGCCTCGCCGAAATAGGCGAGCAGCATCTGCCGGCGGCACGCGACGCCTTCGCAGAAACCGAGCATCTGCGTGAGCTTCTGTTGCTGGAGCCGTTTGAACTCCTCGCTCCCTTCGCCTTGCTGCATGAGCTGCCGGAGTCGCACCACCTCGCCAAGTCCATAGAGGAGGAACGCGGAGGCGGGGAGCCCGTCGCGTCCGGCGCGGCCGGTCTCCTGGTAGTAGCCTTCGATGCTCTTTGGTAGGTCGAGATGGGCGACGAAGCGGACGTCGGGCTTGTCGATTCCCATCCCGAAAGCGATGGTGGCGCAGACGACGACGCCTTCCTCGCGGCTGAAGCGGGCCTGGTTCTCCCTTCGAGCCGCCGCGTCCAATCCCGCGTGGTAGGGCAGCGCCGCGATGCCGTTCCGCCCGAGGAACTCCGCCGTCTCCTCCGTCTTCTTGCGGCTCAGGCAATAGACGATCCCGGAATCGCCCGCATGCCGTTCGCGCAAGAACGAAAGCAGTTGCTTCTGCCCCGCCTCTTTCAGGGCGATCTCGTACTTGATGTTGGGCCGGTCGAAGCTCGAAGCGAAGACCTTGGCGTCGAGAAGCCCGAGGCGGCTTTGCACTTCCTTCCGCGTCAGCGGATCGGCGGTGGCGGTCAGCGCGACGAGCGGCACGTCGGGCAGCCGCTCGCGGAGCTTCGCGACATCGAGATAATCGGGCCGGAAATCGTGGCCCCACTGGCTCACGCAGTGCGCCTCGTCCACCGCCAGGAGGCTCGTGTCGAGGCGGCGGACGAAGTCCTGGAAGGCGGCGGTGTTCAGCGTCTCAGGGGCGACGTAGAGGAGCTTGAGCCGCCCCTCCGTCGCGGCGGCGCGCACCGCCTGCTTCTCTTCTGCAGTCAGCGACGAGTTGTAGAAGGCCGCGGCGATCCCGACTTGCTCGAGTGCCCTCACCTGGTCCTGCATGAGCGCGATGAGCGGCGAGATGACGAGCGCCACACCCTCGAGCGCGAGCGCGGGAACCTGGTAGCAGAGCGACTTGCCGCCCCCGGTCGGCATGAGGACGAGGCACGACCCCCCGCCGAGGACGTGATCGATGATCTCGCCCTGCTGGCCGCGAAAGGACGGATACCCGAAGGTCCGGTTGAGGATCTGCAGAGGATCGGCGGACACGCGCGGACGACGATACCGCAAGGTCCCCCGGCGCGAGGAGAGCTAGCCCGATCCGGGCCGAGGCGTGATCTTCAGATTGCTGAAGTACGCCTCCGTCGAGCAATGCGTCCATAACCCGATCGCGCCGCGCGACTTGCCGCGCTTGAGGTCGTTCACGATCAGCGCCGGTTGCCTGGCCCCGCTCACGTAGAGCTGCGCCTTGTCGCCCGCCACGTCGATCTTGAGGTGTGTCCATTTCCCCGGCTCGAGGTCCACGTACGACTCGTAGACCCAGGGGCTCTCCTCGCGCAGCTTCTTCCACCCGTACCCCGGCGCGGAGACGTACTGGGTCGAGTGGTTGCGCATCGCCTGGTTCTGCAGGCGGCCGTTGACCGGGCGGATGTAGAACAGCTCGAAATTCTCGCCGTCCTTCACCCGGAAGGCGAGGCCGACGAAGCCCTTCGCGCTCGGGCCGTGTCCGGGAAGCGGCGCGCCCGAGACGTCGACCTCGAGGATCCCGTCCTCGAAATCGGTCCCTGGGACGATGGCCATGGCGTCCTCGTCGGAGTGCTCCTTGCCTTTGGCGATGAGGAGCTTTACCGCGTCTCGGCCCTGGTGCTTGGCCTTCTCGACGGTGCCGTTCAGCACGTTCAGCTTCTCGGGCGCTGAAAGCAGACTCGCCGCGGCCAGGATCAATGCCAGCATTCGTCCTCCCAGGTTCCCCGATCGAGAACCTACGGACGAGGACAGCGCATCTTTCACCGCGCGCGGCTCAACCTGCCGGGCGGGCCAGAAAAGGCCCTCGACCCCCCAGATACGCCTCGCGGACGTGCGGGCTCGCGAGAAGCTCTTCCGCAGGACCGGAGAGCACGACGCCGCCGCTCTCGAGCACGTAACCGCGGCTTGCCACGGTGAGCGCCATGCTCGCGTTCTGCTCGACGACGAGCACGGTGGTCCCGAGGGTGCGGTTGATCTCGCGGATGCTCTCGAACATCGCCAGCACGAGGCGCGGGGCGAGGCCGAGAGAGGGCTCGTCGAGGAGGAGGAGCCGTGGCCTGCCCATCAGTCCCCTTCCGATCGCGAGCATCTGCTGCTCGCCGCCCGAGAGCTTCCAGCCGAGGACGCGCCGGAGCCTGCGCAAGTCGGGAAACAGATCGAAGATCTTCTCCAGATCCTCGATGCCCGTCCGCGTCGTGGCTCCGAGGCGCAGGTTCTCCTCTACCGTCAAACCGGGAAAGATGCGGCGCCCTTCCGGCACGTGGGCGATGCCCAGGCGGACGAGGGCCTCCGGCTTCGCGCGATGGATCGTCGCGCCGGCAAAGGAGATCGAGCCTCGCTCGGGCCGCATCAGGCCGGAGATGGTGCGCAGCGCGGTCGACTTGCCGGCTCCATTCGCGCCGAGGAGCGCGACGATCTCTCCTTCGCGCACCTCGAGCGACACGCCGCGCAGCGCGCGGACGCTGCCGTACGCGGCGTGGACATCTTCGAGGACGAGGAGGGGCTTCTCCCCGGCGGGCGCGCGACCAGGAGACAAGTCCGCGCGTTTTCCCAGATAGGCCTCGATTACCACCGGATCTTGCAATACCTTCGCCGCCGGCCCTTGCGCGATCCGTTTACCGAAATTGAGGACGGTGATCGACTCCGCCACCTGCGCTACCAGCGACATGTCGTGCTCGACGAGCAGCATGGTGAGACCGCTCTCGCGGAGACGGTTGAGCAGGATCGCCATCTCCATCTTCTCGGACTGGTTGAGCCCCGCGGCGGGCTCGTCGAGGAGGAGCAGGTCCACCTCGCCGGCGAGCGCCCGAGCGATCTCGACCAGCTTCTGCGTGCCGTACGGGAGGTTCTTGCACGCCGTGTGCGCCTTGTCGGTGAGTCCGACGAATCGCAAGGCCGCCGCCGCACGGGAGGTGTCACCGCCCTTCTTGCGCTGGGAACCGACGAGGACGTTCTCCCAGACGCTCAGCTCGCGAAAGAGGCGGATGTTCTGGAAGGTGCGTCCCATCCCGCGACGAGCGATGCGATTCGGGCGGAGGCCGGCGACCGGATCCCCGTGGAGCAGCACCGTCCCGAACGACGGCGCGTACACACCCGAGACGACGTTGATGCAGGTGGTCTTTCCCGATCCGTTCGGCCCGATGAGCGCGTGCACCTCGCCTCGCCGGACGACGAGGTCGACGCCATCCACCGCTTTCACGCCCCCGAAGTGCTTCCCGAGGCCTTTCACGGAGAGCACGGCGTCGCCGGCGGCGCCCTTGCCGCCGAGCATCAAAGGGCCCTCGGGCTCCGGAATCGGCCGCGCACGCAAGAAGCGCCTTCCCCCGAGCCGCGCCCAGCCCCACAACCCTTCCGGCATGAACACGATGACGAAGATGATCACCGCGCCGTACACGACGAGATAGGTGTTCTTCAGATCGCGCAGCCACTCGGGCAGGAAGGTGAGCAGCGCGGCGCCGACGATCGAGCCCGGCACGGAGTCGGATCCGCCGACCAGCACCATGGCAAGGAACTCGACGGAGTGATCGAGATTGAAGCCGTCGGGGCTGATGTAGCGGAAGCCGGACGCGTAGATGGCGCCCCCGAACGCCGCGATGACGGCGCTCAGGGCGAAGGCGGTGAGCTTGAGGCGGAAGGTATCCGCGCCGAGCGCTTCCGCGGCTAGCTCGTTCTCCCGCACCGCCCGGAGCGCGCGTCCGAGCGCGGTGTGCTTCAGCCGGGCGACGAGGACCGCGACGACGAAGAGCGCCGAGAGCGAGAACCAGGCGTAGCGCTGCGCCGTGTTGAGCGGCGCGATCATCCATGGCCTTCCGATGCCGCCTATCCCGTCGGGTCCGCCGGTTACCTTGACCCAGTTCACCGCCAGCAAGGTGAAGATGATCTGGAAGCAGATCGTGACCATGGCGAGGTAGTGGCCGCCGAGCTTCAGCGTGGTTGCGCCGAGCAGGAGCCCGAACGCGCCCGCGGCGACGAGACCCATCGGCAGCGCCATCCACCAGTCGAGCCCGAATCGGGTCGTTCCCAGCGCAACGGCGTACGCGCCGATCCCGTAGAAGGTGGCGTGGGCGAGCGAGATCTGGCCCGCGTAGCCGAGCAGGACGGTGAGGCCGAGGGTCGAGATGCTCCAGGCCGCGGCGAGGATGAGCAGATTCGTCGCGTACCGCGACGTTACGACGAGCGGCAGCAGCACGACCAGCGCGAGCCCGACGGCGAGCCCGGCGATGACGAGGCGCCGCGTCGCCAACGTCACGCCTTCTCGGCGATCTTCTCGCCGAAGATCCCTTGCGGGCGCAGGAGCAAGAAGAGGATGAGCAAGAGGAACGCGAACCCGTCCTTGTAGACGATCGACACGTACGCCGCGCCGAACGTCTCCACGACTCCCAGGGCGAGGCCGCCGATGATCGCGCCGCGCACGTCGCCGAAGCCGCCCGCGATGGTGGCCGCGAAGGCCTTGAACCCGAGCACCGCTCCCATCTTGTGCGTGACGAAGAAGATGGGAGCGACCAGGATGCCGGCAAGGCCGCCGAGGACCGTGCTGTAGACGAAGGTGAGCGCGATCATCCGCGTGACCGGGATGCCGAGCAGGCGCGCCATGTCCTTGTCCTGGGATGTGGCCTGCATCTTCTTGCCGAGCAGCGTGTGCTCGAAGAAGAGGTACTGCAGCGCCACCAGGACCACGGTGACGGCGAGGAGCACGACGTACTGGTAATCGAAGAAGACGTCGCCCGCGGTGATGCCGCCGGCGGTTCCCCCTTCGATGACCGGGCGGAGCCGCTCCGGGCTCGGGCCGAACACGACCAGCGCGCCGTTCTGGAACATGATCGACGCGCCGATGGTGGCGATGATGACGGGCAGGAAGGTGCGGTTGCGCAAGGGGTAGTAGATGCCGAGCGCGAAGACGAGCCCGAGCAGCGCCATCGCTCCGAGCGCCAGCGCGAAAGCCATCCGGTAGTCGAGGCCCAGGCTTTCCGTCGCGAACACCATCGTGTACGCGCCCAGCATGCAAAACTCGCCCTGCGCGAAGTTGACGACGTTGGTGGCGCGGTAGATGAGCGCGATGCCGAGCGCCACCAGCGCATAGACACCCCCGATGGCAAGCCCGCTGAAGAGCAGCTGCCCGACGATGGCCACGCGCTAGCGCGGAACGCGGATGGTTTTGAAGTATTTGATGGCGCCGCTTTCGTTGCGAACGATGTGATAATGGTCGAGCCCGTCCCCGTTCTCGTCGAAGTTGTATTCGCCTTCCGCGCCCGGAAAGCCCTTGATGGCGAGGATCGCCTTGCGGAGGCTGTCGGGCTTCAAGTCCGGGGCGCGGCGCATCGCCTCGGCGAGCACCGAGACCGCGTCGTAGCACCAGGAGGAGTACAGGTCGGGCTCGACGTTGTATTTCGCCCGGTAGGCGGCGCTGAACTCCTTCGACTTCGCGCTCCCGTCCGCGTTGAAGTCGGAGACGCCGTAGGTTCCGTGGAGCGCGTCGCCGGCGAGCTTGCGGCCGTCGACCGCCGCGATCGAGGGCGAGCCGATCCACTGCACCTTGATCCCGAGCTGCTTGATCTGCTTCGCGAAGATGCCGATGTCGGTCGAGAAGGTGAAGTAGGTGATGAGGCCGTCGGCGCCCGATTGCCGCACCGCCGTGAGGATGGCGGTGAAGTCCTTCTCGCCGTTGTTGTAGCCCTGCACGAGCACCGGCTCGATCTTCATCTCGGAGAGCGCCTTCACCACGAAATCGCGCCCGCCGTTGCCGAAGGCGTCCGTGGAATGGACGAGGGCGAGCTTCTTCACCTTCAGCTCCTCGACCGCGAACCGGCCGATCACCTTGGCGGAGAACCCGTCGTGCGGCCGGAAGCGGAAGACCCACGGGTTGCCCTGATGCGTGAGACCGAAGTTGGTCCCACCGATCAGGAAGGGGATGCCGGCCTCCTTTACCGTCGGCAGCATCGCCTGCACCTGGGTCGAGCGGATGGATCCGACGATCGCCGGGATCTCCTTGTCCTCGAGGAGGCGTTGCAAGGCGGCTACGGCGCCGGGGTTCGTGGTCTTGTCGTCCTCCTGGACGAGCTCGATCCTCCGACCCTTGATCCCGCCGCTCTTGTTGACCTGCGCAACCGCCAGCTCCGCACCGTACTTGTGGTAGCGGCCCGACTCGGCCGCCTCGCCGGTGATGGGAATGACCTGGCCGATGCGGATGGGCGGCGGGTCGGCCGCGACGGCGGCGTGGCTCGCCGCCAGCACGGCGAAAGCGAACGCAATTCGGAGCATGTTTCCCCCGGGACCACGCTTTGCGGTTCGGCGCCGCAGTGTAGGCGCGAGCGCGCTATCTTTCCAGGACCGTCGTCCGTCTCCCGATCATGACCGACCCCAAAGACTCCCTCCGCCGAGACGTCGCGTCGTCCTGGCACCGGTTCCTCGACATCTACGAGCCGCTGCGCCCCGAGCTGTACCGCTATTGCAGGCACCTCACGCGCAGCCCGTGGGAAGCGGACGACCTGGTCCAGGACGCGCTCTTCCGCGCCTTCGCCAAGCACGGCTGGATGCACGAGACGCCAGCCAATCCACGCGCCTGGCTGTTCCGGGTGGCGTCGAACCTGTGGATCGACCGGCTGCGCTCCGTACGCGAACTGGAGCCGGAAGAGAGCGTGCGCTTCCACGAGCCGCGCGACGTGCGCGAGGCCGCCGGCACCCTGCTCTCGCGCCTATCACCGCAGGAAAGGGCGGCCGTGGTGCTCAAGGAAGCGTTCGGGTTCTCGCTAGAAGAGATCGCGGAGATGCTCTCCACCACCACCGGGACGGTGAAGTCCGCGCTCCACCGCGGCCGCGGCAAGCTGGTCGAGCCGGCGGAGGCGGAGGAAGCGCCCGTGAGGCCCGAAGTCCTCGACGCGTTCTGCGCGGCCTTCAACGCCGCCGACGTCGACAGGCTCACGGCCCTCCTTCTCGATACGGCGGAGATCGAG
The DNA here is from genome assembly GCA_045802855.1 of Myxococcales bacterium. Lineage (GTDB taxonomy): Bacteria > Myxococcota > Myxococcia > Myxococcales > 40CM-4-68-19 > VBKO01. Next base: position 3,650 of record JBJMQD010000182.1, on the reverse strand, counting down.
GTGGTGCGCGTGCACACCGAATACGGCCCGGAGGCGGCGCGGCGCGGCGTCTTCCAGGGGATGGTGTTCGGGTCGCGGCGGCTCGCGGACCCGGCGCGGCTCGGCGGGATCGATCCCGAGGCCGTCAGGGGCGCGCTGCCTGTGGTGCCGCGGGTCGAGGCGCGGGCGCACCGCGGGGAATGGATCCTCGTCCACTGGTATCAGCACACGGACGGCGAAGCGGTCCGCGCCCTCACCCGCGTGGAGACGGCGGGCGACAAGATCGCGCGGGTGCGCAACTACTTCTATACGCCCGACGTACTGGGCGAGATCTGCGCCGAAATCAACCTACCGTGCCGCTCGAACGGGTACCGCTACTGGAAGGAGGGGGAATGAGATGGCGATGCTCCTCGCCGTGACCGCCGCGACATCCTCGTACGCCCCGGTGAACGGGCTTTCGCTCTACTACGAGGTCCACGGTCAGTCCCGCCCGGGCATCGTTCCTCTCGTCCTCCTGCACGGCGGCGGGTCCACGATCGAGACCTCGTTCGGAAAGCTCCTCCCGCTCCTCTCGAAAGACCGCCAGGTGATCGCCTTCGAGCAGCAAGGGCACGGGCACACCGCGGACATTCGCGATCGGCCCTTTTCCTTCACGCAATCCGCGGACGATGCGGCGGCGCTGCTCCGGCACCTCGAGGTGGAAAAGGCGGATTTCTTCGGTTACTCGAACGGCGGACACATCGCGCTGGAGATCGCGCTCCGCCACCCCGGACTCGTGCGCGCGCTCGTCCTCGAGTCCATGATGTACAGTCGCGCCGGCTGCGATCCGGGGTTCTGGGCGGGTTTCGAGCATGCCAAGCTCGCCGACATGCCTCGGGAGCTCCAGGACGCTTACCTCCACACGGCGCCGCACCCGGAAGATCTTCCGTTCTTCTTCCGGAAGAGCGTCGAGCGGATGCGCAGTTTCAAGGGGTGGACGGATGAGCAGGTCCGTTCGATCAGGGCGCCTGCGCTCGTCGTCCTCGGCGACCGGGACCTCGTGCTCGTCGATCACGCGGCGCGGATGCAGCGCCTCCTGCCCGATGCGCAGTTAGCCGTCCTGCCTGGCGCCGACCACATGACCGTCGTCGCGAGAGCGGACGAGGTCGCCGCCCTCGTGCTGCAGTTTCTCGGGCGACGTTAGGGCGCCTTCGGCGCGACGTGCTCCGTGTAGCCCGGGTTGCGGTGGTTCTGATCCGGGTTGTGGGCGTCCCAGCATTCCGCCGAGCAGAAATAGAGCTGGAAGCGCTTGCGATTGCAGGTCGAGATGACGCACTTCAGGTACTGCGTCCCGTAGTCGATGGCCTTCTTGCAGATGCTGCATTTCTGCCACATGCCGGCGCACTCTACCCTCAACCGGATGCCCCGGGTCGGCTAGAAAGCCTCCATGGATATCCTCCAGGACGTACTCGCGTTCGCAGCCAAGGGCTTCGTCGTCTTCGCGACCGTCGCCCTCACCGTCCTCTTCTGCGTCTCGGTCGTGCGGCGCAAGCGTCCGGCCGGGTCGCGGCTGCGCGTCGAGCGGCTCAACGAGCGGATCGAGGACCTCGGCGACGCCGTCCGCCACAAGCTCTTGCGCAAGAAGGAGCTGCGCCGGTTGCGCAAGACGCGGAAGAAGATCGACCAGCACGCGAAGAAGCCGAATGTCTTCGTCCTCGAATTCAAGGGCGACCTCTTCGCCACCGCCGTCGGCAACCTGCGCGAGGAGGTGACCGCGATCAGCGCGGTCGCCGGCAAGGAGGACGAGGTGGTGATCAGGCTGGAGAGCGCAGGGGGCGCGGTGCCGCATTACGGTCTCGCCGCCGCGCAGCTCATGCGCCTTCGCGACAAGGCGATCAAGGTCACCGTCTGCATCGATCGGATCGCCGCGAGCGGCGGCTACATGATGGCGTGCGTCGCGGATCAGATCCTGGCGGCTCCCTTCGCGATCATCGGATCGATCGGAGTCGTCGCGCAGGTGCCGAACTTCCACCGGCTCCTGAAGAAGCACGACGTCGACTTCCAGGAAATGACCGCCGGCGAGTTCAAGCGGACGGTGAGCGTGTTCGGCGAAATCACCGAGCGCGGCCGCAAGAAGTTCCAGGAGGAGCTCGAGGACACGCACCATCTGTTCAAGGAGTTCGTCAAGGCGAACCGCCCGAAGCTCGACCTTGCACAGGTGGCGACGGGAGAGCACTGGCTCGCGCGCCGAGGCCTCGATCTCGGCCTCGTCGACCACCTGCGCACGAGCGACGACTACCTCGTCGACCGGGCCGCGAGCGCGAATCTCTATCGAGTCGCGTTCGAACGTCCGCTCACGGTGCGGGAGCGCCTGGGCGGAGCGGTGTCGGCGCTGCTCTCCTGGTAAACTCGCGCCATGCGGCTGCACCTGGTGGACGGCACCTATGAGCTGTTCCGCGCCTATTATTCGAAACGACCGCCGCACGTCGCGCCCGACGGCAGCGACAAGAAGGCCACCGTCGCGCTCGCCTCCGCGATGCTCGCGCTCCTGCACGACGACGGCGAAGCGGTGACCCACGTCGCGGTGGCGTTCGACAATCCGATCCGCAGCTTCCGGAACGATCTGTTCGACGGCTACAAGACGGAAGAAGGGGTTCCACCGGAGCTTCTTGCGCAGTTCGATTCGGCCGAGGAGGCGATGCGCGCGCTCGGGATGGCGGTCTGGTCGATGCGCGACTTCGAGGCCGACGACGCGCTCGCGACTGGCGCCGCGCGGTACGGCGCGGAAGTCGAGCAGGTCCGGATCCTCACCCCGGACAAGGACCTCGGGCAGTGCGTCGCGGGAACTCACGTCGTGCAGGTCGACTGGCGCGCGAAGGCGGTCGTCGACGAGGACGGATTGCGCAAGCGCCGCGGCGTCGCTCCAGCCAGCATCCCCGACCTGCTCGCGCTCATCGGCGACGACGCGGACGGCATCCCCGGACTGCCCGGTTTCGGCGAGAAGAGCGCCTCGGCGCTCCTCGCGGAGTTCATCCATCTGGAAGGAATCCCGCCCGACGCGCGCGCCTGGCCCCCGGTCCGGCGCGCCGCGGTGCTCGCGGCTACCCTGGAGGAGCGCAGGGAGGATGCCCGGCTCTACCGGACGCTCGCCACGCTCCGCACCGACGCGCCGATCGGCACGCTCGAGGAGGCGCGCTTCCGCGGCGTCCCGCGCGATCGGTTCCTCGCCTGGTGCGACGCGCTCGGCGTCGACGGCCTGCGCACCCGCCCGCAACGCTGGGAGTAACCGCTGCAAAGTCCGCATCGCGTCCGAGCGAGGACAACCGAGGGGCTGCCCGGACACCCGGGCACCCAGCCGGCCGCAGGGCGAGCAAGCAGCGGTTACCAATCGGTAGGCGGACGTCCCTGCGTCCGATCAAGCCTTGCGACGGAATGGCGCACACGTAGATTTTGCAATCTACGAGGAGGCAAACATGCGCCGTCTCTGCATGACCATCCTGACTGCAGCAACGCTTGCCGCTTCTCCGGTTTTCGCCGATCAGGGCCGCCACGGAGGCGGAGACCGGCACGGTGACAACGGCGGCGGAGACCGCCGCGGGGACAACGGCGGCGACCGGCACGGAGGTGACGACCGCCATGGCGACGACCGGCACGCCGACGATCGCCACGGCGAGGACCGTCACGACGACCGG
>JBJMQD010000297.1:0-8116 GCA_045802855.1 Myxococcales bacterium | reverse complement strand
CGTGCGGGGCGCGCGGACGCACAACCTCAAGAACGTCGACCTGCAGGTCCCGCGCAACGCCTTGGTGGTGTTCAGCGGGATTTCAGGCTCCGGAAAGTCGTCGCTCGCTTTCGGCACGCTGTACGCCGAGGCGCAGCGCAGGTACCTCGAATCGGTGGCGCCGTACGCGAGGCGCCTCTTCGACCAGATGGGCATCCCGGAAGTCGACGAGGTCGAGGGGCTTCCGCCAGCGGTGGCCCTGCAGCAGCAGCGCGGGTCCGGCACTTCCCGCTCCTCGGTGGGAAGCGTCACCACCCTCTCGAACCTGCTCCGCATGCTCTACTCGCGTGCCGGCGACTATCCGCCGAATCAAGAACATCTGGAAGCGGAGTCGTTCTCCGCCAATACCCCGCAGGGCGCCTGCCCCGAATGCCACGGCCTCGGGCGCGTGTACCAGGTCACGGAGCGCTCGATGGTGCCGGACGACTCGCTCACCATCCGGGAGCGGGCCATCGCCGCCTGGCCGCCGGCCTGGCACGGGCAGAACCTCCGGGACATCCTCATCACCCTGGGCTACGACGTGGATCGGCCGTGGCGCGATCTTCCGAAGAAGGATCGAGACTGGATCCTCTTCACGGACGAGCAGCCCACGGTGCCGGTGTACGGCGGTCTCACGCACGCGGAGATCAAGCGGGCCATCCGCCGGCGGGAGCCGCCCGATTATCAAGGCACCTTCACCAGCGCGAAGAAATACGTGCTGGAGACTTTTTCGAATACCGAAAGCGCCTCGATCAAGAAGCGTGTCTCCCGGTACATGATCAGCAGCGACTGTCCCGGGTGCGGCGGCAAGCGCCTGCGCCCGGGGGCGCTTTCCGTCACCTTCGCGGGGCTCGACATCGCCGACATTTCCCGGCTGCCGCTCGTCCGGCTGGTGGCCCTGCTCCGGCCGACGGCGGACGGGAGCGCGTCCGCGCTGAGGAGGATGGAGGCGGACCATCCGGAGAAGGCGATCGTCGCCCGGCGCATCGCAGAGGACTTGATCGGACGTATCGGGGTTCTCCTCGATCTCGGCCTCGGTTACCTCACCCTGGAACGGAGCACTCCCACGTTGTCCCCCGGGGAATTGCAGCGGCTTCGCCTCGCCACGCAGGTCCGCTCGAACCTCTTCGGGGTGGTGTACGTCCTCGACGAGCCGTGCGCCGGGCTCCATCCCGCGGATACCGAAGCTCTCCTGCGCGCTCTCGATCAGTTGAAGGAAGCGGGAAACTCGCTCTTCGTCGTCGAGCACGATCTGGACGTCGTCCGGCGGGCGGACTGGATCGTCGACGTCGGTCCGGCCGCGGGCGAGCACGGCGGCGAGATTCTCTACAGCGGTCCGCCCGAAGGGCTCGCGGACGTCTCCGCGTCGGAGACCCGGCGGCACCTCTTCCGGGAAACTCCTCTCCCCGCGCGCCGCCCTCGCAAGCCGCGAGGGTTCTTGCGGCTCGAAGGCGTGACCAGGAACAACCTGCACGATCTCGACGTCGAATTTCCGCTCGGCACCCTCACCGCGGTCACCGGCATCTCGGGTTCCGGCAAGTCGAGCCTCGTGAGCCAGGTCCTGGTGGAGCTCGTCGCGGCGCACCTCGGCCACGACCTCTCCTCCGAGAGCGACGAGAGCGAAGGCCCCGCGCACCCGCTCCCGGCCACCATCGGCCGGATCGCGAGCGGCATGGAGGCAATCAAGCGCCTCGTCCGCGTGGATCAGAAGCCGATCGGACGGACGCCGCGCTCGAACCTCGCGACGTACACCGGGCTCTTCGATCACGTCCGCAAGCTCTTCGCCGCGACCAAGGCCGCGCGCGCCCGCCGCTACGACGCGGGACGGTTCTCCTTCAACGTTGCGAAGGGCCGTTGCGAGAACTGCGAAGGGGAAGGCTTCGTCTTCGTCGAGCTGCTCTTCCTGCCGAGCGTGTATGCGCCCTGCCCCGCCTGCCACGGCCGCCGCTACAACGCCGAGACTTTGCAGATCCAGTACCGGGGCAAGAACATCGCCGAGGTGCTGGGAATGACGGTCGAGATGGCACGCGAGTTCTTTGGGCAGGAACCTCACGTGGCGCGATCGCTCGACGTGCTGCGCGAGGTCGGCCTCGGCTACCTCCGCCTTGGACAGCCCGCGACCGAGCTCTCCGGCGGCGAGGCGCAACGGATCAAGCTTGCCACCGAGCTGCAGCGCATGCAGCGCGGCGACAGCCTCTACGTCCTCGACGAGCCGACCACCGGGCTCCATCCCGCGGACGTCGAGCGCCTCCTCGCCCAGCTCGACGCGATGGTGGAAGCGGGCAACACCGTCATCGTGGTCGAGCACGACATGCGCGTCGTCGCGGCGAGCGACCACGTCCTGGACATCGGACCGGGTGCGGGCGACGAGGGGGGACGGATCGTCGCGTCGGGAACGCCGGACGAGGTTTCCCGATCGCGCGAGAGCCGGACGGCGCCGTATCTGGCGAGGTTCCTCTCCGCGGCGCCATCGCCGGCGCGCGACGCCTTGCGCGCAGAAACCGTCCACTAGGTCCGAGCTCAGATAGCCTATGCCGCCGTGTCCTCGAGCAGCTCGTTCAGCATCTCGAGGGGCGGCGGCTTCGGGAGGTGGGCGTCGAAACCTGCTTCCTTTGCGAGGCGCTTGTCCTCGGGCTGGGTATAGCCGGTCACGGCGATGAGGCGGGTCGAGCGCAGCGCGTCGTTCGCGCGCAACGCGCGGGCGACTTCATAGCCACTCAGATCGGGCAGCCCGATGTCGCAGAGCACCACGTCGGGTTTCACTTCCTGGGCGAGGGAGATTCCGGTCTTCCCGTCGCTGGCGAGCTGTACGCGATGCCCCTCGAGCTCCAGGAGCTCCGCCAGCGTCTCCGCGGCATCGAGATTGTCTTCGATGATGAGGACCTTCCGCGAGCGATTGTCCCGTGGACGGCGCCGTTGCTCCTGCGCGGCGACGGCCCTCGCGGGCGCGAGCGGCAGCCGCACGATGAATTCGGAGCCCCGGCCGGGTCCCTCGCTGCGCGCGTCGACCGTGCCGCCGTGCAGCTCGACGAGACCCTTCACCAGGGAGAGCCCGAGGCCGAGGCCACCGTGCGTGCGCGCCAGGTCCTGCTTGACCTGAACGAAGGGCTCGAACATCTGGTCCACCTCGTCAGGCTCCATTCCGATCCCCGTGTCGCGCACCGAGAGCTCGGCCTCGCGGTCCCTCGCGGCGACCGTCACCTGCACGCGCTGACCCTTGGGAGTGAACTTGACCGCATTCTGGAGCAGGTTCCCCAGGACCTGCGCGATTCGCGTCGCGTCCGCCTCGACGCAGACCGGCTCCTGCGGGAGCGAGACGTCCAGCACCACGCCGGCGCGGTCGAAGAGCGAATGGTGATCGTCGCACGTCCTCCAGGCGAGGTCCCGCAGGTCGAGCGTGGTGCGCGAGATCTCGATCCTTCCCCGGGAGATGCGCGTTACCTCGAGCAGGTCGTCGACCAGCCGGGTCAGGTGCTCGACCTGGCGTCCCACCACTGCCCTGGCGCGGCGCGCTTGCGGGCCGGCCGGATCGGTGCGCTCGAGCAGGTAGAGGCTGTTGCGGATGGGCGCAAGGGGATTGCGCAGCTCGTGGGAAAGGATGCCGAGGAATTCGTCCTTCCGTCGATCGGCGTCGCGAAGGCGTTCGTTCGCCAGCCGGATTGCCTCGAGCACCTGCCGGCGCTGGGTGACGTCGTTGAAGATGCACGCGAAGTACCCCGCTTTCGGGCAGTACGCGGTGGCCTCGTACCAGCGATCGAGGGCGCGCACGTGCCGCTCGAAGTGCGTCGGCTCGCCGGTCACCGCCACCCTGCCGAGGACGTCGACCCAGTCCCCGAAATCGATGTCTGGCATCACCTCGGTCGCCCGGCGGCCGAGGACGTCGGAGCGGCGGAGCGTGGTCTGTCGCTCGAAGGCCGGGTTCACCTGCTCGATCACGTAGTCGACCGGCGTTTTGCCGTCGAAGATCACGCGGCAGTAGAGAAAGCCCATGCTCATGTTGTCGAACAGCAACCGGTATCGTTGCTCGCTGTCGCGGAGGGCTTCCTCGGCCTTTTTTCGCGCCGTGATGTCCTTGAAGAGGATCGCGACCCGGTGCCGGGCGGGGTCGTCGACTGGCACCGCCTGGACGTCGTACCAGCGGTCGAGCGCCTTGGCCTCGTTCTCGAACCGCGCAGGTTCACGCGTGAGCGCGACCCTTCCGTAGATCTGGAACCACTGCTCCTCGTGGCCCGGCGCGAGCTCGCGCATCCGCTTGCCGGCCGCGTCGACCAGGCCGGTCTGCCTCTTGAAGGCCGGGTTCACGACGTCGAAGCGGTAGTCGACAGGCCGGTCTTCGCCGTCGAAGAGAACGGTGACGATGGAGAACGCCACGTCGATTTTCTCGAGCACCGCCAGCTGCCGCGCCTCGGCTTCGCGGCAGGATCGCTCCGCGTTCGCGTGCTCGGCGCCGAGGCGCTCCACAGCCTCGGCGACCGCACGGTCGAGCGCCTCGTTCACCCGGCCAAGCTCGATGCCGGCTGCGCTCGCCGCCACCGCGAAGATGGCTGTCCGCAGCGCGGAGATCTCCTTGACGAGCTGCGACACCTCGGACGCGCCACCGCCGCTGAAGACGCCAGGCGATCGCGACGGCTCGGGGCTCGCAAGCCACAGGTCGAGGTCGTCGAGGAAACGAGGAAGCTGACCGCGCAAAAGGGAGCCAGGTTGCCGGCCGGCTTCGGAGGCGGCGAGAACCACCGACTCCCATTTCCGCAGGATCTCGTCGCGGTGCTGCCCGAGGAACACCCGTCGAATCTACCCATGCCCGCGCCGTGGAAGAGCAACGGGCAGGCTTCCACACGCCCGCCTGGCTACTTGCAGTCCGGCTTCTTGCTCGAGATGGCGACCTTCTGCAGGGTCGTCTTGTCGTTCCCGAGGCGGGCGATCTTGGCGATCAGATCGCATCCGCACACGCCCGCGCCGAAGCGCACATAGCCGCACAGGCCGGAGGGGCTGTTCGGGCAATGGCGCGGGTTCAGGTGCTTGGTGGGCACCTCGGTAATGAAGAACTGCGATCCGTTGGTATTCGGTCCCGAATTCGCGTAGGCGAGCTGACAGGGTTCGTCGAAGTAGTGCTCGCCCTCCTTGAGCTCGTCGGGAAACGAGAATCCGGGCCCGCCGGTGCCGTTACCCCGGGGGTCGCCGCCCTGGATCATGAAATCGGGGATGACACGGTGGAAGATGGTTCCGTCGTAAAGGGGCTTCTTCGACTTCTTGCCGGTCCGCGGATCGGTCCACTCCTTCTTGCCTTCGGCCAGGTCGACGAAGTTCTTCACCGCGTTCGGCTTCTCGCCGGGGAAGAGGCGGACTCCGATCTTGCCCTGGCTGGTGACGAAGGTGGCGTACAGCTCCTTCGAGCCCTTGTTCTTGCCCGCTGCAATCAGGAAGACCCCGGCCGCGAGAACGAGTAGTCGCGTCATGGGCCGCGCATGCTAGCGGCGGCCTGAGCAGGGCGCAACGCGGGCCGCAATCGATAATCCTTCGCCGCGTCGACTGCTCGGCGAGGATTGACGTCCTCCAGCGACAGGCGTACGCCGCGCGCGCTGGCACACGTAGGCGCCGCTCCGCCTTCCGCCGGAGGGGAAAACCCATGACAAAGATCGTTTCGAGGTTCGCGCTTGGCCTCACGATGGCCGCGTTCGCCGCCGAAGCCCGCATCACCCGTATCGTGATCACCAGCGTCGAGAGGCCTACGTTCGGAGGTACGACCTTCGGGGTGAACGGGAGCGTCGGCGCGTACGAAAAGATCCGGGGCGTCGCCTTCGGAGAGGTGGACCCGGCCGATCCCCGCAACGGCGTGATCGTCGATATCGGTCTCGCGCCGCGGACGGTTTCCGGGACCGTCGGGTACTCGATGGACTTCTTCCTCTTGAAGCCCATCGACCTCGCGAAGGGCAACCACAAGCTGTTCATGGAGGTGAACAACCGCGGGACGAAGCTGTTCGGCCCGTTCAACCTGTCGAGTGGAGGCAACAACCCGACCACCGCGGCGGACGCTGGCGGCGCGTTCTTGATGCACCAGGGGTACTCGCTGGCCTGGAACGGCTGGGACATCTCCGCCCCTCCGGGCGGCGACCGGTTGACGATCACCGTCCCCGTGGCGAGGAACCGCGACGGGACGACCATTACCGGGCCTTCTTACGAGTATCTCGTCTTCGATAATGCGACCACCAGGTCGGCCCCGCTCACCTACGCCGCCGCCACGCTCGACCAGAGCAAGGCGACGTTGACCGTGCGCCAGCACCTCACCGATCCCCGCGTCACCATCGATCCCTCCGGCTGGGAATTCGTCAACGAGCGCGCCATCCGCCTGCTACCCGCCGGCACGGCGTTCCAGCAGAGCGCGATCTACGAGTTCAGCTTCACGGCGAAGGATCCCCTCGTCGCCGGCCTCGGTTTCGCCGCTACCCGCGATTTCGTCGCCTTCCTGAAGCACGCCGCCGCCGACGACACCGGGACTCGCAATCCGCTGGCGGGCGACGTGACGGTCGCGCACGCGTTCACCGTCTCGCAGCCGGGCCGCTACCTGAACGACTTCCTCTCGCTGGGGTTCAACGAGGACGCGCGCGGCCGCCGCGTGTTCGACGGGGTTACGAACTGGATCGCCGCGGGCGACGGCGTGGCGCTGAACTTCCGCTTCGCCCAGCCCGGGCGTACCGAGCGCAACCGGCAGAACCACCTGTACCCGGAGGCGAACTTCCCGTTCGCGTTCAATCGCACGTTCGATCCGCTCACCGGGCTCACCGACGGCAGGATCGTCCGCTGCTCGGAGACGCACACCTGCCCGAAGTTTCTTCAAGTCATCTCCGCCAACGAGTACTGGGTCAAGGCGGGCTCCCTGGTGCACACGGACGCACGGGGACGCGACCTTCCCGACCCCGAGGACGTCCGCTTCTACCTGCTGTCGGGAGTCGAGCACACGGTGGGCGGCGCCGCTCCGAATTCGCGTGGCATCTGCCAGCAGTTCCAGAACACGACCGATCCGACTCCGGCGCTGCGGGCGCTCTTCATCGCGCTCGACGAGTGGGTCGTGTTCGGAATCCGCCCGCCGAGGAGCGAAGTGCCGCGGGCCGACGGCGACGACAAGGTGGTGTTCTCGGTTCCCCAGGCGAACGGGCTCGGCGTCGTCCCGCAACGCGCCCTCGGCTTCCCGAACATCCCCGGCGTCACCTACACCGGGGTCATCACGGTGCGGCACCTGTTCGACTTCGGGCCGCTCTTTCGCGAAGGGATCCTGACGATCAATCCGCCGGCGTTCGCAGGCCCCGTCTACCCGTCGTTCGTGTCCCGCGTGGACGAGGACGGGAACGAGATCGCCGGAATCCGCCTGCCCCCGGTGGAGGCGCCGGTCGCGACCACGACCGGATGGGCGCTGCGGGCGGCGGCATTCGGCGGACCGGACGGCTGCGAGTCGGCGGGACAGATCATCCCGTTCGCCGCGACGAAGGCCGAGCGGCGCGCGAGCGGAGACCCGCGCAAGTCGATCGAGGAGAGGTACGAGGATCACGACGACTACGTGCGGGCCGTCGAAAAGGCAGCGCAAAAGCTGGAGAAGCGGCGGCTTCTCCTCCGGGACGACGTGCAGCGCTACGTCGACGCGGCAAGGGCGAGCGACGTTCTCGCGCGGTGATCGTCAGGCGCTCTGGACGACCTCGACACCCGCGTTTCGCATCTCCTCGACTGCCCGGGCGGAGTCGCCCGGGCGGAGGTCCACCCCGCGGCTCCCGTCCTCGACGAGCGTCGCCCGGAACCCGAGCCGGCGGGCGTCGAGCGCGGTGAACTTCACGCAGTAGTCCGTCGCCAGGCCGAGCACGCAGACCTCGGTGACGCCGCGTCCCTTCAGGTAATCTCCGAGTCCAGTCGATTTGCGGTGGCCGTTGTCGAAGAAGCCGCTGTAGCTGTCGATGCGCGGATCCGTTCCCTTGCGGAAGATCGCCTCGACCCGGTTCATCTGCAGCGTCTTCGCAAATTCCGCTCCTCCGGATCCCTGGACGCAATGGTCCGGCCAGAGGACTTGAGGCAGCCCGCCGAGCTCGGACAGCTCGCCCGGTTTGCGGCCCGG
>JBJMQD010000090.1:0-21590 GCA_045802855.1 Myxococcales bacterium | reverse complement strand
ACCTCCTATGTCTTCGTCATCAACACGCGCGAGCGCGCCAACCCGGCCAAGATGACGGATGCCGACAAGACGGATCTTCGCGCACGCCTCGAGCAGCAGAAGCAGAACGAGCTGTACCAGTCGTGGCTCGATCGGCTGCGCAAGTCGTCCCGCATCGAGGAGAACCAGGCGGTCCTCGCCTACGACACCCAGGTCGGGCACGAGACCTTCAATCCGGACGAGGAGTGAGCATCTGCCCGTGAACTTGAACGTGAACGTGCACGTGAACGGTTCCTGAAAGCCGTTCACGTTCGGGTTCAGGTTCACGTTCACGGATCGAATCGAGAGGTATCCGGATGGCCAAGGTCGACGCGAAGCTCGCGGACGTGACGCTCAAGGATTCGGACGACCGCCCCGTGCGGCTGGGCTCCCTCTGGCAGGATCGGCCGGCGGCGCTCGTCTTCGTGCGCCACTTCGGCTGAATGTCCTGCCGCGAGGAAGTGGCCGAGTTGCGGCCGCACGTCGAAGGGCTGCGGAGCCAGGGGAACGTGGCCGTGATCGGATCGGGGACGCCCGCGATGGCGAAGGCGTTCGCCGAGCGGATGGGCCTGCCTCCCGATCTACCGGTGCTGTCGGACAGTCGCCGCGAGGCCTACCGGCTCCTCGGATTCACTCGCTCGATCCGGAGCACGTTCACGCCCAGGGCGCTGCTCAATTCCTTGCGGGCGCTGCGGAAGGGATTCCGGCAGGGCCGCACCCAGGGAGACCCCTTCCAGCAAGGCGGGACGCTCATCATCGCCCCGTCCGGCGAGATCCTCTTCCGATACCAGAGCAAGGAACCGGGCGACCACGCGGCGCCGGATCGTCTGATCGCGGCGCTGCGCGGGGCCTGAAACCGTCAGTTCGGCATCGCCATGTTGCGCGCCGTCTTCTGCGCGGGAGGCGCGGGAGCCGCCTGCGGCACGTCCGCCTTCTCGAGATATTCGACGAGCGTCGTGATCTCGTACTTCGAGAGGGCCAGATTGGGCATCCGCACCGCCTTGAACTTCTCGAACAGAGAGACGGCGATCGGGTCCTTCTGCGCGAGCATCGCGTCCGGCTCGTGGAGGTAGCGCGTAACCCACGCCTTGTCGCGGCGCGAGGTCAGGCCGGCGAGGTCGGGCCCGACCGAGTCGCCCTTGCCGACGGTGTGGCAAGCCGCGCAGCGGGTCTGGAACATGTACTTGCCTTGGTCGGGAGCCTTGAAGCTCGCCGAGCCCTCCGCATACCCGATCCCGGGCTTGTCGGTCTTGCTCAGGTTGAGGAAGTTCACCATCTGCGTGGCGAGGAAGCGCGGGTTGTCGATCGCCGAGTTGCGCATCCAGTTGCCCGAGTCGACGTCGCCGATCATCAGCGACGGCTGGTGGCCGTCCTTGTTCCTCACGTCGGTAATCGAGCTCAGGCCGAACTTCTTGGCGACGAGCTTGATGTCGTTGTCGTCTCCGGTGACGAAGGTCCAGCCGGGCGGCGTGTGGAACTTGGCCGAGTAGGCCTTCAGCACTTCCGGCGTGTCGTGCTCGGGATCGATGCTGACCGAGACGAAGAAGATTTCCTTGCCGAAGCGGTCGCCCAGGATCTTCGCCACCTGCGAGAGCTTGGCGGTCTCGAGCGGGCAGGTCGCGGTGCACCTCGTGTAGATCAGGTTCACCGCCACCTTCTTGCCCTTGAGCAGGTCGTCGAAGAGACGGACGACCTTTCCGTCCTGCGTCGTCAGAGCGACGTTGGGAAAGTACTCCTTGCCCCACGCGGCCTGCGCGCTGGACGGCTGGAGCAGCGCGGCGGCGAACACGGCCGCCGCGACCGCTCCGAACTTGATCTTGCTCCCCACGATGATTCTCCCCGTAGTTTGTCGAAAATGGCGTTGTCGCAAATCGCTTCTCACTGCCCGACGGGCCCGATGCTGCCGTCGGCTTGCAGAAGCGCCCCATGGTTGTTTTCGTCGAGGCGCAGCTTGAACTTCGCGGCGGCTGGACGGGCCTCGTTGCTCGAGGCGTCGCTGCCCGCCGGGTAGACCGAGAACAGGATCTCGACGGTGTCGGATCCGACCAGGGGCCGGACGATCTCTCCGTCGCCGGAAGCCTCGTACTTCTTGCCCGCCGGGTCCTTCCCGGTCACCCCTTGGAGGTGGATGGACACGACCACGCTCGGCGGGTCGCCGAACTCCTCGGCCTTGGTCACGTTGGTCCCGACCCGGGCCTCGCCGGAAAGCGACACGTCTCCCGCCGGACCCTTCACCGAGCCCGTCAGCGGGGCGACGAGGACCGGGTTGCCCGCGGCGGTGTCGCCGCGGGCTTCCCGATCGGCCCAGAGGGTGGCCCCCACCGCCACCAGCGCGATGAGGACCACTCGAGAGGACGATTTCGTTACCGGCATCGTTCGCTCACTCCGGGTCGTGCTTGGCTACAGCGCGGTCGGCTCGACGTCGTCCGGAGCGCGGAACGTCACGCCCTGCGGGCTCGGAATCGGGGTCGGCAGCGGGCGGAGGAACGGCTGGCCCGCGTCGTCGATCTCCCACCGGACCAGCATCGCGTTGTCCTCGTGCACCGTGTTGTGGCAGTGCTCCATGAACATTCCGCCGAAGTCGCGGAACTGCATGGTGAGGGTCACGCTGCCGGACGGACGCAGCCGGTAGACGTCCTTGCGGCCCTTCTCCCACGCCGGCACGTTCGCGGCGCTGCCGTTGCGGGCGAGGACCTGGCCTTCCTCGAAGTGGATGTGGATCGGGTGATCCCATCCGCCGCCGCCGTTCTTGATGGTCCAGATCTCGCGAGTCCCGTACCTGGGAGCAGCCGAGACGCGGCCGAAGTCGGCGTTCAGCATCCTGTTGTTGTCGGTCTTCACGCCCCAAGGTCCGAAGAAGGCGCTGACCGGGTCGTTCGTGTTCTGGCTTCCACCGGATCCGAACTCGAACACGCGCTCACGAACCACCGGGATCTTCGAGAGATCGGGGTTCGGGATCATCGTGCTCGGAACCTTGCTCAGGTCCGGCGTCGCGGGATTGCGCACGACGCGGAACTCGAGGAACCGCCCGACGCAGGGGTCCTGCGACTTGCCCGAGAGCGCGTCGCCCAGGGACAGGTCCTTCGCCGGCTTCTTCCCGTCCGAATGCTCGCACAGGTTGACCATGTGGACCTTCTGGCCGACCTGGTAGCGCGAGAAGTCGATGACGATGTCGTAGCGCTCGGCGATGCCCTGCTCGTCGAGCTGGTTCAACACCACCGGGTGCGGGAACAGGTTGCCGTCGTTCGCGATCTGGATCATCGCCGAGCCGTCGGAGAGCGCGACCTTGAAGAACCGCGAAACCGACGCGTTCAGGATGCGGAAGCGGTACTTGCGGCGCTCGACCTCGAAGTAGGGCTTGTACGCCAGGTTCACGGTCATCACGTCACCGAGGAACCCGTCGAAGTCGAAGATGTCGAAGAGCATCTGGCCGTCGGCGTCGAAGGCCTTTTCGGCGAGCATGAGATTTACGTCGTATTCCAGGTTGCCCCAGTCCTTGCCCGTGCCCGAGGGGAGCTGGAGGTTGACGCCGTCGTTGATGCCTTCGTTACCGCGATCCAGGGAGCTGTACAGGTTGAACATTCCTGCATTGCCCTTGTACACGTTCTGCGAGGTGAAGCTGAACATGTGATCGTGGAACCAGTGCGTCGACATGGTCTCCTGCCAGTCGCCGGGGAGCTTGGTGATGCCGCCGCTCCCGTCGGGGCTGCCGCAGCGAGGATCGGTCGCGTCGGTGTTGATGGCGGAGAGGCCGGCGTGAACGATCGGGTAGTGGTAGTCGTAGAACTGGCCCGGGTAGAACCATGCGCCCGTGAAGCCGTCGTTCTCGGCGCCGTGGTGGCCGTTGTGCTCGTGCGTCGAGATGGTGTGGATGCCGAACCCGGCGTTCGCCCTCGGATCGGCGGGCAGCTTGTTGTGGTGCCTCATCAGGATCCCTTCACCGTACCGGCCCAGCATGAGCTTGGGCGGAACCGAGCCGTTGAAGGTCCAGAAGTTGGCCGGGTTCTGATCCGGCATGTTCGGGTGGAACGTCGGACGGACCGGCTGGGTCGCGTCGATGCCGCTGTTGAACCGCGACTCGCAGCTGGGGTTGTAGTTCAGCAGCATCTGCGACGGCGCCTGCGAAACCTCGACGGCGACCTTCGGCGCGAAGCGCTCGAACTGCTGGTGCGCCCAGATCGGTCCCGGCGGACGGCCTTCGATCGGGCCCGTGTCACCAGGCTGCACGCCCGGAAGGGCCGGGTCGAGAAGCTGCTGGGTCTGGTTCGATTCCTTCTGCGGAGCCGGCCCCGACAGGTCGGTAAGGGCCTTGCGCTCCAGCACGTCGAAGCGCGGCATCGCCTGCGAGAAGTCCGCCGCCCCGAACAGCGGGCTGGGCGGAGCGCCGGTCGGAATCGACGCGTAGGCGCTATTGGCGAACGGGCTCAGGCCGTTCTGCAGGGCGACCGTCCCCGCGGCGCCGATGAGGCCCATCTTGACGAGGTCGCGACGGGTTACCTGCTTTTGCGAGAGAGCCTTGACGATTTCCCTTCGGTTGTTCCGAGCCTGCTCGGCTTCCCGGAGACGGTTCTTCGATGCATTACGTGGCAGATACACTGCGTTCTCCTATCGTTCTCGGGGGACGCGGTTGTGCCGGGCTGGTCCCCCCGAACCAGACCGGCATTGTCGAAACTGTTCAGCACAGTTCCAGAGACGACGAAGCGCGACATCGAGAGCGGACCACCGGAGAGAGGTACTGGGCGCGGTTCTCCGGATGGCGCCGCCGACTGACGTTCGGATCTGGGGGGTGTGGGCTGCGGGTCTTGCGGACCCGGAACAGGTCTCCGCACGATCTTCCGTGCGGTAGGGCCCGCTCACGCCCGCGTCCAGTGCAGGCAAAACGATAGGCCTACGGCCGAAGCCGCAAGACTGCGTCATTCCTACGAGACTCCCCGACCGGGCGAGCTGGCCCCGGTCCCCCCCAGGAGCAACCTGGTAAGCATGCTTATAGCAAAGGTTTGAGCTCAAAGGAATACGAGCGCCTGTAAGCACGCCCTTCGTCGCACAGTGGGGCAGCCCGGGGGAGCAGGTTCCCCCGCGCGGAAAAATCCGGCGCCACTAGATTTGCCCGTTGACTCGGCGGCTTCGCTGCGCTACATGGTTGATTCACGATATGAAGCGAAGTTCAGAAATCGGAACGAAGATTCTGCCGCTCCGGGAACGGCTCAAGGGCGAGACGCAGCGGGAGATCCTCCACGCCGCCGAGGCGGTGTTCGGTCAGAGCGGCCTGAACGGTGCCCGCATGGAAGACATCGCGGCGCGAGCGGGCGTCTCCGTAGGGACGCTCTACAACCATTTCGAGGATCGAGACGCGCTGCTCTCGGCGCTGGTCGTCTCGCGCCGCGAGGACCTCCTGAACCGTCTCGACGATGTCCTCGCCGCCCACGACAAGGAACCGTTCGGAGGGCAGCTCGAGCACTTCGTCCGCGCCGTCCTTCTGCACTTCGACTCCCACAAGGCGTTTCTCGCCATCCTCCTCGAGAGCGAGCATGCCCGGGCTCATGCGCCCGTTGGCCCGCGGGCGAGCCGTCCGAACACGGCCCTGCTCCAGGTCTACCGGCGGGTCGAGGAGCTCCTCATCCGCGGGATGATCGCAGGCGCCCTGCGGCCGGAAGGCGCCGAGCTCTTCCCCTCCTTCTTGATGGGGATCCTGAAAGGGACCTTGTCGCGCGAGCTGTACGCACCTACCGGCGTCCCTCTCGCCAACCGGGCTCCCGCGCTGGTCCTCTTCTTCCTGCACGGAGCCGGAGCGTAGATGAGCGAGGCAGCTGCGATTCCGATGCCCCGGTCCTTCGCGCCGGCCCGGGCTCCGACCAACAAGTGGCTCGTCACGGTGTCCGTCTCCTTCGGCACCCTGATGGGGGCGATCGACGCTTCGATCGTCAACGTCGCCCTGACGCACATCCGCGGAGCGGTGGGCGCGACGCTGGAAGAAATCACCTGGATCTCCACCGCCTTCGTCATCGCCACCGTGCTGGTGATGCCGCTCACCGCGTTCCTCGGGCGCCTGGTCGGGCAGAAGCGCCTCTACATGGCGTCGCTCGTCCTCTTCCTCGTCGGTTCCGCGCTCTGCGGCATGGCCCGCTCCCTCGAGACGCTGGTCGTCTTCCGCGTCATCCAGGGATTCGGCGCCGGCGCGCTCCAGCCCACCGAGCAGGCCATCCTCCGCCAGACCTTCCCGCCCAAGGAACAGGGAATGGCCATGGCCCTCTTCGGGATGGCGGTGATGCTGGGCCCGGCCTTCGGTCCCACGCTGGGCGGGGTCATCATCGACAACTGGACCTGGCCCTGGATCTTCTACATCAACATCCCGGTCG
Organism: Myxococcales bacterium; assembly: GCA_045802855.1. Lineage (GTDB taxonomy): Bacteria > Myxococcota > Myxococcia > Myxococcales > 40CM-4-68-19 > VBKO01. Next base: position 15,216 of record JBJMQD010000090.1, on the reverse strand, counting down.
GCATTCTCGGCCTCGTGCTCGTCCAGCGCTTCGTCCACGAGCCAGAGGACATCATGCGCGCGAACCGCGCGGCCGCGGAGGAACAGCGCAAGAACGTCGACTGGTCGGGCATCACCCTTCTCTGCGTCGGCCTCGGCGCCCTGCAGTACGTGCTCGAGGAGGGGCAGCGCAACGACTGGTTCGACAGCAAGCTCATCCTCGCGCTCGCCCTGGTGGCGATCTTCGCCACGGCGGCCTTCGTCATCCGCGAGCTGACCGCCAAGGTCCCCGCGGTGAACCTGGCGCTCTTCAAGGATCCCGTCTTCCTCTCGGGGACGCTGATCGGCTCGATCATGTTCGCGATGCTGATGGCGAATCTCTTCCTCCTGCCCGTCTTCATGCAGGAGCTGCTCGGATTCGACGCCACCCAGTCCGGCCTCTCGCTCATGCCGCGAACGCTCATCATGATGGTCGCGACGCCGATCGTCGGGCGGCTCTACAACAAGGTCTCGCCGCGCTTGATGATCGGCATCGGCGTCGTCGCTTTCACGGTCGGCTCGGTGATGATGAGCCATTTCACGCTCTCGACGGGAACGGCGCAGATCGTCCATTCGCTGCTCTGGCAGGGGATCGGATTCGCCTGCCTCTTCGTCCCGCTCACCACGGTGGCCCTCTCGCGCATCCCGCGCACCAAGCTCACGGACGCGACCGGGCTCAACTCGCTCCTCCGCCAGATCGGCGGGTCGGTCGGCCTCGCAATCTTCGCTACCCTGCTCTCGCGCTACGCGACGGTGGCGAAGGCCGCGATGTTGGCCCACGTCACGCCTTACTCGCCCGAGGCGATGGGACGTCTCGGCCAGATCACGCAGGGCCTCTCCGCCCGCGGGCTCGATCCCGCCACCGCCGCACAAGCCGCGCCGGCCGCGCTCGCGGGAATGGTCGCCCGCCAGGCGATGGTGCTCTCGTTCGAGAAGATGTTCCTCCTCGCCGGCATCTGCTTCCTCGTCATCCTGCCGCTGCTCCTCTTCCTCAAGGTCGACCGGAGCGCCGAGCAGGGCCACAAGCCTGAAGTCCATCTGGAGATGTGAAAGTCATGGAAAGCGTAGCCAAGCAGCAGAGACCGCAGCCCGTCGCCACCGCCCCGGCGGAATCCGCGCCCGGAGGAGCCGGCTTTGCCGGCGACGGGCGTAGGCCGCAGGCCGGAGCATCTGCAACGAAGCGCAAGCCGTTCCTGATCCTGGGCGTCATCGCGCTCGTGGTGCTGGTCGGGGTGGGCGGTCTCGCCGTCTACAACCACGGCAAGGAATCGACGGACGACGCCCAGATCGAGGCGGACGTGGTACCCATCGCTCCCCGCATCGCCGGCCAGGTGAAGCGGGTCACCGTGCTCGAGAACCAGCAGGTGAAGAAGGGCGACCTCCTCGTCGAGCTGGACGACGCCGACTACGCGGCCCGCTTCCAGCAGGCGCAGGCGGAGGTGGAGACCGCGCAGGCCCAGGCGATAGCCGCCGACGCGCAGGCGGACGTCGCCGCCGCGAGCGCCCGGGGCGGGTTCTCCTCGGCGCAGGCGCAGCTCACGGGCAGCGCCGCGTCGGTCGGAAACGCCAGGTCGCAGATCGCCGCCGCGAGCGCTGGCTTGAAGAGGGCCGAGGCCGATGCTTCAAAGGCGCAGCTCGACCTCAAGCGCGCGCAGGAGCTGCGCGCGTCGAACGTCATTCCCCAGCAGCGGCTCGACGACGCCAAGGCCGCGAACGACATGGCCCAGGCGGGGCTCCTGCAAGCGCGGGCGAATCTCGCCGCCGCCGAGGACGCCCTGCGCGGCGCCGAGAGCCGCGTCGGAGAGACGCGCGGCAAGGTGCAGCAGTCTTCGCCGGTCGCGGCGCAGATCGCCGCGGCGCAGGCTGGCGCCCGCCTCGCGCACGCCCGCGTCCAGAGCGCGCAGGCGGCGCTGGAGCTGGCCCGCCTGCAGCTCTCGTACGCGAAGATCTTCGCGCAGGACGACGGAATGGTCTCCCGCCTCACCGTGCACGAGGGACAGCTCGTGCAGGCGGGACAGCCGATGATGGCTCTGGTCCCGACGGAGACGTACGTGGTGGCGAACTTCAAGGAGACGCAGATCGGCGACATGAAGCCGGGCCAGAACGTGGACGTCGACATCGACGCGTTCCCGGGCCGCACGCTTCACGGCAAGCTGGAGAGCCTCTCCGGCGGCACCGGGTCCCGCTTCTCGCTGCTTCCTCCGGACAACGCGAGCGGCAACTTCGTCAAGGTGGTGCAGCGCATTCCGGTGCGGATCGCCTGGGTCGATCCGCCGAAGGATCTGCCGCTGCGCGCCGGCCTCTCCGCCGACGTCACCGTGCACGTGAAATAGATCAGAGGCTGCGCACCAGGAGCGCGGCCATCTCCTCGATGGGGGCCTCCGCCTCGGCGAGGCCGGCATCGTGGACGCAGCGGGGCATCCCGTACACGATGGAGGACGACTCCGCTTCGGCGAGGATCCGTCCTCCCGCGGCGTGGATGAGCCGCGATCCTTCGAGCCCGTCGTCGCCCATCCCCGTGAGGACGATGCCGAGCGCCGCGCTTTTGTACTCGGCCGCCGCGCTCCGGAAGAGGACGTCGACCGACGGGCGGTGAGGGACGTCGGCGGGCTCCAGGGTGAGCCGCGCCACCCGATGCGATCCGCGACCCACGATCTCGAGATGCTCGCCGGCCTTCGCGAGCACCGCCAGACCGGGACGTAGCCGGAGACCTTCGGTCGCTTCGCGGACGTCGAGTTTCGAGAGGGCATCCAGCCTGCGTGCGAGCGCCTCCGTGTAGCCGACGGGGATGTGCAGGACCATGGCGATGGGAACGGGAAAGTCCTCCGGAAGCGCCGTGAGGAGCCTGGTCAGCGCCTGCGGTCCGCCCGTCGACGTCCCCACCACCACGATCTCCGTCTTACCGGTGGTCGAGATCGGCGCCTCGAACGGTGGCGACCGCGACGGCACCACCTTCCGGAGCCGGGCCTGCGCCGCGGAGAGGACGGCCGCCGCGAGCTCGCCGGAGAGCTCGTACAGGCGATCGTTCGCCGTGGCCGTCGGTTTGTGGACCACCTCGACGGCGCCGTGCTCGAGCGCCTCGATCCCCAGCTCGCTTTCCGCGTCGGAAGTGCTGACGACGACCACCTTGGGCCGCTCGGCGCCGGCGAGGGCCCGCAATACACCGAGCCCGTCGAGGTTCGGCATCACCAGGTCGAGCGTGATGACGTCGGGGGACAGCTCGGCGATCTTCTCCAGCGCCTCGAGGCCGTCCCGGGCGATTCCCACCAGCTCGATTTCCGGGTACCGGGAAAGCGACTCGCGCAGCACCTTGCGGGCGAAGGCGGAGTCGTCGACCACCAGCGTGCGGACAGGACGGTCCTTCACGGCGACTTCCGATAATAGAACACCCCGGAGCGCTCCTCGCAGAGGAACGAGGTCCCGAACCGGAGCAGCGACTCGGAAGCTCCCACGAATAGCGCTCCGTTCGGTTTGAGAGCGGCCGCGAGGCGCTGCAGGAGCTGCCTCACCCGGTCCTCGCGGAAGTAGATCAATACGTTGCGGCAGAGGATCACGTCAAAAACGCCGAGCGACCCGACCTGGTCCGCGTCGATCAGGTTCACGCGGCGATACTGGATCGCGGCGAGGAGATTGGGCCGTACCCGGACGGTGTCGCCCGATACGTCGAGGTAGCGATCGACCAGCGCCGGAACCGGAACGTGGCGCAGGGCGCGCTTGCCGAAGACGCCCTCACGCGCCCGGGCGAGGATCCGCGGGCTGATGTCCGTCGCGACGATCTCCACTTTTTCCAGGCACCCGCGTTCCGCGAGCAACATGGCGACGGTGAGCGCCTCTTCCCCCGAGGAGGACGCCGCCGACCAGAGACGCGGGCGGCTTCCGGCTTTCACTTTGGGGACCAGGAATTCCTCCACGACGACCGACAGCTGATCGAACTCGCGGAAGAAGTACGTCTCGTTGACGACCAGGGCGTCGATGAGCGCGTCGAGCTCCGTGCCGGAGTCGGCGTCGTAACGGAGGAAATAGTAGTAGTCGAGGAGGGAGTCGAATCCCGCTTCCAGCGCCCGGGTCGAAACCTTCTCGGCGAGGATGTCGCGCTCGGCGATCGAGTAGTGGATCCCGATCCTCTCCTCGATGAGGGCGCTCAGGATCGCGAAGACCTGGGGCGAAAGGGGGAGGCGCGCCATCTGCTCACTGGGAGAGCAGCAAGGCACAGACCCGCCGGACTTCGGCATCGGCGTCCGCCTCGGCGGCGTGGCGGAGCGCGGCCAGGGCGGGTTTGGAGCGGATCGCGGCGAGGGCGGTGGCGGCGGCCTTGCGGGCCGCGGTCGCGGGAAGCTCCATCGCGTGGAGGAGCGCCTGCTCGCCCTGCTCGTTGTGCATCCGCGCGAGCGCGGACGTGAGGATGGGCGCCATCTCCTCGTCGGCGGTGGCGAGAGCTTCCAGGGTGCCTTCGATGCGTCCCGGCACCGGAAGCGAAAGCGCGGCGACGATCGGCTCCTTCGTGGCCTGTCGCGGGAGGAGATCGATGAGGAGCTTCGTCGCTTCTTTTCCTGGATGGCCGGAGAGGAAGCCGACGGCCGCGGCCCGCACGTTCTCGTCCGTGTCCTCGGCCGCCCTGGCGAGCGCCTGCGGCACTTCCGACCCGTCGAATCCGGTCATTGCCGAGAGGGCCACGAGCCGGGTCGCGTCCTCCGGCGAGGTGGCACCGGCGAGGAGGATGGGAAGCGCGTCCTTGCGGCGGGTGATGCCGAGGCCAATCAGCGCCGCGCGCTGCACGTCCGCGTCGGGCGCGCTCGCGGCCTGCCGCAGCGCCTCGAGCGCGGTCGGCGTCTCGAGGTGCGAGAGGGCCTCGACCGCGGCCACCCGGACCTGCCCCGCCGGGTCGCGCAGGAGCGCGCTGATGGCCGGCGCGGCCGCCTCGGCGCGCAGCTTCCCCAGCGACTGGCAGGCGTAGTAGCGGACCCAGGGACTCGGGTCTGCGAGCGCCTTGAGGAGATAGGCCGTGGTGCGCAGATCGGTCGCGCACAGGCTCAGCGCCCGGGCGGCGGCGATCCGCATCCGCTCCGAGGGATCGCTCGCGGCGGCGAAGAGGGCTTCCTTCGCCCTCGGGTCGTCGACGAGCGCAAGGCCCTGGATCGCCGTGTCGCGGACGCGGGAATCCGGATCGCGAATCGCCTCCAGGAAAAGCGGGACCGCGGAGGCGTAGCCGAAGTAGGAGAGGATCTCAAGGGCCGCGCGCCGGACCGCGGGAGACTGGGATCGCGCCGCCTGGAAGGCGAGGCGCTCGGTCTCGGCGCTTCCCAGGGAATGGATGGCGCCGCTCGCCGCCTGCACGACGGCGGGATTGGGATCGCCGAGGAGCCGGAACAGCGGGGGCGCGGCGAGCGGGCTGCCGATGCGGGCGAGCGCCTCGCAGGCGAGAGCGCGGACGGTGGGGTCGGAATCCTCGAGGCAGCGCACCACCTCGGGAAGCGCCGCGGCGTGGGAGACGATGGGCAGGAGCAACTCGCGGCGCTTGCTGTCCCCTTCGCCGAGGGCGCGCAGAAGCTGCGGGTCCGAGGCGCGCCCGAGCCGCTTCAAGGCGGCGGTGGCGGCCTGGGCGACCGGCGCGCCGGCGTCGAGAAGCTGCGTGAGCGCCGAGACCGCGTCCTCGCCGCCGATCGCGCCGAGCAGGCGACTGATCGCGACCTGCTCGGCGGGATCCGCTCCGGAGAGCGCCCGGACGAGCCGCCGCCCGACCGGGATCCGCTCTTCGGCCCCGCGAATCGCCTCGTCGATTGGCTCCTCGGTCCCGAAGAGCTGGGCGTGCCGCTCGCGCAGGTCCGCCAGGGAGAGCGCGACGAGCCGGGCGTTGGCGTCTCCCGCGCGCTGGAGCAGCCTCGTCAGCGGAGCGACGGCGGATCGATGCCCGGTGCGCCCCAGTGCGCGCGCGGCCTCGAACGCATACTGGGGGTCGTCGAGCAATGCGGCGAGCGGTTCGATGGCGCGGGGATCGCCGCTACGGCCGAGGACGTCGATGGCCGGAAAGGTGCGGAACAGACTGCGGCTCTCCACCGCCGCGACCAGCTGATCGACCGCGGCACGGCCTCCGATCCGGCCGAGGCCTTCGAGCGCGGTCACCGCGACGTTGTCGTTCGGGTGCTGCGCGAGCCGGACCAGCACCGGCACCGATCGCGCCCGCTGCCTGCGGCCGAGGACCTGGGCGACGTCGGCGAGAACGTGGAATTCCTCGTCGTCGCGGGCGAATGCCTCGGCCTCCGCCTCCACGTCGCCAGTCGAGGCGACGAGGGCGTCGACCGCGGCCGCGAGCCTCGCCTCGTCATCGCGCTTCGTGCGCAGAAGCTGGAAGAGCGGCACGACGGCGACGTTCCCGAGGGCGGCGAGCGCGGCAACCACCGCCCGCCGCACGGTCCAGCTCGGGTCCGTCAGCATCTCCTCCAGCGCCGCGTACGACGACGGCCCCGACGCGGTGAGCACGTCCACCCGCTCGACGCGCTGGCGCTCCGCGGCGGAGAGCGCGACGGAGGCTAGCTCGATCATCAGGCCGGCTCCGTCGGGAGCCGCTGTCCGTTGTTCATGCCCTTCGCCTCGGCCAGCGTGGCGCCGATGCTGGCGAGGGCCTCAGCAACCTCGATGTTGGCGGCGCGGACCTTCCCGATCTGCGCCGCGATCCGGACGACGTCGCCGGCGACCGCCGCGGCGCCCTTGACCTGCTGGGCAATGCCGGAGGCGATGTCCCGGGCGCCCGCCCGGGTTTCCTGCACGGCCTGCGAGAGCTGCTTCGCCGCCACGGTCTGCTCGGCGGTCGCCCGGGCAACGCTCTGGATCGCGGCGGTGTGCCGGACCGCCGCGGCGGCGAGCGCGGACGCCACCTCCGTCTGCTCCGACACCGCGCGGGCCGTCTGCCGGGCGATGCGGCGCACCTGCTCCCCCTCGCGAGCGAGGGAAACCGCGGCAGCCATCTGCTCCGCGGCGGCGCGGGTGACCTCCGCCGCGAGCCGCGCCACGTCCTTCGCGGCGATCTCCACCTGCCGCGATGCCGCCGCCTGCTCCGCCACCGCCTTCGACGTCTGCACCGCGCCCTTGCGCGCCGCCTCCATCGCGCGAGCGACCTCCGAGGCCGCACGGGCCTGCTCGGCCAGTCCGGAAACGGTCCGCTGCGTCGCGGTGGCGATGTCCTGCGCGCCGCCCGACACCGACGCGAGCGTTCCCGTCTGCGCCGCCATCGCCTCGGCCACCTGCTGTACGAGGCCCCTCATCTGGACGGTGGAGCGCGCCATGTCGGTCGCGGCGGCGCTCTGCTCGTCCATGGCGCGCGACACCTTGTCCGCCGCGGTCGCCAGTTCCGTGTTGGCCTTGACGGCATCGCGAACCGCCTTCGCCTGCTGGCTGGTCGCCTCCCGCGTCTGGCGCGCCATCCGCCGCATCTCGGACGCGCCTTGGGCGACCGCGAGTGTCGCCTGCGTCTGTTCCGCCGCGGACCGCACGATCGCGCGGCCCTCCTCGTGGACCTTGCCGATGGACTGCACGAGCGACTGGACCACGTGGACCTGCTCTCCGCTCGCCTGGTCGATCTCCCGCACCGCCCCGGAGACCTCCTCGACGCCCTGCAAGATGGAGGCGAGAGCCTTCTCCGCGTCGCTGGCGAGCCGGGATCCCTCGTCGGCGGCCTTGAGCCCGTCCACCGTCGCGCTCACCGCTTCTCGCGCGGACCCTTGCAGCCCCCGGACGATCTTGGCGATGTCGGAGCTGGCCGCGGCGGCGCGATCGGCGAGGGCGCGGATCTCCTCGGCGACGACGGCGAATCCGCGGCCGTGCTCACCCGCCCGGGCGGCCTCGATGCTGGCATTCAGAGACAATAGATTCGTGCGGTCGGCGATGAGGTTGATGGTCTGCACGATGTCGCCGATCTCCTCGGCGCGCTTTCCCATCTCCTTCATCACCGTGGACGACTCGCCCATCGCCTTGCGGATTCCCGAAAGGCCGGCGATCGACTTCGCCACCGTTCCGCCGCCTTCGCGAGCGGCGCTCATCACCCGCTCGGACGAGCGGCGGGCACCCTCGACGACCCCGGTGATCCGCCGGGTCGATCCTTCGAGCTGACCGGAAGCGGTCGAGCTTTGCGTGGCGAGCAGGTTGATCTGCTCCGCGCTCTTCGCGACCGACTGGGCGGAACGCGCCACCTGCTCGACCGCGGCAGCGTTCGCGTCGATGGCGGCGGCGTTCTTCTCGGCGGTGGCGGCCACCTCCTCCACCGAGGCCGCGATCTCGGTCAACGTCGCGGCGTTCGCGGCAGCCGAACCTTGCAGCGCCTTGGCATGCTCGGTGACCGCCTTGATCGACCGCGCCATCTCCTCCGCGGAGCTCGACGCCTGCGCCACGGACGAGTTCATCGTCTGCGCGTCGGCGGAGACCTTGTCGAGCGTCTTCGACACCGAGGCCACCGCCGAGGAGAGCCCCCCGATCCGTTCGCCCACGCTCTTCGCGTCGCCCGACAGGGACACGAGCCCCTTCGACATCTCCTCGACGGTTGCGGCGACCTCCTCGATCATCCCCGCGTTCGTCTCGCCCGCCTGCGCCATCTCCGACGCGGACCGGGTGGACTCGGTGGCGGACGCGAGCAGCTCTTCGCTCGCCGCGGCGAGACTCTCCGCGTTGCCGCTCACGCCCTTGACGGACCTCGCCACCTCCTCGAGCGATCCGGCGGTCGTCTCGGCGGAGGCGGCGACCGTCTCCGTGTCCTTCTTCACGGAGGCGATGGAAGCGGACATCTCGGTAAGGCCGCTGGAGGTGGTTTCGAGCCCCTGCATGACGTCGCGCGCGGCGTCGCTCACGTTTTGCTGCGAGCGGGTCAGCTCCAGCACCGCGGAGGTGGTCTCCTCGACGCCCGCGGCGATCGACTCGACCGAGGCGCGCATCTGCTCGAGCGAGGCAGCCTGCTCGTTCCCTGCCGCCGCAAGACGCGTCGCCGCGTCTTCCACCGCCTTCGCCTGCTCCGCCGTCTGGCGCAGCGACTGGGAGGCCTGCTCCGCGCGCGTGAATGCGACCTGGAGGTCCTGGATCCCGTTATTGGCCATTTGCGGTTACCTCCCCGATCGCATGCTCCGGCCTGCCGGCCTTCGCGACTGGCGACAAAGCCGGCTCCTCCCCAATCACTTTTCCGAAGTCGAGCAGGAGGACGAGCCGCTTCTGCGACTGCGCCACGGCCTTGACGAACCCTTGCGTCTCCCGCGACACCACCTCGGGCGGCGTCTTGAAGTCCTCTTGCGGGATTCGCAGCACTTCCCTCGCGCTGTCGACGAGGAGCCCCACCGTCCGATCGTTCGCCTGCGCCACCACCACCCGCGAATCGAGGGTGAGCGGCGCCGGCGCAAGGCCGAATCGTGCCCGCACGTCCACCACGGGCACGACCCGCCCGCGGATCTGCACCAGCCCGGCGACGTACGGCGCCGTCCCGGGCACCTTCGTCGCCCCGGTATAGGACTCCATGTGCAGGACGTCCGAGGCGCGCAGCGCGTACTCCGCGTCCGCCACCTTGAAGACGACGTGCAGGTCTCCGGACCCCGTCATGACGCCCTCGATTCGCCGAGCGAGCCGGTCAGCGAGAGGAGATCGAGCACCAGCGTCGGCAGCCCATCCCCCAGGTCCGTCGAGCCGGTGACTCCGGGCACGTGCACCAGCGGATCCTCGAGCGGGCGCACGACCACCTCCTGCTGCCCGAGCATGCGATCGACCTCGAATCCGTACGGCTCGGCGTTGCGCCGCACGATGAGGGCCTTGCGGCGCGGCTCCGTTCCCCGCTCCATGTGCAGGACGCTCTCGAGAGCGAGGAGCGGAACCGTCTCGCCGCGCCGCTGCAAGAGGCGGAGGTCGCGACCACCGGGTGCGCGGACGAGCCGTCCGGGGTCCACCTCGACGATCTCCTCGATCGTCGCGACAGGCACCACGAAGGGCTGCTTCCCGCAGGCGAACGAGAAGGCGTCGACGATGGTGATGCTGAGCGGGACCCGGAGCGTGAACGTGCTGCCGCTGCCGGGTTGCGTCTTGAGCAAGAGCTCGCCGCCGAGCTGGTCGACGATGCGCTTGACGATGTCCATCCCCATGCCCCGCCCGCTCGTGGTGGTGGCCTCGTCGCGCGAGGACAGTCCGCGGATGGTGAGCAGGTCGAGCAGGGCCGCATCGCTGGCAGGCACCTCGCGTCCGGCCTTGCGGGCGAGCCTCGTAGCGTCGACTCCCCTGCCGTCGTCGGTGACGGTGAGCTCGAGCTTCTGGTTCGATCTCTCCAGGCAAGAGACGCGGATGACCGCCTCCTCCGGCTTTCCCAGCCTGGCCCTCTCGTCGGGCGGCTCGATGGCGTGATCGACCGCGTTGCGCACGAGGTGGACGAGGGCGGGAAAGATCCGGTCGGCGACCGATTTGTCGAGCTCGTCTCCTCCGCCGCCCTCGATCTCCACCCGGGCCTTCTTGCCGGACGTGCGGGTGATGCCGCGGACGACGAGCGGCAGGCGCTCGAGCAGCTCGCTCACGGGCACCATGCGGGCCCGCATGATCGCGGCGCGCAGATCGCGCAGCTGGCGGCCGTTCTCCGCCATTATTTCCGCTACCTCGCGGGTGTCAGCGCCGCGCGCGCCGAGGGCGGCGAGAGCGCGGGAGAGACGGAACCGCGTCACGACCAGGGCGGAGAGGCGCTCGAGCGCGTCGTCGAGGCGTCCGACCTCGACGCGAATCGTCCGGCGCTGCACCGCTTCCGCGGGAATCTCGTCTTCCTCTCCGAAGGCGGGGGCGGGCTGCGGGGCGGACTGCACCGCCACCGGCAGGACCTCCTCCTTCGGGATCCCGGCGGCCTCCGCTACGGCCTCGTCGGAACCGCCGGTGAGGAGCACGAGGACGAAGGCGAGCCCGCCCGGAACTTCGTCGGAGCGTGGACGGGACAACGGCAGTACCTTCACGATCTCCGCCACGTTGCTGACGCGCTCGCGGACGGAGCTGATCGTGAGGCCCGCGGCCGCACGCTCTGGCGAGGGGACGAAATCCGCGCGCAGCGCCCGCTTTCCCGCCGCGACACCCTCGACCAGTTGCTGTTTTTCCGCGGCGGAAAGCTTCGCCAGCACCTCGGGCGGGAGCGAGACCGCTGCGTCCGCCCTCGCGCCGCCCTGCCCGTCCTGGGGCTGCAGCGCCCCGAGCGCGTCGAGGATCGCGGCCGGAGCGGGCGCCAGGGTTTTTCCCTCCGCGAGCGCGGAGACCCGCTCCTCGATGGCGCGGAGCGCTTGCAGCATCGGTTCCAGCGCCTCGCGGCGGAGGGTCCCGGGTGCCCGGTCCGCCGAGCGGAGCACCGTCTCCATCGCGTGCGCGAGATCGACGATGGGCTCCGCCCCGACCATCGCGGAAAGCCCCTTGACGGTGTGGAGCGAGCGGAACAGATCCCGGACCGCGCGCGCGTTCGACTGTCCCTGCGCGAAGGAACGATCCAGCGCCATCAGATTTTGCGCCGAGGAGCGGAGGTGCTCCTCCGCCTCCGCCAGGAAACCGGCGAGGAATTCCCGGACGTCGAAGGGGCTCGTCATGAAACCGCGCGCGTGTCCCGCCGGAGGAGGGAGCGGACCTCTCCGAGCAGCGCTTCCGGAGCAAAGGGCTTGGTCATGAACCGGGAAGCGCCCGCCCCGAGCGCCCGCGACCGCGACGTGTCGTCACCGCGCGTCGTGACGATGAGGATGGGAAGCTCGCGCAGGCGGTCCTGCGCGCGGATGAACTCGACCACCTCGATCCCGCCGATGTCGGGCATGTTCAGGTCGAGGATGACGAGATCGAACTTTTTCAGGGAAAGCCGCTCGATGGCCTCGAGGCCGCTTCCGGCGTGCGAGAAAGCGAGGCCCTGCTCGGGCCGGAGGCAGGCCGCGATCATCTCGCGCATGACCTTGCTGTCGTCTACGAGGAGGAGCTCGGCCGTCGCCATGGGGATCGCCGACGTTAGGTGCGGGTGTGTGCTCTGTCAATGAAAGCGAGGTTTTGCTGTTTGACAGTAGCGCGCCGCGTTGGGCTACAGTGCCGCGCGATGACAGAGGAGGCGCTCGCGCGGCGCACGGTCTTCGTGGTCGACGACAGCGCGCTGGATCGCGAACGCGCCTGCAAAGTCCTCGAAGGCGAGTACGCCGTCGAGGCGTTCGCGGACGGGTCTTCGGTGCTCGAACGCCTCGCTGCAGGGCCGGCGCCCGACGCCGTGGTCCTGGACTGGGTGATGCCCGGAGTGAGCGGCATCGAGGTCTGCCGTTTCCTCCGGTCGCAGCGCGGGATGCACGAAGTCGGCATCCTCCTCCTCACCGTCTACCAGCGCAGTCCCGACCAGGTGGTGAGCGGCCTCGAGGCCGGGGCGAACGACTACGTGCTGAAGCCCTTCGCCGAGCAGGAACTGCGGGCCCGGGTAGGCGCGCTCGTCCGGACGAAAACGCTCATCGAGCGGGCCGAGAAGGCGGAAGCGCGGGTGCGAAAGCTCCTCGACTACACTCCCGACGCCCTCTTCGCCATCGACGCGCAGGCTCGCTTCACGTACGTGAACCCCGAAGTCGAGCGGATCCTCGACGCGCGCGCCGCCGACCTGGTCGGCCGACCCGTCTCGGAGGTGCTGCCCGAGCTTCCACTGCAGAGCGTCTCGGCGGGCCCTGGCGAGGCGCTGTTCCCCCTTCCCGACCTCCGGATCCGCGACAGCGTCTACTCGCCCAGCATCCGCATCCTTCCCGGCGACGACGCGGCCAGCACCACGGTCTCGCTCCGGGACGTCACCGCGCAGCGGCACGCCGAGGCGCGGCGGCTCGACTTCTACTCGATGATCGCCCATGACCTCCGATCCCCGCTGCAGGCGATCCTCATGCGCCTCGAGCTCATCAACCGGGGTGCCCGTGGCGTCTTGCCCGCCGAACTGCTGAACGACGTCAGGCATATCGACGGGAGCACGCGGGCGCTCGTCACCATGATCAACGACTTCCTCGACCTTGCGCGCCTGGAAGGGACGGGAAAGAAGATCGATCAGGTTTCCCTCGACGTCGCGGCGCTCGTCGACCGCAGCGTCGAGGAGCTCAAGCCGCTCTCGCAGGCCCATCATCTTTCCGTACGCGTAGAAAAGCCCGATGGGCCGGCGCTCGCCTCGGGCGATCAGCGCAGGCTGCTCCAGGTGGTCGCGAATCTCCTGGGAAACGCCATCAAGTTCACCCCCCCTCACGGGTCCATCGTCGTCCGCGTCAGCATCGGGGAAAGCTTCATCGAGACGGCCGTCCAGGATTCCGGTCCCGGCATCGAGGCGGCGCTCCTGCCCACGCTTTTCGATCGGTTCACGCGCGGACCGGAGGCGAAGGGGATCCCGGGGAGCGGGCTCGGCCTGATGATCGCCCGCGAGATCGTCGAGGCGCACGGCGGGACCATCGGGGTCAACAGCCAGCCGGGTCACGGCAGCGTCTTCTGGTTCCGGCTTCCCCGCGCCGGCGATCGCGCCGCTGGCTTGACGACCGGAGACGTGCAAAACCGCGTTCCCGGGTCGGTTCGCGCCGGCGCCCCCTGAAGCTTGCGATGCGGCCTTCGCGGTCCGCACCGCATTGACACTCCCCCGCTCAGGCCCCTACACACCCGCGAGACGATGTCTCCCGTAGGTGCCCACAGGCCGGCCGTCTGGATCGTGGACGACAGCCCGCTCGACGCCGAACGCGCCCGCAAGGCGCTCGCCGATGGGTATGAGGTCGAATGCCTGCCGGACGGGTCGGTGGCCATCGAGCGCCTGTCGAGCGGGCCGTTGCCCGACGTTCTCGTCCTCGACTGGGTCATGCCGGGAGTCTCCGGGATCGAGGTATGCCACTACGTCCGGTCGGCGGGCCCGGGGCTGGAGAAGATCTCCCTCCTGCTCCTCACGGGACACCAGCGGACGGAGCAGATCGTCGAGGGCCTCTCCGCCGGCGCCAACGATTATCTTGCGAAGCCGTATGCCGACGACGAGCTGCGCGCCCGGGTCGCGGCGCTGGTCCGTGCGAGGGAGCTCCTCGACCGCGCCACCGAGGCCGAATCGGCGCTCGCGGAGATCCTGGAGGCGACGCCCGACGCGCTGTTCGTCGTCGATGCGCGCGGTGTGGCGGGATATGCCAATCCCGCCGCGAGGCGGGTGCTGCCGGTCGACGAAGTCTCGGGTCTTCCGATCTCGGAGATCCTCCCCGAGGTCTCGACGGCCCTGGCGGCCGCGACCGCCGACCAGCCCCTGCCCGACGTCCGCTACGGCGACCGGATCTACAGTCCGACGACGCGGCCGCTCGTGTGGAGGAACGAGCCCCACCTCCTCGTCGCGCTCCGCGACGTGACCGAGCAGCGACGCGCCGACGCGCGGCGGCTCGACTTCTACTCGGTCGTCGCCCACGACCTGCGCTCCCCGATGCACGCCGTGCTGCTGCGGCTCGGGGCGCTCTTCCGCGGATCGCGCGGACCGCTTTCCGCCGAGCTGCTCGACGATCTGCGCAAGATCGATCGCAGCACCCGCTCCCTCGTCAACATGGTGAACGACTTTCTCGACATGGCGCGGATGGAAGCGACGGTGGAGCGATTCGACAAGCGCGAGGTCGATCTCGCCGCCGTCCTGGACGAAGCGCTCGAGGAGCTGAGGCCGCTCATCGAGGCGGCGAAGCTGCACGTGAGCACCGTCAAGCCGGACGCCTCGGCGCGCGTGGTGGGCGACCCGCGCCGCCTCTCGCAGGTGGTCTCGAACCTCCTCGGCAACGCGATCAAGTTCACCCCGCCGTCGGGGTCGATCAAGGCGACCGTCCAGGTGGAGCCCTCCTTCATCGCGACCAGCGTCGAGGACGACGGCCCCGGCATCGCCCCCGACGAGCTCCCCGGCATCTTCGAGCGCTTCTCCCGCGCCGCCGGCAGCACGGGCATCGTCGGCAGCGGTCTCGGCCTCATGATCGCGCGGCAGATCGTCGAGGCGCACGGCGGCGCGATCGGAGTGGAGAGCGCGGTCGGCCACGGCAGCCGGTTCTGGTTCCGTCTCCCCCGCGCGCTCGCGAAGAGCTGAGCTGCGGCGCCGTTCGCGCCACGCATCGACTTGCCCCGGGGCGAGCGATCGGCCCGGTCCGCGTTTTCGAGCCGTCCGCTCGGGACCATGCTCGCGGCGCGTGAAGCGACGGCCGACGAGGACCGCGCTCAGAATAGCGATCGCTGGGTGCTCGCC
>JBJMQD010000025.1:0-5221 GCA_045802855.1 Myxococcales bacterium | reverse complement strand
GAGATCGCAAGCGCGCTCGGGGATGAGGGGATTGTCGTCGAGTCCAAGGACCGGCGTCACGGTGCGCAGCCCCGACTTAGCGATCCGCTTCTGCAGCGCTTGCAGGATCCGCGGCTCCACGTCGACCGCGAACACCTGGGTGCCCAGCCGTGCGGCGCGCAGCGCGAAGTAGCCCGGGCCCGCGCCGATGTCGCAGACGACTTGCCCCTGGGCAAGTCCCAGCGCTTTCAGGACCTCGTCGGGCTTCTGCCACGCCGCCCGCCCGGGTTCCTCCATCCTGGCGATGTACGAGTCGACGTCCTCGGGATTGCCGTGCTTGCCGTGCTGGTGTTCGTGGGGATGGGGCGCCATGAGGAGGAGCGAGAGCGCGAGGAGCGTCATCGCGAGGGGAGGCTACCACGCTTCTCAGTGTGACCCGAGCCAGCGGCCGACCTTGTCGATGAGGCCGATCACGCCGCCGTGGTGCTCCTGGCAATCCTGCGGCGCCGTGCCCGGCAGGAACAACTCGCGCGCGACTCGATCCGGCGGACATCCGGCGATGGCGAGGCCGCCGGAAGCGAGATCCACGTCCCGCTCCTCGATCTCGGGCGGCCGCATCCAGGGAAGCGGCTTGGCGCGCAGCGTGTAATACGTCTTCAGGACCCGCCCGAACACCGGCGCCGCGAGACGTCCGCCCGAGGCGTGCTTCCCGAGCGAGCGCGGCTGGTCGTAGCCGAGCCACACGGCGCCTGCGAGCTCCGGAGTCGCGCCGACGAACCACACGTCCTGCGCGTCGTTGGTGGTGCCCGTCTTGCCGAAGAGCGGCACGTCGAGAGGCCCTTCCTTGCGCGCGGCCATTCCGGTGCCTCGCTCGACGACGTCCGAGAGCACGCTCGTCATCAGATAGGCGACGCCGGGGGTCAACGCGGCCGAGCGGGTGACCGGCGCCTGCCAGAGCACCAGGCCGGCGGCGCTCTCCACCCGATCGATGAACCGCGGCTCGACCCGGTCGCCGCCGTTCGCGAACGCGGCGTAGGCGACGGTGAGCTCGAGGGGCGAAACCGCGGCGGCGCCGAGAACGGTGGAAGGGTAATCGGGGATCGCGGTCGTCAGACCGAGGATCTGCGCCTCCTCGATCACGGAGGGGACGCCCACCTTCTCGCCCAGCGCGACGGCGGCGCGATTGGAGGACACGCGTAGCGCCTCGCGGAGGTTCAGCGGCCCGACCGGCATCGAGATCCGATCGGCGGGCTGGTAATCGGTCAAGCTGTCGCCGAGCAGCGTGGTGAGCGGAATCCCCGCTTGCAGCGCCGCGCTCCAGACGATGGGCTTGAACGCGCTCCCGGGCTGCCTGCGGGCCTGGGTCACGCGATCGAACTCGGAGAGCGCGTAATCGCGTCCGCCGACGAGCGCGCGCACGTCGCCCGTCGAAGGATCCAGAGCGACGAACAGTCCCTCGAGACATTCGTCCGGATCCTTGCCGCAGCTCCGCTTCGAGCTCTTCTCCACGGCCGAGATCTGCCGGCCGAGCTCCCTCTCCGCGGACCTCTGCAGCCGCATGTCGAGGCCCGTGCGCACGCGCAGTCCCAGGCGGTCGGCCTCGGGCCCGAGCCGGTCGTGCAGCTCCCGCCGCACCGCCGCGACGAACCAGGGCGCGCCTTGCGGCTCCTCGAGAGGAACGAGTCTGATCTTCTCGTGCTGCGCCTTCTTCAGCTCGGCGGCGGTGAGGTATCCCTCCTGCGCCATCAGCGCGAGCACGAGGTCGCGTCGCTTGCGCGCGGTCTCCGGGAAGCGGCGCGGATCGTAACCAGTCGGCGCCTTGGGGAGCGCGGCCAGGAGTGCCGCCTGCGCAGGCGTGAGATCGCGCACCGACTTACCGAAATATCCGCGGGAGGCAGCCTCCACGCCGTAAAGGCCGTTCCCCAGGTAGATCTGGTTCAGGTACAGCTCGAGGATCCGGTCCTTGGGAAGCTTGGCTTCGATCTCGCGCGCCAGCACCAGCTCGCCGAGCTTGCGCCGGAGCGAATGCGTCGGCCCGATCTGATCGGGAAAGACGTTGCGCGTGAGCTGCATGGTGATCGTCGAAGATCCCTCGCGCAATCTCAGCGATTTCAAGTTCCGCAAGAAGGCGCCGCCGACCCGCCGCCAGTCGATGCCGTGGTGCTGGTAGAAGCGGCGATCCTCGACGGAGAGGAAGGCGCCCGAGATCCTCTTCGGGATCGCGGAGATCGGCACGACGATCCGCTGCTCGGGAGCCAGGCGGGCGAGCAGGCGCCCGTCGCGATCGACGACTTCGCTCGCTTGTGGGGGCTGGTAGGCGAGCAGGGCTTCTACAGAGGGACAGACACCCGCGCGGCAGCGTGGCCACAGCGCCGCCAGACCGATCAAGAGCGCCACGATGCAGGCGAGCAGCCCGGCGGCCGCTCCCTTGATCAGCATCTTCCGGTCTATCTTCGGCAGCTCCATCCCCTCTCGAACAACCGGCAAACACGGTTTCGTCCGGGCGGGGAAACGCTAGCCTGCTACCTCGCCCGCCTCGGGCCCCTGCGAGCCTGGGCAACCGCGGCGCGCCCCAGGCCGTCCGGCGAAGCGTACCCGGCGAACAGCTCGCCCGTCAGATACGCGCGGGAGAGCTTGCTCTTTCGTCGTAGCACGTCGTTGAGAGTCTCGTCGCCGTCGCGGAACTGCTTCCGGCGCTCGAGATTCAAGTGCGCGCGCACGATTCCATGGCCGCCGCGGTGGATGAACGTCACCGTCCCGTCCTCGTCGACCGACTCGACGATGCCGACGTGGGTGAGGCCATCGTTGCGCTTGCCGTCGCGGTTGCGGTCGTAGGTATTGCGGAAGAAGACCAGGTCCCCGGGGCGAGGCGATCCTTCGCGAAGCGCCCCGTTCTCCCGCGCCCGTACGTACATCGCTTGCACGATGCTGGACCGCGACGGCAGGCGGGACAGGTCGATGCCTTCGCTTCCGTAGACGAGCCGGACGAATCCGCTGCAGTCGTCGGTGTAGCCGGGCGCGATGTCCGAAACCGACTCGCGCCCGACCATCTCGGCCGCGCGATGTGCGATCCGTTCACCGGTGGACGGACGCGGGCGCGGAGGCTCCTCGCGGACGTGTGCCACGGGCGTCGAGGCCTCGACCGGAATGGACGGCGCGATCTCGTGCCGTGAAGGAGCGAGGTCGGTACGCGCCGCCACGCGCGGACCCGCGCAGGCGATGGCGCACAACATCGAAACGAGGAAGAAACTCCGCATCTGCAAGAGCTTCGGCATCGAGGGGCGGGGCGCGCAAGGGACTTGCCCCTCACACGCTCCCAGGATACGCGAGCGAAGTTCACTGTTGGATTTCAGTACGTGGCGACCGCCTCGAGGACCGCTTCCCGGAGCAGATCGGGCGGAAGGAGCCCCTGGGCGAGGATGGCGTCGTGGAAGCGCTGCGCCGAGAAGCGCGCGCCGAGCCGCGATTCCGCCTCGCGGCGTAGCTCGGTGAGCTTCAGGTAACCGAAGAAATACGAGGTGGCCTGGGCGGGCGCGCGGAAGGTGTAGCGATCGACCTCCGACTGCGCGAAGGCATGCGAGAGCCCCACCTCGCGCTCGAGGAACTCGCGAGCCGAAACAGGTGTCCACTTGCCGGCCTGCAGTTCGGGGTCGAGGAAGGCGCGCGCGGCGCGCTGGAGCCGCAGTTGCAGCGACACGAGCTTCCCTTCCGGGGGCATGTAGGGAAGGGTGATTGCCTCGGCATAGAGTCCCCACCCTTCGACGTTGACGCTGTTGAAGGCGAAGATGGCCCGGGCGAGCGGGACGCCGCGCTCGACCATGGTGGCGAACTGCAACTCGTGGCCGGGACGCGCCTCGTGGGCGGTGAGGGTCCACGAGGCCGCGGGGAAGTTGAAGTCGTCGTACTTCTGTGCCGAATCAGCCGCGGGGTTGTCGAGCGGCAGCACGAACTCGCCTTGCTCCCCTTTGTTGCCGATGAGCCGCGGCGGCTGCATGTGCGGCGCCGGCTGCTGCGCGTTCTCGGCCGGGGTGCCCAGACGGATCCGCGCCGGCCGCGAGGGCAGGGTGACGAGCTTGTTCGCGCGTATGATCTCTTCGATCTGCGCCAGCCGGTCACGATAATGCCGCAGCACCTGGTCGTCGGGGATTTGCTGCTTTTTCAAGCCGCGGATCACGTCGCGGTAGTCGCTGGAGGGGTCGCCCCGGGCCTTGGCCAATTCCGCCGCGATCGGCTCCATCTCCTTCTGGATGGCCGCGAAAGACTGGTGCGCCGTCGCGGCGAGCTGTGCGGGCGGAATGTCCACGCCGACCCGCTCGAGCGCGAACGCGTACAAGGGCGGCGGGAGCCGGAAGTCTTCTGATGCGCGGGGGAGCAACTCCTCGCGGACGAAGCGCGCGTGCTCTGCGATCTGCGCCTGCAGCGCGGTGAGAGGCTCGTTCGCCCCGGCCACGTCGTACTTGCGGAACAGCTTCTCGACGCCGTCCACGAGGAACTTCTCCGTCTTGAGATCGTTTTCCACTTCCAGCCGCGCGGGCGCGCGCAGCTTCGGGTTCGCGAGGCCGCGGCGGGTCTCTTCCGCGGCGAGCTTCGCGATCGGCTGCGTTCCGGGCTCGAGACCGGTGTACTTGCGCAGGCGCACGATCGCGGCCGGCCGTCGCGAAGCCTCGACCTGGTCGTCCAGCAGAGCGTTCATGCTGGCGAATACGATCCGCGCTGGATTCAGGTAGGGCACCTCGTACTGCTCGCTCAACTCCGAGCCCCGGATTTGCAGTTCGGCCGCGTGGATGAGGATGCGCAGGTCCTGCGCGACGAGCGGGTCGCGCTCCCGATCGAGCCGCGCGCGAAGCTCGGCTAGTGCTTCGCGATCCGCCTGCCGGTACCGCTCTTCGTGTCCGGGCGTGAGGTCCGTGATCCGGTCGTCGAGCCCCGCGATGCCGGCGCGCGAGGCCTGCTCCGGGAAGAACTTCGCCTGCACGGCGAGCAGTACCTGGGCATTGGCATTGCTGCGCTCGATGATGTCCGAGCGTGGCGGTTCCGACGGCGGCGCGGCGGCATGCGAGCAGGAGAGGAGGGCCGCGAGGACGAGGAATCGCGAGGAGGAGCGGGCTTTGCCTGCGACGGGCGGAGCGCGAAAGCGCGGAGCATCCATTAGAAGACCGGCGTTTCGACGTAAGTGCCGAAGACGTTCTTGAGGCGCGCCACGATCTCGCCCATGGTCGCATGCGCCTTCGCCAACTCGATA
>JBJMQD010000471.1:0-3547 GCA_045802855.1 Myxococcales bacterium | reverse complement strand
CTAGAGGAATGTCCGCCTCCCCCGCTCCGGCGACGGGGTGGGGAGACAGGACCCGGCTTACAGGACGGCTCCGACCCTTTTTTCGCGCCGCCGGGCGTTGAGGGATTCCCTCGCAAAACGGCATCGAGGGAACCGCCTGATTGGATGATGGTCCAATAGCCAGCGGATTCTGCTTTCCGCCATGGTTCGCGCATGCGCTACCCCACCATTGCCTGCGCGGTGTTCCTCGTCGCCACCGGTTGCGCCACGACGAGGTCCGGCTCTTCCGGAAACGGCGACACTCTCGACAAGATCAAGTCGTCGAAAGTCGTCAAGCTCGGCTACCGCGACTCGTCGGTTCCGTTCTCGTCCGTCGGGCACGATGGCAACCCGATGGGGTACTCGATCGACCTCTGTACCGCGGTGGTGGACGGACTATCGAAGGATCTGGAGTTGCCGGACCTCAAGATCGAATGGGTCAAGGTGACGCCGGAGTCGAGGATCGACGCGGTGGTCAACGGGACCATCGATCTCGAGTGCGGCTCGACGACGAGCACCCTCGCCCGGCAGGAGCGGGTCGATTTCAGCTTCTTCACCTTCCTCGACGGGGCCACCGTCATGAGCAGCGCCGACGCGTCGGTCCACAAGCTCGGCGATCTCTCCGGCAAGAAGATTGCCGTCATTCCGGGGACGACTACCGAGAAGCTCTTGCGGGAAGCATTCGTGAAGGCCGGGATTACGCCCGAGATCGTCGTCGTGAAGGAGCATCGCGACGGCCTCGTCGCCATCAACGAGAAGCGGGTCGATGCGTACGCCTCCGACCGGGTCATCCTCCTCAGCCTCGCCCTCAACTCGTCCGAGCCGCACAAGTACACGATGGTCGACCGGCTCCTCTCGTACGAGCCGTACGGCCTGATGCTCCGGCGCGATCCGTCGTTCCGGCTGGCCGTGAACCGGCAGCTTGCGCGCATCTACCGGTCCGGATCGGTCATCGACATCTATGCCAAATGGTTCGGCAATTTCGGCCCGCCGAGCGAGATATTGCTGACGATGTACGCGATGTACGCGCTTCCGGAGTAGCGATCTGTTGGCCGGAGGGACACGATGAGGACGCTGAAGGCGTCGATTCTCCTCGCCGCGCTGGCGGCGGGCGCGCTCCTGACCTCGGCTCCGGCGCGGGCGGACTCGGCCTGCATTCCGGACGCGCAGCAGTTCTGCAAGGGAATCCCCTTCGGCGAGGGTCGCGTGATGACCTGCCTGCAGTCGCGCTGGAGCGATCTCTCGAGTGGGTGCCAGCAGGAGATCCAGGGCATCCAGAACCGCGCCCGCCAGATCAGCTCCGCCTGCACGAACGATATCTGGCAGTACTGCGCCAATGTCCGCCCGGGCGCGGACCGGCTGCGCATCTGCCTGCGGTCGCACTGGGACGATCTGTCCTCGACCTGCCGCGACGAGGCCGCGCGGGTGGCGGAGAAGGCGCAGGAGCTCTTGGACAATTGCCAGGCCGACGCCGACCGGCTCTGCGCCGGGCTCAAGCCCGGTGGAGGCCAGATCTTCCTCTGTCTCAAGGCGCAGGAGAGCAAGACCTCGGGCCAGTGCAAGGCGGCGCTTCGCTAGTCGTCAGCGCGGCGCCTGCAGGAGCGAGACGATCCGGGCCCGGACCGAATCTCGCTCCTCCGCCCGGAACCCCTGCAGCTTCTCGCGCGGCGCTCCCGCGCGATCGATGAGGAAGCTCGTCGGCATCGTGCTGACGCCCATCCGCTCGGCGATGGCGCCGTCGGGATCGCGGAGCACGAGGAACGGAGGCGGCGTCTTGAAATAGTCGCGGACCGGAGCGTCGTCCGCGTCGATGCTCACCGCCGCCACCGTGAGGCCCTGCGGTCCCAACTCCTTCTGCAAGTCGGCGTAGAAGGGCAGCGACTCGCGGCACGGCTCGCACCACGTGGCCCAGAAGTCGAGCAGCACCACGCGCCCGCGCAAATCGGAGAGCCGCACCGTCTTTCCCTGGAGATCGGGCGCGGCCACGTTCTCGACGGACGCGCTGGTAGGCGCGGCGCGCGAGCCGGAGCAGGAGAGCAGGGCGGCGCAGACGACGCAGGACCATCTCATGGGCGCGACCGTTAGCATCGTTGTCATCCCCCCGCGAGTCTCTGCACGAGCCAGAATAGTCCGAGCGCTCCCACGCATGCCGACGCCGCCCGGACTCCGGCCGGATCGAAGCCGCGCGCGCGTCGCAGCTGGGAAAGGAGCGGCAGGGCGAGCGCGACGATGCAGACCTGTCCGACCTCGACGCCCAGGTTGAAGGTGAAGAGCGCCGCGGCGATCCCGGAGCGGGGCAGGTGCAGCTTCTGGAGGGCGTCCGCGAAACCGAACCCGTGGACGAATCCGAAGGCGAGGGTGAGAAGCCAGCGGTGCCGCACCGCCGCCGCCCGCGCCTCGGCCGAGCGGAGCGCCCAGAGATTCTCCACGGCGACGTAGACGATGCTCGCAGCGATCAGCGGCTCGACGATCCGGTGACCGATCCGGACCACCCCCAGCGTCGCGAGTGCGAGCGTGAGGGAGTGCGCCACGGTGAACGCGGTAACCACCTTCACCAGCTCGCGGAACGTCCCTCCGAGGAGGAGCAACCCGAGGAGGAAGGCGATGTGGTCGTATCCGGTGAAGATGTGCTCGATGCCGAGGAGCAGGAACCTCTGCGCCGCGGCGAGGAAGGAGACGTGGCGCTCGACCTCGAAGGTCGGATCGCGTTCCGACGCGATCCGCTGGGCGTTCTCGTCCGGCGCAAGCGACACGCTGGCGAGGTGCTTGTGCCCGTCGGGGAGGTCGTCCAGGAAACGGACGCGGACCCGGAGCAGATCGGGCGTCGCCGGGCAGCGGTAGACGCCCTCGATGAGGACCCCGTCGGGTCCGTCCGGCTCCGCATGGCTCGCGGCATCGCGGGTGCAAGGGCCATCGCGAGTGCCCACCAGAAATCCGTCGAGCGTCAGCCGGACGAGAGCGGGCAGTAGCGGATCGATCTCCGCTTGCGAGACTTCCTCGTGCGCCCCGACGGGCAGCAGCGTGGCCAGATCGACGGTCGCGAATCGGAGGCGCACGTCGACGCGCTCGCCGCGGGCGACGATCTCGGACGTGGAGATGCTCTGCTGGTGCGCCCGAGCGGCGAGAGGAAGCACGAGGACGACGAGGAGGGGGAGGCGTCTCATGGCTGCACGGAAAGGGTACCCGCGAATAGCCGGTTCGCGCCGTCGTCCTTGCCGCGCCCGGGGGCGTCGAGGTGCAGGCGGGTCTCGCCCTGCGAGTAGAATCCCAGATACAGGCGCAGCGCGAAGCGTTGCGGAACGAAGCTCACCGCGTCGGCAACGAGATCGCCGGGCCGCCACGCGTCGGTGGGGTAGCGTCCCTGCGCGGGGTCGTGCTCGGCGTGGATGCGCGCCCCGGAGCCGGTCGCGTCGTCCAGATGGACGAAGATGTGCCAGGAATCCATGTCCGCCTTGCAACGCCAGAAGAGCGTGAGCGTCCCGCGCTCGCCCGGCACCAGTACGGGAGGGTCGACCTGGTATCCGACGAG
>JBJMQD010000463.1:0-3098 GCA_045802855.1 Myxococcales bacterium | reverse complement strand
GGGCGTCGACCTCTTCGGCGTTGCCAACATGAAGACCTTCATGGCGACCACGAGCGGCCTCATTCGCGAGATCTTCCTGGTCGAGTTCGGCGATCCGGTGAAGGACGCCGCCTTCCTCGACTCCATCTCGCCGATGCGCGACGTCGACAAGATCAAGGCTCCGCTCTTCGTCTACGCTGGGGCGAACGATCCGCGCGTCCCACGCACGGAATCCGACCTCATCGTCCGCGCGCTCCGCAGCCGCAAGGTCCCCGTCGAGTACATGGTGGCCGAGAACGAGGGCCATTCGCTGTCCCGCAAGGAGAACATGGTCCAGTTCCTCGCCCGTTCGGCGCGGTTCCTCGAGCAAAACGCGGGGGCGCAGGCGAAGACCGCCTCGCGCTGACATCTCTTACCGGCGAAAGCTCTCCAGATCGATGTCGTACCGCCGCGCCCAGCGGTGGACCTGCATGCGGCCCTTGCCGAACGCGCGCGCGACTTCCGCGACGTTTCCGCGGTACCGGCGCAGGAGCGCGAGCAGCTCTTCCCGGAACTCGGGACCCCGCGGAGGCGGCGGCGCGCCGTTGCGGACCGCCTCGGGAAGATGGGCGAGCTCGAGCGTCGATCCGTCGCAGACCGCGAGGGCCACCCCGAGCGCGTGCTCGAGCTCGCGGACGTTGAGCGGCCAGGAATGCCGCAGGAGCGAAAAGGCCGCGTCCGGCGCGATCCGGATCTCCTCGCAGCGATCCGGAGCGAGCTTCCGCAGGAGCGCCGCGACGAGGAGACCGAGGTCACAGAGTCGCTCGCGCAGCGGCGGAAGGGTGACGGTGAACGCGTCGAGCCTGGCGAAGAGGTCGGCGCGGAACCTGCCGCGGGCGACGAGCGACGAGAGCGAGGTCTGCGTCGCGGCGATGACCCGGACGTCGACCCGCACGGGCCGCGAGGCGCCCACCGGAAGCACTTCCGACTCCTGCAGGAAGCGGAGCAGCGCGGCCTGCGCGGGCAGAGGCAGATCGGCCACTTCGTCGAGGAGCAGCGTCCCGTGATCCGCGACGCGCACCAGCCCGGGTCTGTCCTCCGTCGCTCCCGAGAACGCGCCCTTGCGGGCCCCGAACAGCTCGCTCTCGAGGATGGTGGTGGGGATCGCCGCGCAGTTCAGCGCCTGGAAAGGTCCGGGCCGGCGCGAGAGCGAGTGGATCGCCCGCGACACGAGCTCCTTCCCGGTCCCGCTCTCCCCGACGACGACGACGGGAAGCGAGCTGCGGGCGATCGCGGGCAACGCCCGAACCATCTCGGCCAGCGCGGGCGAAAGGGTGGCGAAGCCGGCAGAATCGGGCTGTTCGCCTTTCAGGTCATCCGGTTGCGCGCGCGGGACCGCCTTCTGGAACGAGAGCAGCGATCTCCCGACCTGGATGACGTCGCCGTCTTGCAGGCACGCTTCCATGCACGGACGGCCGTTCACCTTGGTGCCGTTCGTCGAGCCCGGGTCGGTAATCCAGAGCTCTCCCTCGCGACGGAAGATCCGGGCGTGCGAGACGGAGACCCACGCGTCGGGCAGCTCCAGCCGCAGCTCGCGCGACTCGCGGTCACGGAAAGCCGTTCGCCTCGATCCGCGGCCGAGAAGGACGCAATCGACCTCTGCGAGCGAGTGCGCGGATCCGCCCGCGAGCGGCCGATCGCACTCGAGGACGACGGCGAGACGCGGCGCGCTCTCGACCGCCGGCGCCGGCTCGCGCGAAAAGCCGAAAGCCGGCGTCCGCCCCTCGGTGTCGGTGCTGCGAGGCAGGTCTGGGGTAGCCATCCCGGACGGACCTCCCGGGCTGGCGAGCGGTCACCTGATCGCTCGCACGGCGTCGAGGAGCTCATCCGCCCTTGCCGCACATGCGAGGAGCGCCGAGGGCACCGGATCGCACGGCGCCGCGCGCGCCACCTCCATCGCCGAGCGGGCTGACGACGCGGCTGCGTCGAGAGGAATGCGCGCGCTCTGCGGAAGCCGCCGGGCCTTGCGCTCCAGCGCCGAGACACGCCTGCGGAGGCCGGCCGCGAACCGCTCCCGCGACGTCGTGCGCTCCGGCAGGTCCCGGAGCGGCGAGAGGCTGATCGCCGGCCGCAGACCCCAGGAGAGGAGGTATCCAAGAAACGCCGCGGCCGCCGCGCCGAGAGCGCACTCCCGGGCGCTCGTCGACAGCAGGGCCGCGGCAAGAGCAGCCACCCCTCCGGCAATGACCATCAGGAGGAGCGCGCCAGAGCGCGCGAGCCACGCCTCGGCGCTCGAGCGCCGCGCCGATTCCCGGACCGTCGCGGGCACCCGGTGCTTCGCGCACGCGGCCGCGATCTCGCCGGCGCAGGCATGACTTGCGCCCGCGACGAGAGTCGCTTCGCCGGCTCCGGCGAGCCGCAGGCGCCAGCGCCACGATGCTTCCAGATCGAGCCGCCGCAGGAGCGCGCCGATTCCCGCGTCTCGCCGGAACGGAGCGAGGAGATTCACCGCCTGGTGCACGACGACGTCGTATTCGCCTCGGGAGTACCGGGGAGCAGGCGGCGGCGGCGGAGCGACCGTCCCGCCCTCGAGCGCGGTCATGAACTGCGCGGCGGTGAGGAACCGCTCCTCCGGGTCGGGTGCCAGAGCGCGCGCGACGATGGGCGCATGTTCGCCGCAGGTGCGCCGCAGATGGCGCGGATCGGGCGGAGCGCGCTGCAGGGCGGCGAGCATCGACGGGTCGTCGGCCGCGAACGCCCTCTGCCCGGAGATCATCTCGAAGAGCATCGCGCCCACCGCATAGAGGTCGGACCGCGGGTCGGGCGGGTCTCCCTCCCACACCTCCGGCGCGATGTATCCCGGAGTCCCGAGAATGCGGCTGCGAGTCAAGGCGGGCTCGTCGGTCGCCTTCGCCGCGCCGAAGTCGAGAAGCTTCACCCCCTGCGAGGTGAGGAACACGTTCTGCGGCTTGAGATCGCGGTGGATGGCGCCCACGGCGTGCGCGCCGCGCAGCGCGGCGCAGATCTCCCAGGCGATGCGCCTCGCCTCGTCACCGCGCAGCGGGCCCCGCTCGAGGCGGTCGGCGAGGGTCATCCCCCGCAGCCGTTCCATGGTGAAGAACGGCCGGCCCCCGTCCTCG
>JBJMQD010000447.1:0-4977 GCA_045802855.1 Myxococcales bacterium | reverse complement strand
TGAGGCCGGCCGCGGCGGCCGGCTGACGGTGCGGCATGCGATTTGGCCTGAAATTCCTCCCGTACCCGGTCGTATGCGCGCGGGTAGTACGCGCTCGAAGGATTCGGTTGCCCGGACTTCGCCGCGTGTGCGACGTTCGTGGTTCTCGAGGAGAACGGCATCATGCTCGCAGCAATGGCGCTGACACTGACCTTGCAACTCGCACCCGCCGCCGGCGATTCGTCGCCGACGACGCACCTCCCACAGACCGTGTTCGCCGAAGCTCCGGCGAAGCCCAGGATGCGCTCGTGGGCATGGACGGCGGCAGGCGCCTACGGGTTCAGCACCTTCGGCGCCGGGGTCGGAGGAATCGTCGCGTATCACACAGGCACGATCGAACGCTCCAAGGTCAACCTGGCGATGGCCGTCGGAGCGATCGCCGGCCTCCTTCCCGGATTCCTGATCGGAAACGAGGCGCGCAAGGAAGAGAACGACAAGACCCGCGCCTACATCCCGATCGTCGACGTGCTCGGGACGATGACGGCCATCTCCGGCTACGTCATCACCCACTAGCGCGCTTCGAGCCTGGCCGGGCGTTCGGGGGAAAGGTCCACCGAGGCGCTCGTCCGCCGCGCCGCGCCGCCGGGGGCGACGAGCGTCACCTCGACGTTCGCGGGACCGGGGCGCGCGCGGACCGGGACGCGGAGCAGGCCCGGAGCGCCGATCGAGCCGTATCGCTCGTCGACGCGGGCGAGGGAACGCTCGCCGCGAGAGACGATCACGTCCGATTCGACGACGTCGCCAGGCAGCGCTGCGCTGAGGTCCACCTCGACCAGCATGTCGCGCGGCGAGCGCAACCAGGCGAAAAGGAGAAGGCCCCCACCGAGGACGGCGAGGAAGCCGAACCGCAACACCAGAGACTTCACGTGTCCTCGGTGTGCTTGCGCGGCTTGATCTTCGCCTTGATGTGCGGCTCGCCCGTCGGCTTGAGCCTCACCTCGGCGTTCACCTCGAGCGTGACGCTGGTGAGGAGCTTCCAGATCTCGCGCCGCAGCGTCTCGCTCTCGAGGAAGCGGCGGACTTCCTGGGTGACGACCCGGGTCACCTCACCTCGCGTCTTGTCCGCCTGCGCGAGCAGGAACGCGAGCGCGTCCTTGGGAAGCTTCATGTCCGAGACGAGGTTCCGGATCCCCTCCTCGGTCATGAAGAGCGCGCCGACGCCGGTGAGCACCGCGCGGCGCACGATTTCGGGAACGAACCCTTTCGCCGGAATGTCTTCCGGCGGCAGCTTGTCGTCCGGCTCGGTCATGGCGCCGCACCCAGACGGAGGGTGAACTTCGCGTCGGCCTCGTTCGACTCCTGCCCGTTTCCGTTGGTGGCGAGGAATCCGACGGTCACTTCCGCTCCGTTCGTCACCCGATCGAGCAGCAGGACGTCGTCGATCAGGAGCGTTCCACGGGTAGCGTCCCGGGCAATTCCCTGGGCGACGAAGGCGTCAGGAAGCGAGACCGCGCGCTGCGTCTGTCCGCCGAGGCGAAGCTCGAGCGCGCCCTCCGACAGGGTCTTCGTTCCGTCTTCGAAATCGACGGCGAGATGGAGCTTCAAGGGATCCTCGACGCCGTTGCACCGGCTCGCGTCCCGGCAGCGCAGGTTCGTGAGATGGGGACCGCCGCCGCAGGCCACGGCGCAAGCCGCGATCGCGAAGGACGGCAACGGTCTCACGTGCGCTTCCCGAGCTGGATGAGGGGTTTGTGGCCGCGCGGGACGGCGACGAGATTCGCCAGGGCGACGCGTTCCGCGACGTTCTGGGCGATGCGCACCAGCGCCTGCGACTCGGCCAGCTCCGGGTGGTCGGCGACGACGGGCCGTCCTTCATCGGCCCCTTCCCGGATCGCGAGGTTCAAGGGGACCCGGCCGAGGAACGGCACCGCCATCTTCCGCGAGGCCGCCTCCGCCCCGCCCTTCGAGAAGATGTCCGTCTCCTTCCCGCAGTGGGGGCAGACGAAGCCGCTCATGTTCTCGACGAAGCCGAGGACGGGGATGCTCACCTTGTCGAACATCGTCTTCGCCTTGATCGCGTCCGAGAGCGCGACGTCCTGCGGCGTCGTCACCACCACCGCGCCGCTCACCGCCACCTGCTGGGCGATGGTGAGCTGGATGTCCCCGGTCCCCGGGGGCAGGTCGAGGACGAGATAGTCGAGGTCGCCCCAGCGCACGTCGCGCAAGAGCTGCACGAGTGCGCCGTGGAGCATGGGGCCGCGCCAGATCATCGCCTGGTCGGGATCGACGAAGAACCCGATGGAGATGACCTTCACGCCGTAGGCGGTGAGCGGCTCCACGATCTTCCCGTCGGGGGAGCTCGGCTTCGCGCCGTAGAGGCCCATCATCAGCGGGATGCTCGGGCCATAGATGTCCGCATCGAGGAGCCCGACCCGGCACCCGAGCTGCGCGAGGGCGACCGAGAGGTTCACCGAGACGGTGCTCTTTCCCACGCCTCCCTTGCCGCTTCCGACCAGGATGACGTTGCGGACGGTGGGAACCAGGTCGGTTCCCGTTCCCTTGGTGGGCGCGCGACGGACGTCGGCGCTGAAGGCGACCTCGACGCGGGAGAGTTGCTCGGGCGAGAGGATCGCGCGGACCGCCTCCTCGAGGCGGGCCTTGTGCGGCGAAGCGGGCGTAGGCAGCTCGATGCGGACCCGGACGGCGTTGCCCGGCAGCATCTCGACGCCTTTCAGCATTCCGAGCTCGCCCAACGTGCGCCCGGTCGAGGGATCTTTCAAAGCCTGGACCGCGGTGAGGATTGCATCCGAGCTGCTCGGCACGTTGTACGCTCCTGGAAGGGTCAGGATCGATGCGCGACGGCAGAGGTCGTGTCAAGGACGAGTGCGATGGAGAAGGGGCATTCCGGGCCGCTCGCGCGTCCGCTTGCCACCTTCCAGGACCAACTTGCCGTTGACGACGACGAGCTCGAATCCGTCGGGATATCGCTTTGGATCCTCGAAAGTGGCGGTATCCGAGACCCGGTCGGGATCGAAAGCGACGAGGTCGGCCGCAAACCCCGCGCGTACGAGTCCGCGATCCCACAGCCCGATCCGCCGCGCCGGAAGCGAAGTCATCCGCCGCACCGCCTCCTCGACGGGAAAGACCTTCAGCTCGCGGGCGTACCGGCCGAGGATCCGCGCCGTGGTGGCGAACGCGCGCGGATGCGCTCCTTCGGCCGCGAAGGGCCCGTCGATCCCCCGGGCGGCGAAATCGGTATCCATGGCCACGAAGGAGGCGCGCAGCGCGGTCTGCAGATCGTCCTCGCTCATGCCGAATCGAGCGACGCCGACGTTGCCCCGGTCCAGGGCGACCAGATCGAGGAGCGCCTCGTCGGGCGGCTTTCCCATCTCCCGCGCCGCCTGCGACAGGCGCTTGCCCGTGTAGCGCCGCGCCTCGGGAGCCACCGCGGAGAGCAGCAGGATGTCGTCGGGCGCGAAACCCTCCTCGTGGACTTCCTTCAAGATGCGCGGCCGCAGCGCCGGATCGCGCAGCCGGGCGACCATCGCGTCGGTGCCTCCTTCGTGCACCCAGTCGGGAAGATTTGCCGACAGCCGGTTCGCCGACGCGATGTAGGGATAGACGTCCGCCGTCACGTCCACGCCCGCCGCGCGCGCCGCGACGATGCGAGCAATGATGTCCTTCATCATTCCCCACTGCCCGCGCCCGCCCGCTTTCAGATGCCAGATCTCGACCGGGATGTGCGCCTTCTGGGCGATGGTGAATGCCTCGTCGAGCGCCTCCAGGATGCGCTTCCCCTCGCTGCGCAGATGGGTCGCGTAGATTCCGCCCCGCGCCGAGGCGACCTCGGCGAGGGCCACGATCTCGTCCGTTTTCGCGAAGGATCCCGGCTGGTAGATGAGCCCGGTCGAGAGCCCGAACGCGCCCTGGTCCATCGCCTGCGCGACGAGCTTCTTCATCCGCTCGAGCTGCGGCGGGGTCGGCTGCACGTCGTCGAACCCGAGCACCGCCCCCCGCACCTGGGCCGCCCCGACCAGGATGGCGAGGTTCATCGCCGGACGCGCCTTGCGCAGCCGCCGGAAGTACCCGGTCAGATCCTTCCAGTCGACCTTCAGCTTGAACTTGCGCAGGAAGTCCTCGTTCTCCTTGATCCAGCCCGGGGTCATCGGAGCGGGCGAGACGCCTTCGCCGGTCAGCTCGGTGGTGATGCCCTGGCGGATCTTCGACTCCGCCCGTGGATCGACGAGGACCTCCATCTCGCTCTGGCCGAGCAGGTCGATGAACCCGGGGCAGAGCGCGAGCCCGTGCAGGTCGATGCGGCGGCGCGCCCGTGCCTTGTGCAAATCGCCGATGGCGGCGATCCGGGTCCCGCGGACCGCCACGTCGGCACGGAACCAGGGCGCGCCGGTCCCGTCGATCACGCGGGCGTTGGAAAGGACCAGGTCGAAGACGGCGGCCGCGACGAGCGCGATCATGCCGGCGGAGCCACCACCACGACTCCTTCTTCGCCGACGGCTCCGTCCACCACGGCGCGAACGGGCAGCATCCGCCGCGCGAGCGTGGCGAGGGAGACGAGCCCGTCGGTGACGACGGAGGTGGTGAAGTGGCAGGTCGGAGGAGTTCCGGCCCGCGCTCCGAGCCCCGATGCGCAAAGGATCGACGGGACCAGGAGCCGCTCCGCCATGCGGCCGTCGATGGCCCCTCCGCCGCTCAGGAACCGTCCCACCCGGTCCGCCACCTTCTCGCCCACCGCCTCCGGTGCTTGCGGCGACTCCGGACCGAGCAGCGCGGGGCGTTCCCGCGGTGTTCCCAGGGCGGAGGCGGAGACGACCGAGTTCTCGAACTCCGCGACCGCAGTGAGCGCCCACCGGCCCGCGCGCGCCGTCTGCTGCGTATGCGGCAACGGCACGCGCTCGGACTCTGCATTCACCCCGTGCACCCGCAGCTTGCGCGCGGCGGCTTGCGCGGCCCGCAGCGGCTCCTCGTCGCGCCCTTCCG
>JBJMQD010000365.1:0-14140 GCA_045802855.1 Myxococcales bacterium | reverse complement strand
CTGCTCCATCTGCCAGGTGCCCTGGCCGACGATCGGAACCTGCGGCCCCTTGTTTCCAAAGCGCCGGGTTTCCATCGCCGGTCAGGCCTGCGCTTCCACCGTCCAGACGTCGCCGCTGCGGAGGAGGCCGTCGAGGTCCGGCGCCTGCTTTCGTGCGGCCTCTTCCTCCTGCTCGCGGGCGAGGGCGTCGACCGTCGGCCGCGAGACCGCGCGCAAGACGCCCATCGGCTGCGGCATCGGCGGCTCGAGCGCCGCCAGCGCCATGGAGAGGGCGAGGTCCTCGCGCATCTCATCGTGCACCACGGCGCCCTCGGTCCCGCCGACTTCGAGCGAGAAGCCGGCGCCGGTGCGGAGCGCCTTGTCCTTGGTCTTCCCGAAGAGGAGAGGCTTCCCGTGCTCGACCTTGATGAGCGCCTCGTCCCGGACGTCGCGCTCGGCCCAGCTGTCGTAAGCGCCGTCGTTGAAGACCGGGCAGTTCTGCCAGATCTGCACGAACGCGGCTCCTTTGTGCTGCGCCGCCCGCCGCAGAACGGTGGCGAGGTGCGCCGTATCGGTCGCCACGCTCCGCGCGACGAAGGTGGCGCCCGCGCCGAGGGCCATGGTGAGGGGATTGAAGGGGCGATCGACCGTGCCGTAGG
Organism: Myxococcales bacterium; assembly: GCA_045802855.1. Classification (GTDB taxonomy): domain Bacteria; phylum Myxococcota; class Myxococcia; order Myxococcales; family 40CM-4-68-19; genus VBKO01. The sequence goes on along the minus strand of JBJMQD010000365.1, from coordinate 13,502 downwards.
GACTCGACTTGGTGCGCTTCCCGAGCTCGCTCGTCGGAGACGCTTGCCCCTTGGTGAGGCCGTAGATGCGGTTGTCGAAGAGGAGGATCTTGAGGTCGATGTTGCGCCGCAGCGCGTGGATGAGGTGGTTCCCGCCGATGGAGAGGCCGTCGCCGTCACCGGTCACGACGAAGACGGTCAGCTCGGGGCGCGCCATCTTGAGCCCGGTGGCGATCGCGGGAGCGCGGCCGTGGATGCCGTGCATGCCGTACGTGTTCATGTAGTACGGGAACCGGCTCGAGCAGCCGATTCCGCTGATGAACACGATGTTCTCCCGCGGGATGTCGAGCTCCGGCATCACCTTCTGCACGGTGGAGAGGATGGCGAAGTCGGCGCACCCCGGGCACCAGCGCACTTCCTGATCGCTGACGAAATCCTTCTTGGTGAGGTTCAGCTTGCCGGTCATGCCAGCTCCTTGTGCGCGACGGGGCCTGAGCTGCGGGCGAGCGCCTCGATCGCGCTGCGCACCTCGGCGACGTGGAAGGGCTTGCCCTGGATCTTGTTGAGCCCGATCGACTCGATCCCGAGCTGTCCGCGAATGTGCAGCCGCAACTGCCCCATGTTCAGCTCGGGGAGCAGGATCCGGCGGTAGCGGGAGAGCACGTCGGGCAGGTCGACAGGGAGCGGGAAGATGTGCCGCAGGTGGACGTGACCGACGCGGATGCCGGCGGCCCGAGCGTCGATGACCGCCTGGGTGACCGACCCGTAGGTGCCGCCCCAGGAGAGGACGGCGACGTCGCCTTCGGGATCGCCGGCCGGCACGAGCTTGGGATAGGTGCGCGCGATGCGGTTCACCTTCTCCGCGCGCGTCCGGATCATCTTCTCGTGGTTCAGCGGATCGTAGCTGACGTTGCCGGTGAGCGAGTCCTTTTCCAGGCCGCCCACGCGGTGCTCGAGGCCCTTGGTCCCCGGCACGGCCCACGGCCTCGCCAGCGTCTCGGGGTCGCGGGAGTAGGGCTGGAAGCCTTCCGGATCGGTGCGGAACTTCGGATCGATCTTCGGAAGGGCGTCGGCGCGAGGGAGCTTCCACGGCTCGGTGCCGTTTCCGATGGCGCCGTCGGAGAGCAGGATGACCGGGGTGCGGTATTCGATGGCGATGCGGGACGCCTCGAACGCCGCCTCGAAGCAGTCGGCCGGCGAACGGGCGGCGAGCACCGGGATGGGCGATTCCCCGTTGCGGCCGTAGACGGCCTGGAAGAGATCGGACTGCTCGGTCTTGGTGGGAAGGCCCGTCGAAGGTCCGCCGCGCTGTGCGTCGATGACGACGAGGGGCAGCTCGATCATGAGCGCGAGGCCGAGCGCTTCGGTCTTCAGCGCGATGCCCGGGCCCGAGGAGGACGTCGCGCCGAGCGCCCCGCCGAACGCGGCGCCGATGGTGGCGGTGACCGCCGCGATCTCGTCCTCGGCCTGGAAGGTGGTGACGCCGAAGCGGCGGTACTTGGCGAGCTCGTGGAGGATGTCGCTCGCCGGGGTGATCGGGTAGCTGCCGAAGAAGAGCCGCAGCCCCGACTTCTGTGCGGCCGCGACGAGCCCGAGCGCGAGCGCCGTCGAGCCCATCACGTTCCGGTACGTCCCCGGAGAGAGCCGCGCGGGGGCGATGTACCAGGGAGCATCCGCGGCCTCGGTGGTCTCTCCGTAGAAGTAGCCCGCCTTGAATGCGCGGAGATTCGCCTCGCCGATCTCGGGCTTCTTGGCGAACCGCTCGTGGATCGCCTTCTCCTGCCGCGCCGTGTCCCGCGAGTAGAGCCAGAAGACGAGCCCGAGGGCGAAGAAGTTCTTCGTCCGCTGCACGTCCTTCGCGCCGAGGCCGGCGACGCCTTCGCAGGCATGGGCGACGAGCTTGTCGAAATCGACCTGGATGAGGCGGTAGCCGTCCAGCGAGTGGTCGGTGAGGGGGTTCGATTTCCACCCCGCCCGGGTCAGGTCGGCCGGCTGGAAAGAGGCCTCGTTGAGGATGAGGAGTCCGCCCTTCTTCAGGTCGGCGAGATGGACCTTCAGCGCGGCGGGGTTCATCGCGACGAGCGTGTCGGGCTGATCGCCCGCGGAGTAGACCTCGTGCGCGGCGAACTGGATCTGGTAGCCAGACACGCCTGCCGTCGTCCCGGCGGGAGCCCGGATCTCGGCGGGGTAGTCGGGGAAGGTCGCGAGATCGTTTCCTTGGAATGCGGCCTCGCGGGTGAACTCGGTCCCGGTCAGCTGCATGCCGTCGCCGGAGTCGCCGGCGAAGCGGACCACAGCATGATCGATGTCGCGCGGTGCACGCGAGGGGGAAGTCGCGGTCATCTACCCTCCGGGAGCGGGAGGAGAAGATCCTTAACGAAGCGCCGAGGTCGGCACAAGGACCGCGTTCAGGGCTCGATCCGGGGAGGACCCCGGAAGTCGGCTTTTCTCCCCAGGAACCAGTACACGGCGAGAAGGGCGAGCAAGCCGGCGAACGTGAACCCTGCGACCTCGTTGGGGGGTAGCACGAACAGCACGGACAGGACGGCGATCCAGGCCAGCGCAACGGTGTTCACGAAGGAGGAGGCGCGCCCGAGATCCCAGGGGCCTCGCCGCTTCCAGATGCCCTTCCGGCGGGCCCGCTGTCCGAGGGCGATGGGGACCCCGTAGCTCGCATACAGCGCGATGGTGCTGAGAGCGACCATCGCCGAATACGCCGGCGTCCAGAGGGCGACGGCGAGAGCGGCCGCGGCAGACACCCAGACCGCTACGTGGGGCGACCGGAACCTCGGCGATACGCTCGAGACGAGCCCCGAGAAAGGAAGGCCGCCGTCGCGCGCGAAGGCGAAAAGCATGCGCGAATTGGAGGTGATGCTGGAGAGACCGCAGAACCACATCGCGAGCATGGCGATTCCGACGAGGGCGCCGCCGAGCCGCGATCCGAGCGCGGTCCGGAGCACGTGGATGAACGGATTCCCGGCGGCCGCGGCGGTGGACACGTCGCCGGCGATCGCCAGCGTCACCACGATGACCAAAAGCCACCCGAAAACGGCGCTCACCGCGACCGAGAGGAAGATCCCCCACGGCGCGTTGCGGGTGGGATCGTGCGTCTCCTCGCAGAGGTGGGCGCTCGCGTCGTACCCCGTGAACGTCCAGGCGGCCTGCAGGAGTCCGAGCAGGAACCCTGCGGCATACGGCCGCGGGCTGTCCGTGAAGCGGGTGAGGAGGAAGGACGGCGAGCGGAGCTGCGCGAAGAAGACGACGCCAGAGGCGATGGCGAGCACCCCGGCGATGTGGACCCACGCCGAGAGCTGGTTGAGCCGCCCGACGAGGCGCACGCCGAGATGGTTCAAGACCGCGTGGCTGAGAAGCACGACGACGTAGACCCGCAGCACGTACGCGCGGCCTTCGGGCAGGCCGAGCATGGCGGCGAGGAACTCGGCGAGCCCGTAGTCGATGCCGGCGGTGATGGCGAACTGGCCGATGCAATTGAGCCATGCGGTGAAGAAGCCGGCGCCGCGGCCGCCGAGGATCGACGCCCAGTGATAGAGCGCGCCTGCTGTCGGGTAGCTCGAAGCGAGCTGCGCGAGGGATGCCGCGACCGGCAAGGTGAGGAGCGACACGAGCGGCCAACCCAGCGCCATCTCGAGCGGGCCGCCCATCTTCAGCCCGTAGCCGTAGAGCGTGATGGCGCCGGTGAGGATGGAGATGATCGAGAAGCTCAGGGCGAAGTTCGCGAACCCGCCCATGTCGCGCAGGAGCTGCTGCGCGTAGCCGAGCCGGCGCAGCTCTTCGGTGTCCCGGTCGAGCGGGCCGTCGGGCATCCGCCCGCATTCCTACCGCGCTTTGCGAAGAGGCGGGAGGCGGCCCCCTCGCACGCCACGGAGTGGCTTTCGTTCGAATTGCGTCGCCCGCGCCCCGTCTCCAACCTTGCGGCGCCAAGCGACAAGGAGGTCCAGTCATGCGAGCGATCGTGTTCCACGGCGTCGGCGACGTACGCCTCGAGGACGTGAAGGAGCCGAAGATCAAGGAGCCTACGGACGCGATCGTCCGCCTGACCGCCAGCGCGATCTGCGGAACCGACCTGCACATGATCCGCGGGACGATGGCCGGGATGAAACCGGGAACCATCATGGGCCACGAAGGCGTCGGCATGGTCGAGGAGTGCGGCAAGGCGGTCCGCAACTTCAAGAAGGGCGACCGCGTGGTCATTCCGTCCACGATCGGATGCGGCTACTGCTCGTACTGCCGCGCCGGCTACTTCGCCCAGTGCGACGTCGCCAACCCGAACGGCAAGGAGGCCGGTACCGCTTTCTTCGGCGGACCCGCGCCGAACGGCCCGTTCGACGGGCTCCAGGCCGAGTTCGCTCGCGTCCCGTACGCCGCGGCCAACCTCTACAAGATCCCCGACGAGGTCGCCGACGAGCAGGCGATCCTCCTCTCCGACATCTTCCCCACTTCGTACTTCGGGGCCGAGATGACGGGCGTCAAGCCCGGAAACACGGTCGCGGTCTTCGGTTGCGGACCAGTCGGACAGCTCGCGATCGCGTCGCTCAAGCACATGGGGGCCGGCCGCATCTTCGCCGTCGACTGCATTCCCTCGCGCCTCGACGTCGCGCGCGGGCAGGGCGCGGAGGCGATCGACTTCAATGCCGAGGATCCCATCGCAACGCTCAAGGAACTGACGGGCGGAATCGGGCCCGATCGCGCCATCGATGCGGTGGGAGTCGACGCGATGTCGCCGCAGGGCGGCCCCGGGCGCAAGGCGGTGGGAAAGGCCGAAAAGAAGGCCTTCGAAGAAGAAGTGTCGCGGGTCGCGCCGAAGACGAAGCCCGATGGGGACAACTGGCATCCGGGTGATGCGCCGTCGATGGCGCTCACCTGGGCGGTGACCGCGCTCGCGAAGGCGGGAACGCTCTCGATCGTCGGCGTCTATCCCCACCAGGCGAAGACGTTTCCCATCGGCCTCGCGATGAACAAGAACCTCACCGTCCGCATGGGCAACTGCAACCACCGCCGCTATCTCCCGCTCCTCGTCGAGCTGGTGCGGACCGGAGCGGTCGATCCGTCGAAACTCCTCTCGCAGCACGAGCCGATCGGGAACGCCATCGAGGCGTACAAGGAGTTCGACCGCCGCGAGCCGGGCTGGGTGAAGGTGGAGCTGAGACCGCAGGTCCATTGACCTGCGCATCGGACGCGCGGAACGCGGTAGGGTGTCCGCGTGACTTCCTCGCTGCGCGTTCCCCTCCAGATCCTGGGCGGGACGCGGCGCCTCGACGCGGCGCTACGCCTCGCCGCCGGCTCCGCGCCCGGGTCGAGCCTCTCCTCGGCGCTGAGCTATTTCTGCGCGCAGATCGCCGCGACCTGCGACGCGCCCATCGCGTCGGTCTACGTCCTCGAGGAGGGAAACGAGCTCATCCTCCGCGGCAACTTCGGGTTCCCCGACGAAGTGCTCGGAGAGGTCCGGCTCCAGGTCGGCCAGGGCATCACCGGGACGGCGGTCGAGACGATGAAGCCCGTCACCGTCGACGACGCCGGGATGGTCGCGCAGTTCGCCTACTTCCCGCAGCTCGCCGAAGAGCGGTATCCGGCCTTCCTCGCCGTGCCGCTCCTCGCAGGGCCCCGCCCGCGCGGCGCGCTCGTCCTGCAGCGCGAGGTGGGGCCGTTCTCGGAGCGGGACGTCTTGCTCGCGCTCGCTTCCAGCCGCTGCCTGACGGCGCTCATCGAGTCCTACCACCGGGCCGACGCGCATCTGCTCTTGCGGGGCACCGGTAACGGCAAGGGCAAGGCACTCGGCGTCGCGCACGTGCTCACCCGCGCGCTGCCGCGCCGCAGAGCGAGCGCGGACGATCCGTCGGGCGATCTGGAAGAGGCGTTCGCGGCCGAGCGGGAAGAGGTGCGCGCGCTCATCGACCGGGGCCGGACCGCGCTTTCCGAGCCGGATCGCGGGCTCCGCGAGCTGGCCACCGTGATCGAGGACGTGCGCCTCGAGGAGCGTGCCTCGGAGCTGGCTGCCTCGGGGATTCCGCCGTCGCTCGCCCTGGAGCGCATAGCGGCGGAGTTCGCCCGCGCGCTGGCGGCGCACGGCCCCGCGGCGAGGCGGGCCGGCGACGTCGAAGCGTTCCTCGGATCGATTGCCCACAGGTACGCGGGGCTCGACGCTACCCGCGTGCGGCGAGGCGAGCTGATCGTGTGCGTGCAACTGTCGGCGCTCGCGGCGCTGCGCGGCTGGGCCCATGGCGCGACCGGCGCGATTTGCGCGACGGGCATCGACGAGTCGTCGGGGATCCCGCTTCTCACGGGGCTCGGTCTCCCGGTGGTCAGCTCGGTCCCGAAGCTGTTCGAGGCGCTCGGCACCGGAACCCGCGTCGCACTCGACGCGATGACGGGCGAGGTGCACGTCAATCCGTCCGCGGCGCAGACCGCGGCGTTCCGGAAATCGTAGCGTTCGGGAAGGGGCGTTGCGGATCAAGCGTGCGCGTGCGGCTCCGCCCCGGAGTGCACGCCGCCGCGGTCGTCCAGCTCGACGCCGAAGTACTTCAACAGCCGCTCCTGGTGGCGGCGGAGCCCGCGCACTCGCAGCGAGCGCGGATGCGTGCTGCGGAGGACGTGGCTGAGCACCGCGACGCTGGCGTCGCCAAGCTCGTCGACGGAGCCGAAGTCGAGGGTCACCTCGCTCCCCGTTTCTTTGACGAGCTCGCGCTCGAGCAGGACGGCCGAGGTCGGATCGAACCTTCCCGTAATACGAAGAAGAACCTTCCCATCGCTGGCTTGGCGGTCCATGCAGGGAAGCGTCGCGCTCCCGCCCCGCGAACTCAAGAAACGACCGGGTGAACTGTCGTCCGGATGGCGGCCGGGCAGCCCCTCTACGTGGTACTGCACACTCGGCACGTTCATTGCTCGACAATCGCCTGCGCCGCACCGCTCAGGGCGCCGGGATTCGTTTTGCCTATGAAGCTTTTGCGCAGCTTTCCCTTCGCGTCGAAGACGAAGGTGGAGGGCAGCGTTCCGTCCCAGGCGGGATCGCCGATCGCGGTGGCCACCGGGTCGGGTTCGGGAGCGTCGAGCACGACCGAAGGAAGCGCATCCACCTTGAATCGGCGCAGATCTTTCTTGACCCGCGCCAGGTCCTGCGGCTTGTCGATGCTGACCAGAAGCACGGCGACGCCTTTGCCCGGGAGCGTCGCCAGCGTCTTCCGGATCCGGGGAAACTCCTCCTTGCAGGCGCCGCACCAGGTCGCCCAGAAGTGGAGGACGACGGGCTTGCCGGATCCGGCGATGCTGACGAGCGACGTGGCCTCGGATGCGGGCAGGATGCGGGGCTCCGCCGGCGCCGCGACCAGGAGCGACAAACCGAGCACCACAGCGGGAAGGGTCATCGATCCGGGAACCTCCGGCCTTCGCGGGCCTGGCGCAAGGCCAATCCCCGATGCTTGACCCGCGCGCCGCTGGATGTCCACAGTTCCGCCCGGTGCACGTCACCATCCTCAGCCGCAAGCTCGCCATCTACACGACCCGCAGGCTCGCCCAGGCAGCGAGGCTGCGGGGGGCCCGGGTTCGCGTCCTCGATCCGCTCGGCGTCGAGATGCACCTCGACGACCAGCCGACCGCATTCTACCGGCGCAAGAAGCTTGCCCGCACCGACGTCGTGGTCCCGCGCATCGCGCCGTCAGTGCAGGCCTACGGCCTCGCGGTCGTGAACCACTTCGCCATGATGGGCGTCGTCACCGTCAACGACGCGAGTGGGATCGCTACCAGCCGGAACAAGATGCGCTCCCTGCAACTCCTCGCCGCCCGCGGCGTCGCAGTGCCCCCGACGGTGATGGCGGCGAGCGCGAGCGACCTGCGCGCGATGGTGGAGCTGGTGGGCGGGTTGCCCGTCCTCATCAAGATCCTCACACCGAGCGAGCGGCCGGGCGTGATGGTTGCCGAGTCGTTGCAGTCGATGGAGGCGGCGCTCGAGGCCGTCCTCTCGATGGGCCACAACCTGGTCGTGCAGCGCTACGTGCGCCGCAAGCTCGAGCGGGACCTGCGCGCCCTCGTCGCCGGCGAGAAGGTCGTCGCCTGGGTGGAGCGGAGGCCGCGCCCGGGGCGGCTCCTGCACACCCTCGCCCGCGGCGCCCAGCTCAAGGCTGTGAAGGTCCCGTCGGCGCTGGACGCGATCGCCGTGCAGGCGGCGCGGGTCGTCGGGCTGGAGATCGCGGCCGTCGACCTCATCGAAACCGAGCTCGGCCCTCTCGTGTTCGACGTCAACTCGAGCCCTGGCCTCAAGGGGCTCGAGAGGGCCACGGGGAAGGACCTGGCGCTCCCCATCATCGGGCGCGCCGAGGAGCTCGTGCGGGCGGCGGAAGGCGCCAATGTAGGGCGGAGGCGGCAGGGATGACGCTTGCATCCCGATGGGGTCTGTGGCGTCTAAGGAGCATGCAGAAGATTCTCCTGGCGGCGGCCTTCCTCGTCTTCGCAGCGCCTGCTTTCGCGAACGAAGGCGCCGAGCAAGCGGCTTCTGCCTACAAGATCGAGACGACCAGCTCGCTCAAGCTGAAGAAGGGCGAGAAGGGCGATGCCCACGTCACCATCGTGCCGCGCTCGGACGCGCACGTCTCGCCGGACGCGCCGCTCTCGATGTCGCTCTCCTCGGGCCCGGCCATCAAGCTCGCCAAGACCAAGCTGGGTCGCGGCGATGGCACCGCGACTCCACGGCAGGGCGTGGACTTCACGATCCCGGTCACGGCGGCCGCGTCGGGCAAAGACGAGGTGAAGGGGCAGTTGAGCTTCTTCATCTGCACCGAGAAGCTCTGCGAGCGGCAGAAGCGCGACGTGACCGTCCCGGTCACGGTGGAGTGAGATTCGTCTACGGCGTCAATCCGGTTCTCGAGGCGGTTCGCGCGCACCCGCACGATGTCGTGCGAATCCTGGTCGAGCGCGGACAGGACGGCCGTAGGTCCCAGGGTGCGGAGAAGGTCGTACGGGCGGCGCAAGAGGCCGGCGTCCGCGTCGAGGACGCGCCGCGCGGTGAGCTTCTCCGCCGCGCGTCGGGCGGAACGCACCAGGGAGTCGGAGCCGAGCTTTCGGAGTTCCGCTACGCCGAGCTGGACGATCTGCTCCGCGCCGCTCTGCCGAAGCCGTTCCTCGTCGTCCTGGACGGGGTGACGGATCCCCAGAATCTCGGCGCGCTCGCCCGGAGCGCGCAGGCCCTGGGCGCCCACGGGCTGGTCCTCCCCAAGGACCGCGCTGCCGGGGTCACGCCCGCGGCGTTCAAGGCGGCGGCGGGGGCGCTCGAGCGCTTTCCGGTCGCCCGCGTCACGAACGTTTCGCGCGCCCTGGAAGCACTGGAGGAGCAGGGGGTCTGGACGGTCGCTCTCGCTGCCGACGCCGATCGCGACCTGTCCGAGATCGACCTGACGACCGGCATTGCCGTCGTCCTGGGCAGCGAGGGAAAGGGCGTTCGTCCGTTGGTCCGCCGCTCTTGCGACCACGTCGCCCGCATCCCGATGCAAGGGGGCGTCGGCTCCCTGAACGTGGCGGCCGCGGGAGCGATCGCCTTCTACGAAGTCTCCCGCCAGCGCGCTGCCCGCTGAGGGACATCCGGGCGTGCGCTCTGCCGTGTGCTCTGGCCTTCAGCCTCCGCCCGTCGCGCGCCAAGCCCCGCTCCTCCCGCCCGCCTGCTTGACAAGGTGCGATAGTTCACCTAGAACCTGCCGTCCCTTGTCCCGAAAAGTGCGCGCGCGCAGTGAACAATGAAGGAAATCATGAACTTAGGCTGGCGTAGCTCAGCCGGAAGAGCACCTGCCTTGTAAGCAGAAGGTCGCGGGTTCGATTCCCGCCGCCAGCTCTTCTTGGTGAGCGGCACCGTTTTCCCTCTCGCCGCGCGGCACCCAGCGGCGAGGGCTCTTGGGTTTTCCGGTCCGGGAGGATGACACGCGATTGCGGAGGACGGACGACGTCGGGAGGGGTGCCCGAGCGGCCAAAGGGAGCAGACTGTAAATCTGCCGGCTCATGCCTTCGAAGGTTCGAATCCTTCCCCCTCCACCAACTCCGCAATGCCACAGGAGGAGTCCAGCTTTGCTGGCGACGGGCGAAGGCCGAAAGGCCGTAGCATCCAAGGAGGAACCCGCGGGAATAGCTCAGCTGGTAGAGCGTCAGCCTTCCAAGCTGAATGTCACGGGTTCGAATCCCGTTTCCCGCTCCACCCGGGCTCTCGCCGCAGCACAGGAGACGAAGACTTCAGCCCACCTAGCTCAGTCGGTAGAGCACGTCCTTGGTAAGGACGAGGTCACCAGTTCAATCCTGGTGGTGGGCTCCAGCGTCAACGAGGCAAACGAAGGAACGGAGCCATGAACCGCACCATCATCACGCTCGAGTGCAACGTGTGCAAAGAGCGGAACTACACCACGACCAAGAACAAGCGGACGATGACGGACAAGCTCGTCCTGCCGAAGTTCTGCCCGCGGTGCCGCAAGCACACCGACCACAAGGAGACCAAGTAGGCGCCCGATGCGGGCCGCGGACGAGCGGGCTTCGCCCGCGGCGGGCGGAGCATGGGGAACGAGCGGCTTCGCCTCCCTCGGGCCGGGCCCGCAGGGCGGAGGCAATCGGGAGGAGCGTGGATCGAAGGCCAGTAGCTCCAATGGTAGAGCGGCGGTCTCCAAAACCGCATGTTGGGGGTTCGAGTCCCTCCTGGCCTGCCAGTTCGCGTCCAGGAACGAGCGGAGAGGCGTTGGGCGCCGCGGCCCCCGCGCCTTCGGTTGAGCGATGACGAACCAAAGGCTGGTAGCGATCGGCTACATCGTCCTGGCGCTTCTCGCCGGGTTCTTCTTCGAGCACGTGCTGCTTGCCGTCTTCGGGACATTCGGCATCACGCAGCCGCTCACGCGCCCGCTCACTGGCGAGTGGACCTGGTCGTCGGTCATCGGGCTCCTCCTCGCTTTCGGGACCGCGTTCTACTTGTGGGCCACGCCGAGGTATCGCGAGGTGTCGTTCGAGATCGCCGCCGAGCTGCGCAAGGTGAGCTGGCCGGGTCTCGCGGAGACGCGCGCTGCCACCATTGCCGTGATCGTCGCAAGCCTGATCGCGGCGGCGCTGCTCGGGCTATTCGACGTCCTCTGGCAGTTCCTCACCGACAAGATCCAGAACCCGACGGTGTGAGGGAAACCCTTCAGATGCCCGGCCAGGAGACCGAGAAGATCGAGAAGAAATGGTACGTCGTGCACACGTACTCGGGCTTCGAGAACAAGGCGAAGAAGTCGCTCGAGGAGAAGATCAAGCAGAACGCTCTCGACGAATACTTCGGCGACATCCTCATCCCCATGGAGAACGTGGTGGAGATGGTGAAGGGGGAAAAGCGCGCCTCGAAGCGCAAGTTCTTCCCTGGCTACATCCTCGTGCAGATGGAGCTCAACGACCGGACCTGGCACCTCGTCAAGAACACGCCGAAGATCACCGGATTCGTCGGCAATGCCACGAGGCCTCCAGCGGTGAGCGAGCACGAGATCGCCCGGCTCACCACCCAGCTTTCGGAGGGGGCGCTCAAGCCCAAGCCGAAGGTGGAGTTCGAGGAAGGTGACAACGTGAGGGTGGTGGACGGACCTTTCTCGAACTTCAACGGCACCGTCGAGGAAGTGAACCCCGACAAGGGACGCGTGAGGGTGCTCGTGTCCATCTTCGGCCGCGCGACGCCGGTCGAGCTCGATTTCATGCAGGTGGAGAAGACCTGAGAGGGTGGGAGGAGCCGGCTTTGCCGGCGACGGGCGGAGCGCGAAGGCGCGGAGCATCGGGCAGAAGGGCGCGTTTCCGGCCGTTCGGACCACCGGAGGAGTGAAGATGGCGAAGAAGATCACCGGATTCGTCAAGCTGCAGCTTCCCGCTGGCAAGGCGAACCCCTCGCCGCCGGTCGGGCCGGCGCTCGGCCAGCACGGCGTCAACATCATGGGCTTCTGCAAGGAGTTCAACGCCGCCACCCAGGCCCAGGCGAAGGAAGGCCTCATCGTCCCGGTCCTCATCACCATCTACTCGGACCGCTCCTTCACCTTCATCGTGAAGACGCCGCCCGCGGCCATCCTCATCAAGAAGGCGCTCGGCCTCCACACCGAGAAGAAGAAGGGCTCCGGGGCGCACAAGCCGGGGAAGGAGAAGGTCGGTCAGCTCACCCGCAAGCAACTCGAGCAGATCGCGAAGACGAAGATGACGGACATGACCGCCGGCTCGGTGGAAGCAGCGATGAACAGCATCGCCGGAACGGCCCGCTCGATGGGCGTCGACGTCGTCGGCTAGCGAGGAGCGAAAGATGCCCAAGCCAGGAAAGAAGTATCTCGAGGCCAAGAAGCTCGTCGACAGCGAGAAGCGCTACTCGGTGGACGAGGCGTGCGCGCTCGTTGGCCAGACGGCGAAGAAGAAGTTCGACGAAACGGTGGACGTCGCGATCCGCCTCGGCGTCGATCCCAAGCACGCCGACCAGATGGTGCGCGGCGCCGTGGTGCTGCCGCACGGCATCGGCAAGACCGTGCGGGTGGCGGTCTTCGCCAAGGGCGAGAAGGAGCGCGAGGCGCGCGAGGCCGGGGCCGACGTGGTGGGCGCCGAGGATCTCGTCGAGAAGGTCCAGGGCGGCTTCATGGAGTTCGACACGACCATTGCCACGCCGGATCTCATGGGTCAGGTCGGCCGGCTCGGCAAGGTGCTCGGTCCCCGCGGTCTCATGCCGAACCCCAAGCTCGGCACGGTGACGTTCGACATCAGCCGCGCGGTGCGCGAGGCCAAGGCCGGCAAGATCGAGTTCCGCGTGGACAAGGCCGGCAACATCCACACGCCGGTCGGCAAGCGCTCGTTCAACGAGCAGCAGCTGCGCGACAACGCCATGGCGCTGATCGAGGCCATCGTGCGGGCCAAGCCGGCGGCGGCCAAGGGCGTCTACCTGCGCACGCTGACCGTGTCGAGCACGATGAGCCCGGGCGTGCCGATCGACACCGTGGCCATCGCCAACCTGTTCAAGAAGGCGACAGCCTGATGCCCACGCAAGCGAAGACCGAGACGATCGAGGATCTGAAGGGCCGCCTGAACGGCGTCAAGACGGTGATGCTCGCCGAGTACCGCGGGCTGACCGTGCAGCAGCTCTCCGACTTCCGCAAGCAGCTCCGCGCGGTGTCGGCCGAGTACAAGATCGTCAAGAACCGGCTGGCCAAGCTGGCGATCGGCAGCTCGGAGCTGAAGGCGCTGGGCGGCGAGCTGAAGGGCCCGACCGGGCTGATCCTCGGCAAGGGCGATCCGGTCAGCGTGGCCAAGGCCGTGCACACCTTCGCCAAGACGAACCAGGCGCTGGTGATCAAGGTCGGCTTCGTCGACGGCCAGATGCTGCAGCCGAACGGTCTCAAGGCGCTGGCCGACCTGCCCTCGCGCGAGGCGCTGCGCGCGCAGATCGTCGGCGCGCTGGCCGGTCCGCTCGCGCAGCTCGTCGGCCTGCTGCAGGCGCCGCAGCGGGAGCTCGTGTACGTGCTGAGCCAGCGCGGCAAGGACGCGGAACAGAATCCGTC